>CAYSDC010000008.1:23476-26919 GCA_964429765.1 uncultured Pseudomonadota bacterium
AATACTTCTTACAACCTCTTCTTTTTCGTTGCATGCAATGAACGTACCTGTAAATACTTACTATGAAGCTGCACATAATTGGGCACAGCAGCTCTGCACAGACTCATTTCTTGCAAAATTACAAATCGCATCTTCATGTATGATTTTTGATAACCAACCAACTTTTAGCACCAAAAATCTCACTACTGAAGAAAAGACACTTCTTGCCCAACTTGTGAAGCACAATGAATGGAGTTATGCACTCTACCAAATGATCAATGCTCTACATAAAGACGAACCAACACTGGCCCAAGAACACTATGTTCAAATTATTGCGTGGGCTTTTGGTAAAGAGTCAGAAGAATTCAACGCATTGCATGACCATCAATATGCGATAGTAAGCCTAGACGGTAATTCACAAGAAGAAGTTCTTACTGAATTCATGCGAGAGTATCCCAATCTCTACAGAAAAGATGGAAAGCCTTTTTTATTCGGCCTCCTTAAGAAAAAGAAAAACCAACTCTTATCACAATTACTCAAGCGTGGAGCGAATCCCGATGCACGTTGTGCAGAAACTGGTGATAGCGTACTTCACGAACTTGGCGCTAGCCACTTCAGCAAATACTCGCATCCTGGTGATACGGAGTACTATTATCAAGTTATTACCTTATTTAAAACTCTTATTAATGCACGCAACAACTACGGCATGGCACCTTTACATGAAGCTGTTGATAATATCACGTTAATGAAGGTTCTGCTGGAATTTGATGAAATCAATATTGATGCACAAGATGAAAGCGGTGAAACAGCACTGCACTACGCCGCACATATTTTTGAACCTGATTACGATATCGATGATAAGGTTGGTAAATTACTGTTAAAATACGGCGCTAATCCTGATATAAAAAATAATAATGGACTCACCTACCGGAACATTATTAATGAGAAAATAAAAAATTTTAAAATTGCAGAAGAATTTGAAATGGAATCGTACGAAGCTGCAGACTAGTGATATCGTCGTTTAAAAGATCTCATCAATTGCTTGTTTAACATCCTTAATGCTTACCAAGCCGCCCATATCCTTATAAAACTCATCGTTATATTCACGGGTTTTGACAATAACCGGCATGGGAACCGCATGCCCAAGAAGCAAAACCTGCTGTTTAGTATCAAGCGTTGCAAGCACTGTACGTAGACTGCTGGCACCGCTCACACCGGTCAAAACCGCTTGAATATCTTTTTCATCACTGAGCAACGCAACCACTTTGGTTCCAATTTGAGAAATAATTTCTGGATCAATGCCCGATGGACGCTGATCAACCACCAACAATGAAACGTAATACTTACGCATTTCGCGTGCAATGGTGCCAAAGATAGTTTGGCGTGCAGCTGTTGGATTGAGAAATTTATGAGCCTCTTCGATAGTAATCATCAGCTTTTTAGGCTCTTCGTCCTTGCGCTGAGATGCTAAAAATTTTTCGGTTTTAGCGATATATTCTTCGTGTACTCGACGGGTAATGATGTTTGCAATCAATAAGTAACTAAGCATAGAGGTGTGCGTACCAAACTCGAGCACCACATGAATCCCCTTGTCCAAATACTCCATTAAGCGATCAATCATCGATGTTGCACCCGAAGTTTTGCGCAAGAATGGGAACCGTTCAAGCCGCTTGAGCTTGCGATGCAATGCACCAACCGATTCTGCATGAGCTCCGATTTCTGCAGCAAATTCTTTAATGGTTCCTTCTTGTTCTAGCAAGACCTGGAGCCAATTGTTTTTATATTTACTTGCGATTAAATAAGCGGCTTCAAGCGCTGTTGGATGCAGGTTCAATTCATCCTGCAAAGGCATGACATCTTCTACACGAATATCTTGATACCCAAGTACTACCTCAACATCGGGCGAACAGCCTCGACGTCTGGTTGAATCTGGATCAAGTGAGAAAATAGCAACTTTATGTGGAAAAAGGGTTTTAAGTCCTTTAACAAACATCTGCCCTTGGCCCTCTTTACGAGCCTGAAAGCCATACTCGCTATGCATATCAAAAATCAGGTTAACCGCTTTGTCATTTTTAACCATACCGGCAAGAATCAAGCGCGTAATAAATGTTTTACCGGTTCCCGTTTTACCAAAAATACCATTGCTTCGCTCGGTAAAGCGCTCAAGGTCTAGGCAAACCGGTGCATTCATATCAAGCGGCACGCCGATATTGAAGTACTTTGAACCCATCTTTTCATCACCAAAAATCTCAGCAATATCCTGATTGCTCGCTTCATACACCGGAGCAAAGTGGAACGGAATAGTTTTAACCGGCATGCGGTTTCTGTTTTTATCAAGCATGAGCATAGGACGCAGAACAACACGCGCGTAGATGTCACGCTTTTTAAGCAGTTGGCCTAAAAGCTTTTCATGCTCACTGGGAGGAAACAGCAGGATATCGGGATGAGTTACTTGGAGCTCAATGTCTGTAATCATAGAAAAAAAGGTGTATTGGTCGCCAATAACAGAGACAAACTTGCCGGTCTTGATCTCTTCGAGACTGCAGCCGGCATCAAGGCGCATAACCATGCCTTCGATAAGCGAACCGGAAAGAATATGACCAAGACACTTTTTTGACATGTGCTACCTTTATCTGTGGGCAAAGTTTGTAAAATTCAAGTCATTTTTGCAAATAAGCAGTAAAAAGACAAGCCCTTATGAGCTTCTCGTTTGAATAAAAATGTTTAAAAGGGGCACCCGAGGGTGCCCCTTTTAAATTGAAAAGCAAAGAAACTTTTTTAAGCTGTTGGCAATACCACATCTTTACGTAATACAAACCAAGCAAGCGTTTGTGCTTGTTCTGCATCGTAACCATATTATACACATTTTTCAGCCAAACCTTCTATTGCAACAGAAGGATCTTCAACAAACCCAAAGTAATTAATCCGTGGTTGATAATAAGAAACCATATCTTGAGGAACTGTGAAAATAATTTCATTTATTACTTCGCCCGTGTCAAAACTACCTAATTTTCGTAAATCATCTAAAAATAATGTTAATAGTTGAATAAATTGAGATTGATCTTTGCACCCTGGCACACCTATACGAATTCTATCTTGATCTTTATGAACAATGAAAAACATATGCCCAGCATATTGCTCACCATCCAAAGCAACAAGTAGATTTCTGCTGCCTTCTGCTACTTCGTCCCAGATAGTACTCTGAACATGCTGAATATTTTGCTCAGAACCAGGGAGCACTTTTTTTTCACTATTTTGACTAATAAATTCTTTTAGATACTCATATTTTTCAATATTTCCTGAACCAATTGTCACGAGTTCAAGAGCTGCATTACAAGCAACTACTCCAAACGTTAAAAATGCAACCATTGCCATTATCTTCTTCATATCTTCTCCTTTTTTAAACAAACAACTTCAATGAAACAAGGCTATGGCGAGTTTTGCAAAGCACCTTAAAAAAAGCA
>CAYSDC010000008.1:26929-29781 GCA_964429765.1 uncultured Pseudomonadota bacterium
AAAGCAAGCTAGCTGAGACTCCTGTACTTTATTCCATTAATTAATACGCTGAAGAAGCTTAGTCAAAATTTGCAAAAGCTCTTGAGAAAAAGAATAGGTTTGATTAAGAAACTGTGCAACTAATTCCGGCTGATCGGGATACTCGTGCGCTAAGTGGTTTCTCAACTCTCTCATCTCTTGCCAAACATCTTTATCATCAATAATATGAAACTTTTCAAGCTTGTTAAGCTTGTCAATCATCGTTAATGCTTCGTAAGGCTCCTGGGAAATGTCTAAAAACAGATTAATTATTTTCGCTCCAACAAAATCTTGTAATTTAGAGAACCTGTTGGTCATAAGCTCGACCACCAAAAAGTCATGTTCGCTCAAATCCTGTACTTTTTCTGCTGTAAATGGAATAAGATGAGCAAGCGACTTCAGCGCATACAAAAGTCGCTTTTCGTGAACTTGAGCAACCTTGATAATTTCATCTTTAATTATTTTTTTCATACCAATAGCACTCCTGTTTTTCGAGCAATTTCGTATATTGGCAATCTAATTTTACTTTTGAGCATATTGATAACAACATCAATTTTCTGTTCGCCCAGTCGATCATATAACTCAACAACAAATTTACTTTTTTTTGCGATAATGCTTTCTGGTTGCGAAATCTCTGTTTCTATATACAAATCAATATCTCCACCTCGTAAGTTACGATTCACTCGCGATCCAAAAATCCATAAATGGTCATTTTCACCAAAATGTTTCTTAAACGAACTTTCAATCGCATCAATTTCATAATTTTTCAATCGAAGCAAATCAATTGGTCTCAAGTTCAGTCCTCGTAAGCAATTTTGAAGTACCTTTAAAACTGTAATAAGCTTTGCAAAGCACCTTAAAAAAAGCAACAGCTTTGATTCTAGTAAAATTTTATATATCTGGCATTCTCATCACAACGTCAAAAACGCCATCTATTGAATTTTTGGTCTACACAGGTTTGTATTTCACCTCATTTCAGTTAGTTTTTTATGGTTAATAAAGGATTTTAATGAAATATTTTATAAACTCAGTTGCTCTGACTTCATTGTTTTTTAGCGCAATTTTTTTTAAACAAGCACAATCACTGCATTTGAGGCACTTACAAACTCATCAAGTGAATGGCTCAAATGTGGTATCACTGTGTGCCCTTAACAATAAAGTCATATCTGTCCAGCAAGGAAATCCCTTTTTTATCTCGTGGCAAATAAGCGAACAAGGAGAAATGTATCGTTCTTATCCAGCCAGAAGAGAAACTATTAAAGTAAACGATTGCCTTCCAATTTTAGGTCTTTGTGCTCATGGTAATATGCTTATTTCATGGACAATATCACATATCAACACATGGCGAGTACTAGGAGTACTAAAGGATGAACCAATAATCCCTCTTTGCGTTCAAGATCTTAGCAAATCTGAAGAAGTTGAGTCTATTATGAGCATTTCTAACAATAGACTGATTGTTACAAAAAAAAGTAAATCAATCCAAAGAAAGCTACGCAATGAATTCTGGAAAATAACTGAAGACGGAACTATTAAGCACCTTAGTACAATAAAAAATTCTAAACATGCGGCAATGTGTACCTATGGCAATCTCCTCTTCTACGAAGAATCACAAGGATTAATAAAGGGAGCTCTCATTGAGGCGATTCGCATGTCGTTTACCGATCTTGCTCTATCGCAAGAAGCTCATAACGATTTTATTACTACGCTTCATGCTAATAACGGCTTGCTTTTTTCAGCTTCAATAGATGGTTCAATTAAAATTTGGCAAATCTCTCAGAACGGAGAACTTACACTCCTACACACTCAAGAAAGCGCTCATACCCAAGCAATTTATGCGCTGTGTACGTATAATGATTTGCTCCTTTCATCTGGTGCAGATGGAACTATAAAAACATGGAGAATCGAAGCAACTGAGCAAGCAATTTAACAAACTCTTACTCTTTGTTGCCACAAACAAAAAAGGGTACGGCATGCATAATTACACCGTACCCCTTTAAAAAATTAAAGGAAGCTTAATCAAGCGCCAACAGATCTACATCCGTATGAAGAAGAAACCATCGAAACTGCTCTGCTTCTTTTTGATTGAAGCCATAACTCATTGCTTTTTCAACCGAATTTTCTAGAGCAACAGAAGGACTTTCAACAAATTGAAAATACGTTATAAGTAGCTGATATGATGAGACAACTGAACCAGGGAGTGAAAAGATAATCTCATGTTTCATGCCATCTAAGTTTTGTAAGTAATTCAAAAATAGGGTCAGCATCGATTTGGTATTTCCATCAGAACGATCTTCAAAACCAGGAACCCCTATTCGTATGCGACCGTCATCTTGAACAATAAAGAATATATGCCCCAGATATTTGCCGGTTTCAACACTGGCATCATCAATTACAAAACAAGCAAGAAGAAGGTTTCTTTCCCCAGTCGTAACTTCTTGCCATACTTTCTCTTGAGTTTGCGCAGCTTTTTCAAGATCGCTCGGCTGAACATCTTTATACGATGCACTAAAAACAGCATCTTTAAATGACGCAAATTTTTGGATATTCGAGCTATCAACCACAGATAATTTTATCTCTAGTTTAGTTGCACGGCATTGACCGACACTCAGTGCAAAAAGAGCTAAAGCTAACAGCTTCTTCATGCCATCTCCTTGTTAAAAGACTTGTAAGACAGCTGATTAGACTGCCGGTATTACTGCATCGCCTGGACGAATAAACCATACAAGTTCTTGTATTAAATTTTCTGGAAAACCATAATCTCTGCACTTTTCACGATGCTCATCAGACATAGGTTCTGAACTTTGAACAAACTTAAATGCGTTTATAAAAACTTT
>CAYSDC010000008.1:29791-30387 GCA_964429765.1 uncultured Pseudomonadota bacterium
ATAAGTGAGGGTGGAAACGCAAAATAAAGTTCATTTCCAATACTTCTATTTTCGTCATAACCTAAAAGTTGTAGTTTTTTTATAAAATTCGCCAAAATAAACCCTTGTTGTGCAGGATCTTTAAACCCTTGAACAGCAAGTCGTATTCGCGCATCATCTTGAGAGAAATAGAGGTGCCCCATGTATTGGCGATCATCATCACATGCAATTACGAGATTTCTTTTTCCTGCAGCTACCTCGCCCCATACTTTTAGCTGCGCTTCTTGTGCTTTTTCAGGATCACTTGGCAACGATTTTTTGTCTGAATACTCATATATCTCTTCTTTATAAGCATCCAGATCACCGTAATTTTCACTACTAATGACGATTAACTCGATTGCGCCGCATTGACCTAAACTTGCAAGCAAAAGTGCTAAGGCTAACAACTTCTTCATACCATCTCCTTGATAAAAAAAATAAACAGACGTCTGTAACACTCTACAGAGATTCTCACAAAAATTTAAATTTCTCTTTAATTTTGCTGCAAAGGTCGCACGTACCAAATACAATCCTGATCATCTGCTTCTCTTGGAATATCTGGCTGAGCAACAAAGCCT
>CAYSDC010000008.1:30397-33123 GCA_964429765.1 uncultured Pseudomonadota bacterium
AAAGAAGTAATCACGCGCTTCCAAGTCTCATTTTCTGGATGATCTTGTACTAAGCAGGCAAGAGGCTTTTGTGTCAATTCTTGAATCTTTTCAAACATTTTAGTAAATCCAGCAACCCAAACGTTTTCTTCGCCAAAGTACCCGCCGTGTCTGACTCGTGTCCATTCACCATTGTAACAGGGCTGAATTGCATAGAGTATGTGTGCTACATACGTAGAATAAAAACCATCTACAAATTTAACCTCTCGAACAAACATGAGTTCAAACTCTCCTGTTTTAACAAGCTTCATCCCTTGATCAAACATCTTGATTTTTAACTCTTCAGCCATGGGAAAAGTTATTGCGTTATTAAATCCAGATCTAAAATGAGAACCCAGCAGATGGAAGTTATGATTAAATGATTCCGAAGTCACAATCTCTGGTTCTAATTTTAGTTCATCTGGCACTGAATCTTGAACCATCGCTTTGCACTGTGCTTGAAAAGCACATACAAGCCCTAAGGCCAAAAGTAATTTCTTCATACACTCTCCTTGATAAAAAATAAACAAATATCTGTAATACACAACAGATGCTTTCATCTAAACCTAATCTTTATTTATATCACTATAATAACTACCAGAGGCGATCTTTTGCGTGTTAAGCTTTTTAAGTTTTTTACTGAACGTAAGGATAAAGCGTTGAATCTGTTCATCAATGCTTTGACTTTCAACAAATCCAAGATCAATCATAAGTTCTTTGTAATCTTTTGAGGGCAAATCAAAAACAAGGCTATTGCGCCTATGGCCAACCTTTCGCGCATAACGAATAAATGATCGAAATAAATAGGGTATATTCTGTTGATTGCTATAACCTGGAATCTCAAGAAGGATGCAACCATCTTTTTTTCGGGAGAAAAATATATGCCCTACATATTTCTGGTCTTTATCGGTAGCTAAAAGAATCTTTTTTTTACCCGAAGCAACTTCATTCCAAAGCTCCATCCAACAAGCAAGTGGATTTAATTGATTGGAAGATAAAATACCTTGATTATCTTTTTCAAAGATTTCAGCTATATAATCATCCCGTAAGCTATCAATAGTATCTTTATTAATTTCCTGCAGCATAAAGGCATTACACTGACCTACCTTAATAACCAACAATACAGCCAGCAAAAATATTTTCATGCCCCCTCCTCTTTTGATGTTTAATAAATAGTTTTGATGGTTACAGAATGTTCAGGCAAGAATTTTTTTGCTGAGCAGGAGTTCCATCAGACTCTTGCAAAGCTGAAAGCTGCTCATCATTGACAGATTTTTGAAATGGACGAACATACCAAATACAACCTTCACATCCTTCTGAATCACCAAGCTCAGGACATGCAATAAAACCTAACGAAGTTATCGCGTCTATCCAGCTTGCATTTTCTTCGACATTAATGACGGCGCACGCAAGAGATGCTTTTTCTTGTTCTTGAATTGCATTAAACATCATTTCAAACGCTCGCACCCAGACATCTTGGTCACCAACATACCCACAATGTTTAACGTCTATCCACCCTGCCTGAGAACATAGCGCATTCGCATAGAGCACATGCGCAACGTAAGCAAACCCACCCAAGCTAGTTACTTTTTGAGCGCTCAAGAGGCCCAAGTTACCATTTTTAACATCATTTATTCCAAGATTAAATAATGCTTTTCTCGATCTTTCATCAAGAAAAAAACTCAATGCTTTGTTATAACCATTCCAAAAATAATTCTTGTAGGTTTCAATCTTTTCAGGAGCCACAGTCTCTATTTGCAGTTCTATGTGATGTACAGGGAGCTGAGTAGCATGAGAACATGTCAGTAAAGTGCCCACAAAAGCAAATACTTTCAATAATTTTTTCATACCATTCCTTTTTTAAACATTGCTGATGTAGGGCAAAACATACCACATTCCTTCATTATTTTTCGATTCTTGATCAGCCACAAAGTTAAGTTTTTTTACAGATTTTTTTATGCTGAGGCTTTCGTGGCGTGTCATAAAATATGCTAACTCTTTTTGCGTTTTGCTTTGAATAGTATTTAAAATATAGGCAAATGCTTCAAAGGCGATATCATCGTTGCAATACCCAAAATGATCAATAATTATTCTTTCATGATTAGGGTCCTGATGATGTAAAATATGGGCTACATAGGCAGCACCTGACTTTCTACAAGATTGCAAACAGCTGATTTGATAACCTTTTTCCTTGAGAGAAATAATATCTTGTTCAAAAGAAGAACGCATTTCATTTTCATCTCTTAATGAAGTAAAAGCGTACATAAATCCTACCCTACAACAAGAAATAAGACTTTTGTTTTGTTTATAATTAGCTGAATCTATAACCTGAAGAAAAAGATTAGAGCCTGCAGGTCTTTGAATTGCAGGCTCCATTTCAAGTACATTCGCAAAAGCACTGTTGCTACAAACAAAAAGCAATACCGACAACAAGCCTACCCAAAACTTCATAAAACTCCCCTTTATTAGAATGTGCCACACAACGCTTCAACTCTAAGAAACAGACCTCTTCTTGTCAATTATAAGCACAAAAGCAAATTAGACTCTTTTAGCAAAAGTAATGATACAAAACAGATCCGCATTTTATGGCCTTTACGGCGCCATTTTTAAGGTCAATTCCGAATTTTTGAATGAATTTACGGAGTGTGACTCCGAATTTTTCAGCAATAAAACTAGTTATCTTGATTATATAACTTAAACTTTTTCAC
>CAYSDC010000009.1:0-9443 GCA_964429765.1 uncultured Pseudomonadota bacterium
GCTTAACTTCAAACCAATCGATATCGTTATTTTTCTTGATAATAATATCAAAGTCGAGCTTAACGCGCTGAATAAGCTTTCCTTCATAAAAGAGCTGTACGCCATTTTTATCGAGTTCAGCCTTAAATAAAGAGAGATTTTTTAATAGGTCGGCCTGAGCAATGACCATGTTTGTAAATGACGAATTTTCTTCAAAATTAACTATCCCGCTCTTAACACATGCAGAAAAAAGAGGAGCTGTATCTTTTAAAAAAAGCTGGTAATGAGAAAATTGTCCATCAACAATAAAAATTGATTGGATAAGCGCTTGGTTATTTGAGTTTTTAAAGCCTTCAAGTGCTTGAGTTAGTTTTGCTTTTTGAACTTTGTTAAGACGGTAGAGAACCTCTTTGCACTGATCGACAACCGTTTCAATAATTCGGTTTTTTTCTTGATCCGTTTGAGCATTGAGTATATCGACCAGAGCATTATACGTAAAAACTCGGACCTCTTTTCTTTTTGAAGGCAAAGCATCAATAACATTTTGTACTAAATGGGTAATAGAATGTAAATTTTCTTGCGCATCCAAAATATCAGGAGAAATTTTAAGTTCAGCCGATACCATGCCGGACTGTGAAAGCTTCTTGATCATAACGGAGGTTTGCAAATTAAAAGGATGCGATGGAGCAGATTTGCCTTTTATTTTAAGAGAGAAATCGCTGAGTAATGGACCATTTAATCCTGCCGAAATAAGAGGTTTATGCTTTAAACTTTTTACTGGAAACGCACATTGAAGGCTGTCAGACAGCTTGATGAATTCGGTTACAGTATTTTTTTTCTTAAGTTCATCTCGTAGAGCTATCCAAGGATATTGCCAAGGAGTGGTTGTAATATCAACCTCTCCTGTAAAAAATCCAAATTGTCCCTGGTCTGGATTAAATAGAATTCCAGGACCAATTAAAAGAAGGCTCTTAAACGATTCTTGGCTCTGAATGGCGGGCTTCATCACTATTTGTTTATCATCAACAAGATCAATAATAAGTTCCGGCTGACAAATAAAAACATCTTTACTTGTTATTTGATAGGTAGATTTCCCATGGTGGAGGAAAAATGGGTAGGTATCAATACATGTTTTTAGCGTATGCAAGAAAACTTTTGCGTCCAAGTAGTTATGAAAAGGCTTAAGCTGTTTTGGTATTTCTATGCTTCCATCAAGAGCATCTTTACTTTGATAGTGAACACGTATGGAAACTGGAAAGTGGCAAGAAAAGTCTAAATTTTCAAGGATATGATTCCTGTAAACGTGAACTGAAAAATCAGAAGCTTTTAATATTGGCTTTTGACTTTGTTCTGCTATCTCCTGAGATGAGGCATTTATTAATTGTTCGTGGAGGGCTTTTTCTCGATCAGACTTGTGATTGTTTTTTAAAAGTTCAACAATAGTTAGCAAAGCACATACTTCATGCTTGCAAGGTAAATTCCCCCAATTGCTTTGTACAGGGCACGTACACTTGCCAACAATATGCTTTTGCTTATTAAGCTCTAATTGTACGCGATATATTTTGGAGCCTTCAACATAGCATTCCAAAACCGAATCATTATTTTTCCACACAAAACGAGTGAGTGCTTCATTTTTAAAATAATGTTCACCTCGTTTAAAATACTGGTCATCTGTTGACTGTGCAATTTGGTATTTAGATAAAGTTTTAAGCTTTGCAAGCATTGTGACATTCGACAAAAGAGCATCTCCCCGTAAAGCTTAGAACTTTTTTATTTCTTCATAATCATCAAAGTGAAAAATTGAATCGCCAACAATGTAATAATTTTCATGCCCTTTGCCCAAGAGTGCAATAATTGAGTTTGGTTGAGCAAGCTGTGCCGCACGCTCTATTGCCTCTCTTCGACCTGGCTGGCAGATAACGATATTATGACGTGTTGCTGGAATTCCGGCTAGAATATCGTTAATAATTTTCATGCGATCTTCTGAGCGAGGGTTATCATCGGTTAAAATAATGTGATCAGCATAGAGTGCAGCAGCAGCTCCCATAGCTGGACGACGTGAAGGGTCTTTATCTCCGCCGCATCCAAATAAAACCACTAGGTGATTAGTCATTGCTCGCAGAGGTTTTAGTACGGCATCTACTGAAGCTGCATTATGTGCATAATCGACAATACCAAGCGCGCCATTTTTTAGACGGTGTAACTGCATGCGTCCCGGTACGCCAGAAAAGGTATTAAGAGCTTGTTGAATTGCTTCAGGTGAAATTCCCATTTTGAAAGCTATAATCCAGGCCATGACCAGATTATAGCCATTAAATTCTCCGATTAAAGCAGGACAATTAATATCTTTTTTACTCACGCCGGGAGCGTCAGGCTCTAGAGTTATCCTAAGAGGCATTTGCTCTGCGATAGAAAACTGTATGTGTCGGTGATTGTTTGTATGAGGCGTTATAGGTTGCTGAGCAAACGTGATAATTGTTACATTTGGCAATTGAACTGCATGATCAAATGCTTTGAGTCCCCATTCATTATCCGTATTGATAACAATTGTTCCACCTGGTTTTACCTGACTAAATAATTTGATTTTATCGGTAAAATAATGTTCCATGCTGTCATAAAAATCCATATGGTCATGATACAAGTTTGTAAAACCAACAACGTTAAATTCAATCCCATGAACACGATGCAAGTTGAGCGCATGTGCTGAAGTTTCAATGATCGTATGGGTTACATTTTCATCTACGCATTGCGCCAAAAACATCTGAAGTTCATCACTTCCTGGTGTTGTATGAGTGGCCAAAACTTCTTTAACCACAGAATCAGCAGTAATTCGATTTTTAATGCTTCCAACAAGTCCAGTGTTTAACCCAGCATGACGTAAGATATGTTCAACCAGGTATGTAGTTGTAGTTTTACCTTTGGTCCCCGTTACCCCAATAAGTTTTAGTTTTATTGTAGGGTTTCCTAAAGCATGTGCTGCTCGTACAGCAAGTTCTTGTCGTGCATTACTGACAACATCAAGTTTTACATTATGCGCTGTGCACAATTGTTCAAGTTCTGGTGAATGTGCTGTTTGTTCAATAATAACTGTCGCAGCACCGCGGTTGATCGCCTCAGAAATAAATTGTACACCATCGTTTTTGAATCCATTAATGGCAACAAATGTTGAACCTTGCCCGATATGATCGGTATGGCTAGTTACCGGATATATTTTGGGGATCAACATTATTGAGCCTTCCAACTTTAATTGTTGACCATGTTGCAGGGTTAAGATACTTGCGGACAACTGTGTTTACTTCCTCAAGCGTTACGGCATTAATCCGCTCAAGACAGTCATTAAAATAGTTCCAGTCTTTATTGTTGCGAATAATAAAGTTATACGCATTATTGAGCGATTGATTTGTTGAAAATGACTTTGCAAGCGACATTCTTTTAGTCTGTTTTGCAATATTTAAGTCATATGCTGGAATCCCATTGTCTGCAATTGACTGTAGCATTGCACGGATAAGCTTTTCAGTTTTCTCTACGTTTTGAGGTGAAAGGAGTGTGAGTACTCGACCCGCACCTTTCGTTAAAAAACTTGATGCAGAGAGTGATCCATTGCACGAATAAAAGAGCCCAGTTGCTTCGCGAATGGCATAAATCTGTTTATTTAAGTATTGCTCAATGAGCTCAAGGACCAGATCATCATGCGTGTCGGCGTAATCAGTAACGCGTGCAAGCATGAGCACTACCATCTCTTTGGGCATTATTTTTATAATGTCTGTTGGCTCAGGATTCGTGATGTCTGGTATTGAAATATCATACGAGCTATCGTTGGTTGAAGTCTTCCATGATCCAAAAATATTTTCTAGTTCAGCCCTGATAGTTTTTTCATTAATGTCGCCAACGAGCGTAACAAACATTGCAGAAGGGATGACGTAGTTTTTATGGAATGTAAAAAGTTCATTGCGCCACGTTTTTTCAAGCAGAGAAATTATCTGATCACTACTTTTGCGCCATGGGTATTGTGCAAAAAGATAGTCACCTATTGTTTTACTTGCAACATATACTTCACTTTTTTTATTTATTTTCATTGATTCAATTTCGTGAGCAATTGTTTGATTGAATGCAGAACGTGGGAATGTTGGTCGTGTTAAAATGTGTATAAAGCGTTGCGCAACTTCAGTCAGATTATCTTGAAGGCATGAAAATGAACCGCCATTCGATCCAAAGAAGGCGGAGGCGCCAAGTTTTTGAAAGAAATCGATATGGTCCTTTTTGGAAAACCACTTACTTCCTTCAAGTAATTGAGACATGCAAAGCATTCTTACGTGATCTTGATTATTCTTATCAAGATAGAGCGAAAACTGCTCATTATTTTTGAAACTACATGAAAATGCGATAAATGGAGTATTTGGTTTATTCTTAATAAAGACTTCAAGGCCATTTGAAAGAATAAAGTGTCTGTCTGGTTTTTCTAATGAGAAATCGATTAACTCGGGTTCGGGAAGCGTATCAGCAAGGTTGCTTTCTTCTTCAACTTTGGATTCTCTAATTTTATTATTGATTAATTTTTCATCAGCAGCATCAATAACAGCTTGCATTGCTTCCCATTCAGTTTCTTCGTCTTGGGTAATTGGTTGAAACGAAATGGTGTGCATGCGCGACGGTTTAAGAAACTTATTACAGAATGTTTGAATTACTTCTTTGTTAAGTGAATCACTTACGGTTATATCATCGAGATATTGGTATTCATTGCGCTGAATAAAGTAGGTTGATGACAGCGTTGATGCGATAGCATCATTGTATTGAAACGACTCTAAAAGCGATGTTTTTGAGCAATGTTTATAGTTTGCAAGCTCTTGCTCTGTTGGGCCATTGGTTATTAAATCATTCAGTTGGGCTGCGATAAATTGTTTACAGCGTTTAACGATAGATTTTTTATTAAACGTTTTATCAAACCACGATCGATCAGCTTCATTTTTAGGGCGCACATAAATGCACATTCCTCCGCCAAATTGAGCGACATATCCGCCTGCTGCAATACTAAAAACAAGATCGTGTTCATCGCACAGTGGACGGAGTCGCTCTTGTAAAACGTATTGAATAAAATCTTGAGCGTGCACGCTTGTGCGATCCAGGTAGTTATCGAGTGTCTTCCAAGAGAAGAAAAGAATAGGAGCAGGAATGTGCTTACTTACGACAATTTTCTTTTGAGTAATGTGCTGATTAGGCATGTCGAATGTTGTTGCTTCTTGAATATTTGATGCAGCAGGAATAGCATCAAAGTGCTGGTGAACAAGCTTTTCAAAACTTTGCACGTCAACATTACCAACAACGATTAAAAGTCCTTTATCAGGAGTGTAGTGCTTCTTATAAAACTCTTTCAGTTGAGCTGCATTTGCCTGCAATAAATCTTCTTTAAACCCTCCCAATGGATGATGATATGGGTGGTTGGATGGGTTGAACTCCTCCCCAAGAATGTTATATACAAGGCCAGATGGATCTTTGCTGCGCATCTTGAGTTCATTAACTATTGCTTTAACCTCGGACGCAAAGTGGTGCTCATCGAAACGAACATTTTCCATGCAATCAGCAAGAATGCCAAGGAATACGGGCCAATTTTTTTCATCAGTTTTAAAGTAGTAACGAGTAAGGTCTGTGCTGGTGTTAGCGTTGTACCCTATTCCAACACTGCCAATACAAAATTTTTCGGCAATTGCGTTTAAGTCTGACTCAGACATCTTTTCGGTGCCTTTAAAAATCATATGTTCAACCGCATGAGCAAAGCCAAATTGACCGTGCTCCTCATCTTTTGAGCCAACAGCAAATGTGAGCATAGTAACCACTTCAGGGGACATATTTTCTGGTTGCGTTTGATAGAGCAATGCGGTGAATCCATTATCAAGAACAAGTTTTTTGATTTTTTTACTCGAACGGATGAGGCACTCATCAAGATGTGTACTTGGTCGTGCTGAAATTTCTTGAGTCTTGAGTGGAGCATTTATTTCGGAATCAGTACCGTGAAGAAATGAAAATGCTAATATTATCAATAAAAAGTAGATGCTTTTACCCAGCTTTAGATTCTTCATACGTAATTCCTCTTTGCTTTGACGTAAATGACTTAACCGGCAAGCTATTTTAGCATCCACTCAAAAACAGTTCAAATATGTGCGATAAATATGTCGCAACTTTTAATATTATGTTAATTCATTGGATATGCTGATTGGATCGATGTATTCAAAACTGTGTCAAATTGATACAGTTTGTTGTACGGCTCAATTATCCTTCATCAAGAAATGATCAAGGGGGCACTTACCAACAACTTTGTTGGCAACTATTATTTAGAGAGCGTTTTTTGCTTTCAATAAAGGCATTTTTTAAGTTTTTTTGAATTTTACAAGGTTTCAGTTTGGAGTTAACTCCAAAATAAAGAAAGCCCCTGATGCTTCTGTGCTACAATGAGCAAAAGCATAGACTGGTAAGGTGTTTTCGATTATTTTAAGTGTTTATAATTTTCAATTTTAGCAATTATTTTTGTTAAAATATGAGGAGATGATAAATGGGTATTACATTAATAAAGATTATATTTTATTAATGTAAATATTGGATTGAAAATAAAAAATAGTTGTCTGTCAGATTTAATTACAAAGAACCTGGCTTTTGCTATTTTTTACTGAGTAAGTAAACTACTGGTAACGGTAAAATTGCACTTAATAACGTATTTTGGATAATGCTATGAAAACTACTATCGATGAACAAAATCTTTTGGACTCCGATCAGAAAGGTGACATGGACCGTCAAACAGGTTTAAAAGACAATGAAGCTGTTCTTATGAGTGATAGAAGAACAGAGGGAAATTTACAGAGCGATGCTTTACAGGTTGAGCAACCAAGTAATGATTTACCTATGTCGGAGATGGATCTTTCAGCTGAAGAACGACAAGCATTTGAACAGCAAATTGAGCTTTATAAAAAAAAGATTGTTTGTACAAAACTTACTGATGAGCTAACGCATCGATTTAATGATGCAGCAGTACTTTTGATAACGCTTGATGCTGAAGTAACAAGTAAGCAAGAGCAAGCGCTTGAAAAAAATGGATACATCAAAGGGATTGTTCAGCAACTGATGCAAGATGGCTACATTCAAGTGAATGAACAAGAATTTAAAAGATCTGAAGAAAGCGTACAAAAGTATGTTGATCTTCTCAATGATGTTCGTAATGAGATTCATCAAGAGATGCAGCGTATAGCTCTTATGCAAACCGCAGAAGAGGGTAAAGAATTTGCCGTTTGGAAGACAGCTCCAGATGAATATCCTGTTTATGTTGAGCAACGCATTAAACAGCTCAAGCACTATATTAAATCGGTCAGGCGCGATCTTAACATTAGCTACTCACGCTACTGTTTTGGGTTTGAATCTCAGATGAGACGCATTGAAGCTATTCAGCGTTATGTAGAGCAAGTTGTTAAACAAAAAGCTCAGTAACGATAATCAGTAAGCATACATTTCGTATAAAAAAGAGTAGACGCATAGGCGTCTACTCAGCTTTTTAAAATCTTAATTATTTCTGCTTGCTTGACGGCTTGCGTTGTTCCTTTAAGCATATCTTTTATGGTCACGGTGCCTTGAGCTTGCTCATCAGAGCCAAGCATCAAAACGTACCGGGCGCCAAGTTTATTTGCTTTCTTGAGCATGTTGGTGACCGATGAACCTTCAAGAAGCACTTCAGTGCACAAATCATGACTGACTAACTCTTGTCCAAGAAGCAGAGCAAGTGGTTGTTGTTCTTCTTCAACGGGAATAATCGCATGCAATGGTGGTTGTTCTGGGAGTGACAACTTTTGAAGAGCTTGTTCCATGAGCAGCAATGTTCTACCAATCCCAATTGCGCAGCCGATTGAAGGAAGGTCGTCATGAGCGCCAATTTCTTTTCCTAAGTTATATCGTCCACCGCCGCAAAATGTGTTTTGCGCTCCCAAATCTCGTGATGAAAACTCAAACGCGGTTTTATTGTAATAATCTAAACCTCGAACCAACAATGGATCAATAATAAAATTAACTGAAAGCACCGTGAGTGTTTCGGTTAAAAGTTTCCACTCTTGATTGCATGCGGAGCAGAGATGCTCAATTAATTTTGGAGCTTTGGTATAAAGCTTTTGGCAATTTTCGTTTTTGCAGTCAAAAATACGCAAGGTATTACGATCTTTTCTGGTAGTGCAGGTTTGGCAAATCTGATCTGCGATTGTTTGCAAAAATTCAAGCAAGGCCGCTTTGTGATTCTTGCGATCATCGCTACAGCCTAAAAAGTTAATTTTAAGAACATAATTTTCAATCTGGAGCTTATGCGTAAAGAGGTCATCAAGCATCTTAAGAAACTGGATGTCATGCATAATTGATGGGCTGTTTACTACTTCGATGCTGAATTGCGAAAATTGGCGCCAACGGCCTTTTTGAGGTCGTTCATGTCTAAACATTGGACCGTGGGTGTAAACCTTCCATGGTCGCTGTTGTACCCCATTTTCGATGTACGCACGGATAGTAGAAGCGGTTCCTTCTGGACGTAAGCAGATGCTGTCTTCGCTTTCAGCTTTAAAAACATACATCTCTTTTGAAACAACGTCGGTGTCGGTTCCCAATGAGCGGACAAACAAACTTGTATGCTCAAGAATGGGAGTTTGAATTTCTGTGAAATTGTAACACTGCATGTGATGCTGTGTTGTTTCCATGAAAAAGTTTTGTAGTTTTAGCTCTAGAATGTCTTCGGTTCCTCGTACACGTGCGATCATGATAGTTCCTTTTGCATGCAAATTACTGATAAATGCTATTTTACCAGATCATAAAATCCTGTCACTTTTAGGGGAGTTCTTTGAGGGTTTTGCTCATATAAACGGCATTATGGTACTGTCCATGATAAGCAAAGGCGTGCTCAATAGTTCCTACTTGAGTGAATCCCTCTATTTTATAGAGCTGCAGTGCTGCCTCTTGTCGCTGATTAACAAATAGATAAGCAATAACTATTCGTGAGTCATTTTCAAGTTTTTCAAGGAGTTTGGTTAAGAGCTTTCTTCCAATCCCTTTTCCTCGAGCTTCCGGCAAGACATAAAAGGAGACTACGCAAGCTCGATGTTGAGTGATAGCTCCCTCATCGAGCAGTGCACCGATCATACCAACTAAAATTCCTGAACGTTCGGCAAAGAGCATATAACTTGTTTTGCCATCTTGACCATCTTTAAGCCGTTGTTTCCAAATATTGTCTGGAAGCATTGCATCTTCTTCATACGTCCTACCAAATGCGTATGGATCTTGCATAATTGCATGTAAGCGCAATGTTTTGTATTCACGCCATCGTGATGGCGTAAGGGTAATGATATTGACGGTGTCCTTCATAAACTCCCTTATGGTTGATACATCGTTGAAGTTATTTGTAACTTACCATAGCAAATTTTGTATAAGAGGAGTATGCCGGGGTAGCAAAATGA
>CAYSDC010000009.1:9453-25881 GCA_964429765.1 uncultured Pseudomonadota bacterium
ATCCAAAAGTATTTGTACAATGAATGGTAGATGTTTATATGGTGAATATAAAAAAAGGGACGCTATGTTATTTGGAAAAAAGATGTTTTTTATATGGGTAGTTCTTGTAAGCGCACATTTCTGCTTGCTTGATGCTGGGAAAAAACGAGATTCAAATCGTCCAGAAAAACAGTATCAAATCGATGGTCAAGTAATTATCGATTTATTGCGTAAACAAGATATTACATATGAAGCGTTGTGGGCTGGATATAACAATCAAGAAATTTCACTGGATGAGCTTTCGGTGACGATCGTCCAGGCTCTTCAGAATACTTTAAATGGGGTAATAATAACGCTTGATAAAGATGCAACAGTAGATGAATATCTCAAGTTTTTTTTGCAAGCGGCTCCCTTGGAGCTTGAGCATTCTGAAAAAATAATTTTTAAAAATAACAACAAAAAGATAAAAGAAATACTCAAGTTTCTGAATGTAGATTCGGGTAGAAAGAAGTGTATGCAATGGACACTAAGTCGAGAGTGGGCTGCTTATAACAGTTGCGACCTTCTACATTTGATTGCTGATGCTATTTGTGTAATTTTTGATCAAAAAAGCGATAAGTCTGAGTTGCCAGAATTCACGTTGGTTGTGAGTAATCTGCAGGCAGGCTATAGCGTGAGAATCCTTGTTCATTCATTGATTAAAAATGAAGAACATAAAAATGTTGTTCCTCATTTTGAGCCAATGGTATTGCATGATTTGGGCTTTCAAAGGCAAGGCCAAGAGAATGATTATTCTGATAGAGCAAGAACTATTGGCTGTGAATGCCCGTTTTTTTGTGTAATTATATCGCCGCTTATCTTTGTGTTAACGCTAGAAGTAATTGCTTTTTGTATTCTTCAAAGGGCGCTTGAAATGAAATATTCTTAAAAAATTTTACGTTCATTCATATTTAAGTGTTTATTATTGCGTATCAATTAAAAAACGTTTATACAAGTACGGTAGTTTTTCTATTTAACGATTCAAAAGGGATTATCATGTTATTTAAAAATAGTATTCAAGCGGTGCTTGTGGTGGGACTTTGTTTGAACTTTTTTTCGCTCACTGCTGGCAAAAAGAAAAATAATAAATCTTTTGCCCAGTACTGGATTTCCTCAGAGCAAGTAAAATATTTTTTAAGCAAAAGCTCGAATATTGAAGTTATCATTCAAGTGTCTGATAAGTCTGGAGTCATTGATAAGAAAGCACTCAAAAATGAAATTAACAATTGCTTTGATAATGCGATAGCAAGTTTTACATTTAAGAGCGATTTAAACTTGGGTGACCTGCTTCAGCACTGTTTTGGAGATTCGTCAACGCCACCAGAAGATGTAAAACGGGCTATGAGTAAAGATATTGGAGATCTCAATAAGAAAGAACTTAAAAAAAATCAACAAACTGCTCTATGGAGATTTTCTAGAACATGGCCTCTTTATTATAATAAAAACAATGCGAAAAATGATTTGATTGCTCTACTCAGTCAGCATATTTTCAACATAGTAAGAAGTTCTGAATCTTTAAAACACGGGGAAGATGTTTGGCTTGGAATAACAATATTGCGGTCTGCTGATGATAGATGGGCTATCAAAGTTTGTTCTATTGTCGATGCAAATCAAGAATTGAGTTTTGAAGAAAAAGATGGATTGTCTCCTCATTACACGGTTGTTTGTCTACAACCTGTCTGCTTGCAGCACGGTGATTTTTTGAATGAAGTGGCAGCTGCTGCTGGTCCTAATCTTAAGCTTATGGTACTTGGATCGGTAGCTGGAATGGTTGTATATACTGGATTAATGGTCTATGAAAATTTCATGGCAAGCCTGTAATTGATATTTCAAAGCACTTGGTGCAAAAAGGAAATTCTGATGTTGTTAAAGATGCTGTTTTTGTTTTGCCTATGCTTAAATGTTTCATTTTTAAATTCCACTCCAGATGAGCAAAAAACTATTGCGCGATATTGGATATCGCCAACGCAGGTAAAAAGTTTTTTGGGGCAAAATTCCAATATTTATGATTCGCTTCAAATGGGTGAAAAATCTGGTGTAGTGAATTTAGATGAAGCTTATTCTGAGATTAAAAAAGCTTGTAACGCGGTAGCTTGTCGCCTCGTTCTTACCAAAGAGTCAACGCTTTATGATGTGCTTAGTCAATCCTTTGGTGCCTCGCAAAAGCCGCCTCAAGAGGTGGAAAAATTTTTTTGTGATAATCTTACATTAGATACTCATCAAGGAGTCCTTTCTGGTGATTGGTTGTCTTGCGGTGATCTAAACCAAGCGCATGTCATTCTTTCTGAAATTGGTATAGCGCTTTATAAAGCGCTACAGGACACTCCTGCTGCTCACAATTATTTAAACTATTGGGTTATGGTGGCTACTAGGCAATTGTCAGACGGAGAAAAAATAGAATATACATTAGAAGTTGCCTGCTTAATTCCTGGTGTTGTACATGCGAATTCTGAAGCTCAAGATCATTATCTACAAAATGGTGATTTTTTGCATGAAGTAGCTTTACCTGCCGGGGTTAGAACAAAGTTGTTTGTGATTGGTTCAGGAATTGTACTGAGCATAAGTCTTTTGTTCGATTATTTGGTAAATAATTTTTGAGATATTAAATAGTAAGAAATTTGTGCAAAAAGGAAGTTCTGATGTTGTTAAAGAATATTGTATACGGACTGTTACTTGGATTTTTTTGCTTAACAGTTTCCCCTTTGCATGCTGGAAAAAAGAAAGCACTGCCTGGACCTACGCAGTACCGCGCTTCAAGTGAGCAAGTTTTTGAACTTTTTTCTACAAAAGGCCTAGATTCTCAAGGTTCTTGGTCTGCATATAAAGCGGGTCAGATTGATTTGAATGGATTGAAGGAACAAATTAATCTGACATTTGATAATTATTATAAATTTCTTGAACAACGATCTTCTTTTGAATTGTTTTACTCAGAGAAAGATACAGTATTTAATTTTTTAGTTAAATGCTTCGGTTCCTGTGCTCCTGAGCACAAGTGGATTAAAAAAGAGACAGAAAAACGTATTGCTCTCCTAAATGACCAAAGTCGAAAAAATGTTCAAGCTGAGAAGAAGACCTTCTACAAATGGCAGCGCTCTGCTGAGTGGTCAAATTGTTATGCAAATGAAGCAGCTCAAGTTCTTTTAGAAAAAATTAAAGAAACGATTTTTTCATTTCTTGATACTATGCAAGAATATCAAGATGTTCCTGAATTTTGGATTGTGGTAACCAGTATAAAAGCGGGAAAAGAATTTAAGCTTTTAACTGAGTGTGTTATCGATCCTGTTATGCTTGCGACTATGAAGTTGTGTAACCAGGCTGGAGAAGATTTTAATCAAGGTGCAGTTACTGGTTTTCAAGATGAAGGTGATCATTGGGAAAATGTGCAACTATCGGCTAATTGCCCAGTTAAAGCATTTATGCTTGCGGCTGGCGTTGCAATTGTGACCTATGGAATTATTGAAAGTTGTTGCTTATAAAATTCGTATAACAAGCTAGGCGTCTGAAAGCGAAGTAGCAGGAAAAGAGATGAAAAGAACTATTCTTGTGATTGGTGGAGCAGGATATATCGGCTCGCATACATCTTGGTTGCTCGCGCAGCAAAACTATCGTGTGATCATTCTTGATGCCTTGATACATCAGCAGCCTGCAGATTTTCCTTGGGCAACGTTTATACAAGGTGATTTTGGTAACCAACAGTTGCTTGGCAAAATATTTTCTGAGTATGCAGTTGATACCGTTATGCATTTTGCTGCATTTATTGAGGTAGGCGAATCGGTCCAAGATCCTGCAAAATATTATCATAACAATGTCGTTAAAACGATTCAATTGCTTGATATCATGCGGCAGCATGGTGTGCATGAAATTATTTTTTCGTCTAGTTGTGCGGTGTACGGAAATCCTGTACGGTTGCCGCTGGATGAAGATCATCCAACCAATCCCGTTAGTCCGTATGGTCGAACTAAGTTGATGGTTGAATATGTCCTGCAAGATTATGCAATAGCTTATGGTTTGCGTTATGTCGCGTTACGTTATTTCAACGCTGCAGGTGGTTTGAGTGCCCAAGGGCTTGGTGAGTTTCATCGACCAGAGAGCCACATTATACCGATTTTGCTTGCGGCAGCACGTAATAAAACCCCTTTTAATATTTTTGGGACCGATTACAATACCGTCGATGGTACCTGTGTGCGCGACTATATTCATGTGCTTGATATTGCTCAAGCTCATGTGCAAGCATTCGAGTATCTGAATTTGGGTGGAAAAAGCCAAATTTTCAACCTTGGAACTGGTCGTGGTTATAGCGTGAAAGAGCTTGTTAATTTGGTGCAAGAGGTGTGTAAAATTGATATTCAAATAAATTATAGACCTCGTCGTTCAGGTGATGCACATGTGTTAGTAGCGGATGCAACAAAAGTTTCACAAATTCTTGATTGGCAGCCAAAATATTCTGATATGCTTCAAATTATGCGCAGTGCTTATGCGTGGAATGTATTGATTTATCCATTAGTTAAGGAATTACAATGTTCGTGAATAAAACGATGTTTGGGTTATTGTTGCTTGGGCTTTCTCTATTGGGCAATTGTTTGCAGGCAGGGATTGAAACGGTTGCAGAAGAAAAACCTGATTTAACCGTTATGCGGTATCAAATTTCAGATCAGGAAATTACAGCCTTTTTTCAAAAACATGCACTCAATTTGAATAATGACTGGGCAGATCTATGCAAATATCATATGACGACTGCTCTTTTTTCAAGAAATATTCAAGAAGCTTTTGATCGTGCAAATGTTACCAATAAGAATTTAAGTGATCAATGTTGTACATTGAATGAATTTCTTGAGCAGTATTTTTGCTCATCAGTTGATTATCTAAGACAAGAAGGTAATGAGGAGTTTTTAAAAATTCAAGATGAGTGTATTGTAGATGGTCTTAATAAAATGCAAGGTGATAAAACTCTAGGATTTTGGCAATCAAAAAAAGCTTTCTATCAAGCTGTTATTAAAGATATTCAACAAAAGATTTGTCATCATTTGACAACTCATGAACAATATGACGGTGTGCCACCATTTTTGCTCGTTGTAGAAAATTTATCAGGAGAAGATGGTCAGGAACTCTGTAATGTTCATATTATCGGTTTGGCAGATAGTTCTTTTTGTCCTGGATTTGATATGGATACAGTGCTATCAGTACTTGCAAGCGTAGGCCAATATATGTGTTCATTTGGAGCCACGGGTGTTGCCTCTTCTTAAAAAATCAGCATCCCTCTTATCAAAATTGACCAGCAAGGCTATCCTCAATAGAAAAAGAGGAGAGCTTTTATGGTTGCGCAGATTATAAAAAAGAATGCAGTTTTTTTGACTATTCTGGTTGTGCTCGCGTTTCTGATACGAGCAGCAGTATTTCATGGGTATTTGGGTCAGCATGAGCGATATTGGCAGGTTGATTCAAATACCTATCATCTAACAGCTCAAGAGATTGCTCGTGGCCATGGAATCAGTAAACCAAATGGGAGCCCTCAGTTTTATCGGGTTCCCGGATACTCAATATTCTTATCTCTGTATTACAAGCTCTTTGGTGTTGATGCAAGAAATGCTTTGTGGCAGCAAGTTGTTCTAGCAAGTTTAATTCCAGTTCTCATATTTTTTATCAGCCTAGCACTTTTTCCTGGAAATATTCTGCTTGCGCAAATAAGTAGTTTGTATGCTTGTATACACCTTGGTCTTGTTTTGTATTCCGGTTTTTTTATGACCGAGACGCTCTTTATTTTTTTCCTACTGCTTTTTATAATCTTTTTTTTTGGAGCATTCCGTATTTTCCCCAGACTTTCAGTACAAGAAAAAGTTATTCAACGTGCGCTTGAAGATGAGACTCTTGTAGCTCCTCCGTTTATTCCACTTGAACTGACACAGTCGCAAGAATTTGTTCGTTTTTATGAGCAACACTTTGGTGATTATAACTATCAAGTTTTCTTTAATGAGCAACGTGTAAAAAATTATGACGCTATGACAAGCTTGCTTTTTGCAGGAATTTTTTTGGGAATAGCATCGCTTGTGCGCCCAGTGGGGCACTATCTCGTAGTGTTATCTTTTATTCTCTTGTGGTGTAGTTGTGATTCTTGGAAAAATAAATGTGCCAAAAACTTTGCACTAATCTGGGGCTGGTTTGTGGTCGTTTCTGTCTGGCTGTTGCGCAATTGGCTCCTCACCGGATATCTTTTTTTCCATACGCTCCCAGGAGGACATTTTTTGTATCTTTCTGCAGCGCGTGTTGCCATGTATGTGCATGATACTTCCTACCAAGAAGCACGCCATATTTTATCACGTGAAGCAAATGCGCTTATGCAGCTTAGGCAAAAAGAGCTTGGGCGCCCACTACAAGAAATTGAAGAATGCATTGTTATGGAACAGCTTGCGTGCAGCTATTTCATGAAACGACCATTCATTGCACTTAAAAATTGGTGCACCGATATGCTACGTACCACGCTTTCTCTCTATTCAGCTGAGCTCATCTATTTGGAATCTGATCGTAAAGAGTTTGATTATTTTGCCAAAGGACGCGGAATTTTGGCCATGTTTAGTCGCTATTTATGTGCTCCAACCGACAATGGTTGGCTTAAGATAATCATGTACAGTGAAATGCTCTTTTTTCTCTTTATCCTTATTGGATTTGCAGGAAGCTGTATTACAGGTTTTTCCGCAGTTATCAGCAAAACTCATAGTCAGCTTGCCGATGTACTTGCCAAAGTTCTTCCGTTTATAATGCTCTTTATCGTAATCTCCTTGTCGGGTGGTTATGCACGGATGCGACTGCCTTGTGAGCCTTTCCTATTTATAACTTCATGGTGGTTTTGGCTCTATGTTGGAAAAAAATTTTGATAAGGAGCTCTTCGTGAATATTATGCACTCATTAAGCATCTTTAACATTCATCGATATAGTTCGCAAGTACAGCGGCTGATAATTGTTATGAGTGCGCTGCTTATTCGGTTTCCACTGATATTTATTTTTTTTGGTGGGACTGAAATGCGTAACGAAATTCCCATTGTTAAACTCATTTTTGCTCACACACAAGGGGGGCTTTATCTGCCGTATCCCTATATTTCACTTGCAGCAATGTTGAGTTGGGCTGCCGGTGTGCTTAATATGTATACTTCGTTGCCGCTGGGTGCTTGTTATAAATTATTCGCTCTACTGTTCGATTTAATGCTTACGGTATTGGTGTATGATATTTTTAAACGTTCAAAGCCTGAATATGCGGTATCTGCTGGCTTGCTTTATGCTTTTGCTCCCATACCTTTAATCATTAACAGCATTCATTTTCAGTTTGATAGTATCGTCTTATTTTTATTGGTACTGAGTTTTTATGTTCGAGATTATTTTCAAGATTCACTGGTTAAATACTTTAGCTTTGGGCTATTATTTGCACTTTCATTTTTATGTAAGCCCTACGCGCTCTTTTTTCTATTCTTCTTCTTTACTCCCTTCAAAGGTTTTGCACATAAACTTGGCCATATATGGTGTGTAGGTAAAGGCTTCTTTTCACTTATTTCAACGGCAGCAATATCGATTTATATTATTGCTCGCATGTCTGACTTCTCGCTTGGGCGTTGTGCTGTACAGATTGTTGGGTATTTACCAGTATTAGCTTTTTGGGGGATTATTGCTTTTGTACTGCTTACAGCTCTTGTTCTCTTGATGTATTTGTATTCCCGGTCGCCAGCAGATTTACGGCTTTATTTTTCTTACCAAGCAAGTGCAATAATTGGAATGATATGTACCGTTGCAGTGGTTTTAGGAGTGCTCCATTTTTTTGGATTTAATGTACTTGTTGGGGTAGATAATTTATTACGTTATGCAAATCATGAGATACCTCGGTTTGGACTGCCGTTTGCATATCCTTTTACAATTGCATCGTGGCGTATTTTATTTGAACATCGGCTGTGGTTATTTGGTATAGGATCATTGATTTCATACATATATTATCAAGAACAGATTGATAGTTTTACCGCGATATTGTTAAGCTTTATGACCATTATAGGCCTGACAGGAGTTTATGCACCCTATCTACAGTGGCCGGCTGTTTTCTTTTTGTTGGCTGGATTTTTTAAATTATGCGCTGCTTATAACGTTCTTATAACAGGCTTTTTGCTCTTCTTTTATTATAATCCCTACGCTAATTTTTCCTTTCCTTATGAAAGCATATTGAGTTTTAGTGATTTTAATTCATTTGCCTGGCTCATGCCACCACATTTTTTAGCAGATCAGTCGTTTATTCCTGTGCTTGCGTTGTTGAGCAATTATATAATTCCTTTGTTTTCAGTTGGTGTTATCTCGTACGCTATTTGGTATGCTTTGCAAAAACCACTTATATTTTTACGCCGACAAAAAAAGCACTTTTCATTGGTGAACAGGGGCTATCTGATTGCGAATATCGGTTTATTCTTAATTATTGTAGTTTTATGGAAGTTGCTTGATCGGGGTGGTTTCGAGCGTGTATTAAATGATATAACCGTTCAGAAAATGCTCTGGTACCATGCGTATCCTGTTTCTTATTATAGTGATATTGCAGCAGCTCTTTTCCATCGGCGGCTCTGCTCTATAATTATTTTTATATACATGTTTTTTTGGAGCATTGCTTCATGGAGCATTAAATGGTTCAAAAAGAGTGAATAGTATCCTGCTGATCTTTATTAAAATCTTCAATCTCATTAAATCAAAATGCTTGCTTTTTACCAACTATTGCTTATTTGAAATTTGATTATCTATTATGAGTAATAATAAGCATTATGGCTTTGTTAAATTTTTTAAATTCAACGAGCATTGAGTGTTGGTTTTAAGGGGGGATCTATGAAGTTTTTTAATTTTATGAAACATCGATTTTTACTGTTAGGTGTAATTATTATTGGCAGTGGAGGATTATTTTTATCACAACACATTCAGGCAAATATCTTTGGGGATATTGCTGGTGCCTTTGGTGGTAAAGATGCAAAAAAGAAAGTTGATAAGGCTACCAATAAAGCAAAAAAAGATGTTGAAAAGGGTGTTGAAAAAGGGATCAAAGATGTTGGTAAAGTTACTGATAAAGCATTAAAAGAACTTTCAAAACTTGGGCTCCCTACAGATCCTCAAAAGCTTATTTCATTTGCATTGAGTAAATTACCTCAAAAAGAGCTTGAAAAGCTTGCAAGTAAAATTCTTAATATTGTCTTGGCTCAATGTAGCGATCTTTCAAAAATTGCTCAGACAATTATGCAACCAATTGACGCAATTATGACGCCTATTCCACCCATTCCATTATTTGGGATTCCAATTCCAGGTCTTCCAGCGGCTGTATCATCAATCGTAGATATTTTATGCGATTTTACGCTTGCAAATTGTATTTTTCGCACGCAGCACGAGACGTTTGCCTATTTAAAAGCATTTCACTCGTTGACTAATAACAAATATATTAATGCTGACGAAAAGAAGCTTATCAAGTCAAAAGAAGACTTTGATAAATCTAAAGGAGCCATTGGAAAAACTGTTGATCTTAACAAATTGCGTGGAGTATCAGGCCTTGTCGCAAATCACATAAGAAAGATAGCGGGTCCTCTTACTCAGCTTGTAGAATTTTTAGAGGTGCAGGCAGCGCCATTAACTAAGCCATTCGAACAAATGGCTCAAGAATTAAGACCAATTCCACTAGCATTGTTTATTCCTGTTGCAGGGCCCATTTATAACCGAGTTGTTTTTGTTTTTAATCTTAAGGATATAACAAGCAAATTTGATGATGGAAAAGCCACTATGCTGAATGGTTTAAGACCTGTGGTAAAGCAGAAACCTCTTCTTGGAGCCCTTACTTCGGTAACTGATTTAGAAAAAAATCCAATAACAAAAAATTGCATGAAAATTTTGCGTACACTGAAAGCTCCTGCAGATAAATCATTAGAAAAAATTGATGAAATGTTTGTCGACCCTCTTTCAAAACTTCCATGGGGATCACAGGCAATTTTATCGCTTACGCTTACGGTTCTTAATCTTATGGGTGGTGGTGTCGACGGTATTATTAAAGAGGTTACTGAAGTTATTGCAGGTGTTATAAGTGGCGGTGCTGCGCTGACTGTAACAGGAATTTTAACCAAGTTTATTAATGTTAAGATGATTAATGAATTTATTTCAGAGACATTTTATTGGTCATATATTCGGTATTTGAAAAATCGTATAGCTCGCATAGATGAAGTTATCAAAAAAGCTCAAGCTGATGGCGTTATTATTGATGGAAATGCTCTTAAGCAAGCAGCTGAAGATGTTTATGAGTATAAAGAGAATTATCAAAAGAGTGGTTCTTCAAAAAAAGCTTCAAAAGGCAAAGCTGGCAAAAAAGATAAAAAAAATAAGCAGAATAAGAAAGATAAGAAGCAGAACGCTCAATCAGAAACAGGCAATGCAATAATTAAAAAGCCAGCAATTTCTCTTATTCCTGCTGCTGCACCTCAGGTATTACCACAATTTGCTGTACAACCAACACCTGTTCAGTCGACATCTGTACAACAAACGCCTGTTCAACCAACGTATATTCAACCAATTGAGGCTCCTATCATTCCACCAGCATATGCTCAACCCTCTTCAGCTCTTGAGCAAAGTGCAGCTCCTTTAGCTGTTTCAGATGATGAAATAATGGAGCCAGATTTTGATATAGATGATACCGATTTTGGTGGTGATGCTTTTGATGAAAGCGAAGAAGATGCATTTGTGTTATAATTTCAATACATAAGATCTTTTTTGTGCGCAAACGATAATCGTTTGCGCACATTTTTTTTGTAAGTGAAATTTGCTACGGTAGTCACAACATACAATTTTTTAAAGGAGTTGAGAGATGTTGTGGCCGTATTGCTTGCAAGAAAAACGTTTTTTGATCTCTATTTTTTTCCTATCACTGCTTATGCGTCTTTTACTATTTGCCTGTTTTTTGAGCAAAGATGAGCGCTATTTGGTTTATTTTGATTCAGCTCAATATCAAACAATTGCTCAAAGTATTGCTGCCGGGAAAGGGGTTACAAATTCAGACGGAACACCTAATTTTTATCGATTGCCAGGATACCCAGCTTTTTTAGCCGGTTGTTATACACTTTTTAATAACAGCGTAAATGCCGCACTTATTATCCAAATTATACTTTCTTGCTTGGTGCCTGTGCTTATGTTTTGTTTGGCACTTGTTTTATTTGGGCAACAGCTTTTACTAGCAAAAATGGTTGCATTGGTTGCAGCATTCCATCTTGGATTTGTTATCTACGCAGGCATGCTTGCAACAGAGAGTTTATTTACGCTTTTTTTCTTACTTTTTTTAATTTTTGCATTTCGACGATGTATCTTTTGTGCAGGACTGATGCTTGGCATTGCATCGCTTATTCGTCCTATTGGACATTTTTTACTGCCCGTAACCCTGAGCATTATTTTTCTGAGTCAAGGCGATATGCGTATGAAAATCAAATCAGCAAGTACTTTTCTGCTTGCATGGTTTCTGATTGTCTTTTGGTGGCTTTTGCGTAACTGGTTGCTTACTGGAGTAATTTTTTTTCACACTTTGCCTGGGCTACATTTTTTGCAGTATACCACGGCAAAGGTTGTGATGGAGTTGCGTGATTGCAGTTATGTTCAAGCGCGCGGCGATTTACTTGATGAGTGGAAAAACAAAATACAGGAGCAAGAGCTTTTGAAACGCAGGGTGTTATCTGAGCCCGGGCGATGTGCGGTAGCTGAAAAAATAACCTTTTTTTACTGTAAGCAAAGACCTTTTACGGTGATTAAAAATTGCATGTGTGAGATGATCAAAACGGTGTTGGGGCTTTATAGTGCTCAGTTGATTTTTGCCGATACGCAAGAGTGGACAGATTATTCAACATCAAATATCTGGAGCAAGCTAAAAAAATATATTTTTCCTCGCGTGAATACATGGTACTTAGTTCCGCTTACTTGGTTTGAAATAGTGTACTCATTTTTTTTATTGATAGGTTTTGTAGGGTTTTGTATAAGAGCGATTATTAATAGATCTATTTTTTATTCAGCTTTGCAATCATTATTATTTATCTTTGTACTTATTGGACTAACCTGCGCCTACGGCTGCGCGCGGCTACGCTTACCTCTTGAGCCTCTGTGGGTCATTGTATCCATGCACTGGTGGGTATGGATTTTTACAAAAATTTTACTTGCAAAGAGACCCCTTTTTCGATGATACTTCTTTCAAGTTAAAAGTGAGTGGGTGTTTTTTATAAAAACTAAATAGAGGGAGTAGAATGAAGATCAAATCTCTTGTGGTCACATGTTTTTACCTGAATTTTGCATTGATTTTATGTTTTGGACAGGCCTATTCAATGGGCAGTTGGTGGGGCAGTAGTAGTTCTGTGGCGCAAAAAAAATCCTGGGTTAAAAAAAATAAAGCAGATGCAGCGCATAAAGCAACTGCAGCTATTTTGGATGAATTGATTGCAGAAAATAAATACCCTGATGCGGTGAGTCTTTTTTCTGCATTTATTCAGCAGCGAGACGACTCTTCTCAATATGCATTGCGTTGGGCACATGATGCCGCAGATAAAGGAATTTTTCCCATTCAATATGAATTGATCAAATATTATAAGAATATATTAGATGAAAATATTGCTGGATTAAGTGCCCAAGAGGTTCAATATCTGTGTGAATTGATAATGAAAAGTGAATTTCTTGTTCGCATGGCATATCAGTGGTTTTGTGCAAAAGGTGATTCTGCCATGGCAAAACACGGACTTTCTTTGTGGCAGTTTGTCAGTGGACAATACTATAATTTTTTAGTTGCATTGCTTAGAAAGTACGAACCGTCCTATCAAGATGTTTATGCTACTGTTTCAAGTTGGATTACGGGCCAACATGATGTGCTCAAAAATATTTCTCCCCTTTGGTTGACGACAGGGTCTATTGAGGGAAATAAACTTATTTTTGGACTTCCCGAAGAAGCTATAAAATCTTCTCTCTATGGTGTCAAGGGGATTAAATCATTACATCGTCACAACCGAAAATTTTTAAGGGCGAATAAAAGTCTAAATAAAGAGAGTCATCCTGATCGAGAATCGTGGGAAAAATTTTGTGAATATCTCAACAATATTGCCGAACCTAAAAAATCAAAGTAAGGATTAAAAATGAAAAAATTAATAACAGGTATCCTCAGCATTGGAATGATATTTCTCTTCTGTTCAGATAAGGTTTATGCTGGAAAAAGAAATCGCGGCGGGAATCTTCCTAAGACTGCAACGCCACCCACTGCAAGGCCTGTACAACAACCTGTACAACAACACTCTCTGGATGATCTCTTTGCTCAGTTGCCACCAGTTTCTGTAAATGTTGCACCTCCATTTACCCAACTGTCACTTAGGCATGAAGTTCAGGCTTCTAATGATATTAAACCATTTGAAGGGCCTGTTTTTGAAGATCTTAATGGTGATCTAGTTAATCTTAAGTTGGAAGATCCAAAATTTCAAAATACAGGTAAGCTTGAAGAGCCTATAAGTTTATCAGATGAATTTTTTGATTCTCAAGCAACTCAACCATCGAGTAATCAATTAATTAAGCAATTTAGTGTTTCTTTTAATAACGCAGATGAGCTAATTTATTTCACACGTTGCAATCAGTATAAATTTTGTGATTTCATAGGCTCCTTATATGAAAGAATGAATGAACCGGAAATTGTGAGCATGGTCATTGATTACGGATTTGGGCTGGGTCATGTACCACTTTTGCTTATTTGGAGCGGTCATTTATTTAACCGATTAATGAGTAGTAGCCGTTATATTTTTACAACACAAGATCTTAAAGATGTTTTAATGCTTATGTTAGTTGTTGATCTTCGTGCTCAAGTTGATGCAACGTGCCTTGTCAATACAAAGAAAAAATCTACTTCGTGGTCTGTGCCTCAAGTAGATAGCAGTGTTGTTGAGTTGGCCAAACAGATTGCGCCAAACACGGCTGAATATCTTAAAGGTAAGCTTGCTGCATTGTGGCGTGCAAAGATTCTTGAAATGTATAATCAAAAAAAACTTCCTTCTTATGCAAAAATTTTGGATTCTGTAGCATCTATTGCCATTCAATGGAATGAAGAGCAGCTACAATCTCCTATTTGGGTTTCTTGTGTTAAAAAAGCAAGCTTAATGGGATTCAATAATTTGCTAGCGGGATGGGATGGAGATAAATTTGGTAACTGGTGGAATGCAGATCCAGCCTTGGTTACGGCATACGAGGGTTGCAATTACGTTGGAATTCGAAGTGATGCAATTACCAATGTTCTTACAAAGCTGAAAAAGCATACATCATGGGAAGAGTATTTTGGACCTCTTATTTCATTTAAAAAAATTGAGAATGCAGAATATGACAGTGACGGTGGTTTTTAAAATAGATTAAAATAATCAGCAGAATTCAATGAGGGGCGCCATCAAAGCGCCCCTCATTGAATTCTGCTCTGTTCATTGCTACGATGTTCTCTTAGAGAAGGGAAGCATCATGAACCTATGTATGTTCACTGAATCATTAAAAAATCACAAAAAATTCTTATTTTTTCTCTTTATTTTTTCAGCTGTTTTACGCCTAAGTGCATTGCTTTTTTATTTTCAATATAACCCCTGCATGACGATGTTTGATGCTGGTCATTACCACGCGCTCGCGCAATCGATTCTGCATAGCTTTGAGTTTACTGGTGCCGATGGTGCGTCTTATTTTTATCGACTACCCGGGTATCCATTTTTTCTTGCTATAATCTACTTTTTTGCTGGTGTAAATCCTGTTATTGCATTGGCAATACAAGGCTTTATTGCAAGTGTTATTCCTGTTTTAATCTTTTTTCTTGGGCGTATTTTATTTCCAACAACAGTTATGGTTGCGTATGGTTCATCGCTTCTTGTAGCAATGCATATTGGATATGTAATTTATGCAAATCTGATTATGGCGGAAACACTTTTCTTTATTATTTTTTTATTTTTTTTAATTTTTTTTTACCGAAAAAAGTTCCTCTTTGCGGGCCTCATGCTTGGTATTGCATCACTCATTCGTCCAGTAGGTCAGTATGTTCTAGTTGTTGCCCTTGGGCTACGGTTGCTCGAATGTAATCGCTCATGGAGAAATTATCTACGCAATGCATTAATGTTTTTTGCAGGCTGGATTGCAGTTGCCGGGTGGTGGCTCGTGCGGAATTATGTACTAACGGGTATGTTTATTTTTCACACGCTGTCTGGCCCTCATTTTCTTAACCATAGTGCTGTGCGCCTTGCCATGGCCCATGACCATATTTCCTATACACAGGCAAAAGAGCTTGTTCAAGAGCAGGCAAATCTGGCACTTGCAGATGCTGAAAATAAGCAAAAAAAGTCACTCAACCAAGCTCAAGAATCTGCCATTATGGAAAGAGTTGCTCTGCAGTATTTCAAAAAAAATTGGATGCAGAGTTTTAAACACTGTGCTATCAACATTTTCAAGACAACATTTTCGCTCTATTCATCAGAGCTTTTAGTTATTGAACAGCATGGTAAACTGCCGGCATATGAAGAGCATCGAAGTTTGAAATTAATGATTAAGCGATTTTTATTTCCCGAGGTAAAAAATCCATTTATTCGTTTTTTCATTTATTATGAATTAGTCCTCTGGATTTTCGTTTTAATTGGTTTTTTAGGCTATGGAATAAGTTCTTTGTTTTATTCCGCGTGGTTTGGTAATGTAATCAGACTTATGCCATTTATCTTGTTGTTTTTAGTTTTGTCATGCGCATGTGGATTTGCTCGACTACGTTTGCCAGTTGAGCATTTTTTAACTATGTTAGCGATGGCATTTTGGGTGAATGTGCTGAGAATAAAAAAGTGAGAAGTTTATGCGTTTGGATACGATTTTAGCCAGTTGTGCTGAACATAAACATGGAAAGAGAGTGAAATGAAAAAAAAACATGCAGTGATTATAGGTGCTGGGCCGGCTGGGTTGACCGCAGGTGTTGAACTCTTAAAAACTGAAAATTTTGCAGTGACCGTTTTGGAGCGCGATTGTGTGGTCGGAGGGCTTGCAAAGACCACCACCTATAAAGGTTGTAAATATGACATCGGTCCCCATCACTTTATTACCGACTCACCAAAAATTCAGCAGTGGTGGGAAGAGTTGATGCAAGGTGATTTTATCAAGCATAAACGTTACACCCGCATTTTTTATAAAAGACACTTTTTTAATTACCCCCTTGAGCCGCTCAATGTCATCACTGGGCTTAATCCATTTGAATGCTTACGCAGTGTTTTGAGTTACGTTTGGTATCGTATATTTCCCATTACTGAAATTCGTTCATTCCAAGATTGGGTAACCAATAAATTTGGTTATCGTTTATTTAGTATCTTTTTTAAAACATATACAGAAAAAGTTTGGGGCATTAGTTGTAAAGATATTTCT
>CAYSDC010000009.1:25951-28243 GCA_964429765.1 uncultured Pseudomonadota bacterium
AAAATGCACCACGAACAATTAGCGATACTTTTTACTACCCATCAAAAGGGGCTGGATCGCTTTGGGAAAAGGTGGCACAAAAAGTTGTGGAGCATGAAAGTGGCTCAGTTGAACTTGATCAAGACGTTGTTCGCGTTGAGCATGATCATACAAAAATTCTTCGCATCGCAACGGTTAAGCGAAGTCTTGCTCGCCAGGGTGGATCTCAAAAATTACATTATCATGAAGCCGATTATTTTTTCTCGACAATGCCATTGCGAACACTCATTCTTTCAATGGATCCACTACCACCTGAAGATGTTGCACATGCGGCAAAAGCACTTATGTATCGAGGTCTTATTACTGTTAATTTAATTGTAAAAAAAGCGCAAGTGTGTCCTGATCACTGGCTTTATATTCATGAAAAAGAGGTGCGTATGGGACGCATTGGCAACATGAATAATTTTTCAGTTAAGATGGTTGATGATCCATCGCTTACTGCACTAAGCCTTGAGTACTTTGCATTTGTTGATGAGCCATTTTGGTTTAAATCCGATTATGAGCTTATTGAAATTGGCAAAAGCGAGCTCGAAAAAATAGGACTTGTGAAGGCAACTTCTGTTATTGATGGTATGGTGATGCGCACGGCCGAAGCTTATCCTGTCTATAATGAACGGTACAAAGAATATCTTTCAAAAGTATTAGACTATCTTGCTCAGTTTCAAAATTTACAACTCATGGGACGTAATGGCATGCATCGTTATAACAACATGGATGTTGCTGCGCTTTCTGCAATGGCTGCAGTTGAGAAAGTAATTGATCAAGAACATGCATTACCTCGTAGGCATGATAAGCCGGTTGAATCAACATTTATGCTCTAGGCTGCTTTTTTCAGGAGTTTGCTCATGTGTGGAATTGCGGGCTTTTTAAATATGGGTCAACAAAGTTTTACCCTTGACGAACAGCTTCTTGCGCGAATGCTGGAACCATTGACTCATCGCGGTCCTGATGATCATGAAGTTTGGAAATCGGACATTCATGGTCTGGGGCTAGCTTTTAGTCGGCTTAAAATTATTGATCTTTCAGATGCGGCTCGTCAACCGATGATGGATACAGATCAATCGGTGATTGTTGTTTTTAATGGTGAAATTTACAACTATAAAGAATTGCGTAATGAGCTTGAGCAAGCGGGTCACTCTTTTTTTTCAAATTCTGATACCGAAACTATTATTAATGGTTATAAAGAGTGGGGGATAGATGTTCTCTACAAACTTGATGGGATGTTTGCATTTGCACTCTATGATTTGCGTAAACAAGAATTTTTTTTAGTGCGCGATCGTATTGGCGTTAAGCCACTTTATTTTTCGTTACAGGGCGGAATTTTGAGCTTTGCATCAGAAATTAAAGCGCTGTGGGAACTTCCTTGGATGAACAAAGAGCATCCCTCTCATGCAATGTATCATTACCTTACCTTTATGGTTGCACCTGCTCCTTATACAATTTATAAATCTGTTTATAAATTGCCCGCTGGATTTTTTGCTCGCGTCGATATGCACCGTAACATTTATTATAATGAGTGGTATTCACCCGTTACAGCGATAACTTCCACGCAAAAAAAAGAGTTTGCAGATGAATCTTTTTGCCTTGAACGCATTCAACAACTTTTAGTTAACGCAACGCAAAAACGTATGGTATCGGATGTTCCCTTTGGAGCATTTCTTTCTGGAGGCATCGATTCAAGCCTTAATGTTGCTTTTATGGCCCAATTTGTTGATCGTGTAAAAACATTTACGGTTGCTTTTGAAGGTGACAAAAATAATGAGCTCAAATGGGCGCGAATGATTGCGCAACGCTTTGGAACATTACATCATGAAATAGTAATTTCAGAAAAAGAGGCCTTTGCCTTTTATGAGAAGATGGTTTATCACTTAGATGAACCGCTTGCCGATAGCGTCTGCATTCCTTTTTATTATGTTTCTAAGTTGGCAAAAGAATCCGGTGTGACGGTTGCTCAAGTTGGCGAAGGAGCTGATGAGCTCTTTTTTGGCTACCCGGTGTATGCGCAATACAAAAAAGTATATGATCTTTTCTGGAAACCAACGCAATCATTTGTTCCTCAATTCTTGAGAAAAATTCTTGGCGCATGTGGTCGCCCATTCATACCAAGTCTTGCAAGACGTGAGTTGCTGAACAATTGGGCTTTGAAGCGACCTCTTTTTTGGGGTGGAGCAATTGGGTTTAATGAAATACAAAAACAGGCAATTATCAAGGACGGAGCATCGCTCAGGCTTAAGTCTGAGCACGATGAGGTTG
>CAYSDC010000009.1:28253-32509 GCA_964429765.1 uncultured Pseudomonadota bacterium
ACAAGATGTCTATGGCTGCAAGCGTTGAAGCACGTGAGCCTTTTTTAGACTATAAGCTTGTTGAATTTATGTATCATGTTCCTGGTAGTCTTAAATTTAAGAATAATACGTTAAAATATCTGCTTAAAAAGGTTGCTCAGGGTGTTTTACCCGATGTCATTGTCAACAGACCAAAAGTAGGTTTTGCGGCCCCGACAATGCAGTGGTTTACTAACGGTGCATTTTTTCCAACATATTTTAAGCAGCTGAGTCAAAAAAAGCATGATCTTTTTCTGCCAGCAGTTTTAAATCTTGATAAAGCGTACAAAAATAGCCAAGCAAGCTCTGCCGTGCAGCAATGGGTTTTACAGAATCTATGGGCTATGCGATGAAGAAGCTGAATCAGTTTTTTTTAATGCTGATGGGCACACTATTTTTTTGTAGTGCATCACTCTTTTTGTATCATCATGTTAATGGCGTATTTCCGCATCAAGATGTTGATTCAAAAGCATACTTGGCCAATGCGCAGCTGTTTGTGCAAAATAATAGCTTTGCTTGGCCTGAGTCTACACAGGGGGCTTATCCGTACTATACCCTTGGATATGCATTTATTCTTGCGCTTTTATTTAAACTTTTTGGCATGAATAATGGCATCGTTATGCTTATACAAGTTTTGTTGAGTTTAGGCTGTGCATTGTTGCTTTTTGATATTACAAAAAAAATTGCAGGACGCACTGCTGGTGTCCTTGCGTACCTTCTTGTATGTATGAATCTTGGCTTTGTGGTTTTTGCGCAGTTTATTTTGGCCGAGCTTTGGCTTACTTTTTTTCTAATACTTTTTTTTCATCGATTTATTACATACCTTGAAGTAGGGTCTTTAGTTGTCTTGGCTCAAGCTGCTTTTGCTTTGGGTATTTCAGTGCTCATCAAGCCAGCAGCATTGTACTTTTGGCCTCTTTTGGTGCCATTATTTTTTATTCGAGGAAAAAAGTCTTTTAAAAAAAAACTTGCGCTTTTGGTGCTCTGGTCTGTTGTATTTTATCTTCCAATTGGTTGTTATATGTATCACAATAAAGTAACGTTTGGGCGATGGTACGTCTGTGCACTTGACCACGAAAATATGCTTTACTGGTTCTTCCCTAATGTTCTTGCGCATAAAAATGGAACGGATCAAAATTTTGAGCGTGAACAGTTGCGCATGTTACCTGCATCAGATGTTTATAAAAAATTTATACAAGAAGCTTGCTCTGCACCACATCTTTTTATTGGTGTATGGCTTAAAAATGTATCTAAAACGTGGCTTGGTTTATTTACAACAAACCTCAAAGTACTTATTGAACCGGCTGTAGGAGGTGGTGACATTTCCTATTTTAAAACCAAAGGTTCAGTCCTTCGGCGTGTTCATGCTTACATTGCAGGAGGTGCAACACAAAATTGGGTTGTGGTTGTTGGCTATCTGGAGATGATCTGGTCATTTATTCGCTTATTTTTGTGCTTAATTGGCATGCTCTGGCTGGTAAAAAATCATCTTTGGAGTTTACTCTGGTTATTTGTCGTTTATTTAACGTACTTTTCACTGATTACTGGTCACGATGGCTGCGCTCGTTTTCGCATGTTATTTGAATTTGTTTTGATTGTGCTTGCAACGCTAGGAATGTGCTCCTTAATGCTTAACAGAATTGTACGAGATGACTCTGTTTAGAGAACTATAAGAAAGAACGTGATGATTTTTTTAATAAATAGTATTATTGCCTCTGCTTTGTTCGGGATAGTACTCATTAATTCGCATCCTTTGTATGCAGATTCTTCGCTTAAAAATCAACCGATTAAATATGTTATTTTTGCTGGTGGTGGAGGGTATCGGTTGTGGCCGCTTAGTAGCCCAGAAAGGCCAAAGCAATTTATTCCATTTCTCAATTCAGATTCACTGCTTAAGCAGACTATCAAGCGCATTGCACCTGTAACAAAAAGTCCAGAAGATGTTATGGTTGTTACTCTTGAGCGGTATCGCGACGATATTCTACGTGATGTTGGAAAGCTGACTGGAACAATTGTTACTGAGCCAATGTCTCGTAATACTGGACCAGCATTGTTGCAAGCGTTAAAAAATCTTTCAGAAAGTGGTCAAGATCCGGTTATCGTAGTTCTCTGGGCTGATCATTTTATTCCAAATCAAGCTCAATTTCTTACACTGCTTGAGCAAGCAGTTGAGATGGCTATAAAACAGCAGTCGCTTGCTATTTTAGGGGTCTATCCAACCTATCCTGCAACTGGATATGGGTACATTCAAGCAGGAGATCAGATAACTCCTGGATGTTTTAAAGTTCAACAGTTCCATGAAAAACCAAATCAAACGGCGGCTCAAAAATATTTAGAAGCTGGAAACTACTTTTGGAACATGGGGATTGTGGTTGGCAAAGTTTCAACGTTTATACAAGAATTTAAAAGGCATGCGCCAGAACTTTTTACTACGTTGATGCAAGCGCAAGACATGCATGCTGCATACGAAAAGATTATCCCTGTTTCTATTGATGTTGCGATGCTTGAAAAGTGTAAAAATATCGTAGTGTTGCCATGGGCTCATGAATGGTATGACGTGGGAAATATTCATCTGTTTTTGGAATTGCATGAACGGCATACCCCTCAAAAAAATAACCAAAATGTTATTAGTGTTAATGCATTTAATAATCTAGTTTCTTCTAAGAAAATAGTTGCTTGTGTTGGGGTAAGCGATCTTTGCATTGTTGAAACTGATAATGAGCTGCTGATTGTTGCGCAAAAAGATGCAGAACTGGTGAAAAAAGTTGTAGAAAGCATTGAGATACAAAAAACAAAGAATGACGTACCTAAAAAATATTGAGACATCATGATTAAAAAATTAAAGACATATTTTGTTATTCTTGCAGGGGGTAGCGGTGCGCGCTTATGGCCGCTGAGCAGTCCAGATAGGCCAAAGCAGCTTATCCCTTTTTTAAATGAGACCTCACTTCTTGAGCAAACGATTAATAGGATTACGCCGCTGACACAAGGGCCTGAAGATATTATTGTGGTAACTCATGAGCGCTATGAAGATGCGGTTATGGATATTGTTGGTGATTCTGTTGGTGCCATTTTTGCAGAGCCGGCGTCGCGCAATACCGGGCCTGCGACGATGGCTGTTCTTGCATATCTTGCTGAGCTGGAAGATGATGCGCTTATTGTAGTGCTCCCCTCGGACCATTTTATTCCTGATGCAGGCAAGTTTTTATCAGAATGTCTGCATATTCTTGATGTCATTGCAGATAGAGATTGTCTAGCTATTTTTGGAGCCAAGCCAACATTTCCTGCAACCGGATATGGCTATATTCAGGCCGATCTTCAGGGGGAATCAGGATTTCAAAAGGTTAAACAATTTCATGAAAAGCCAAGCCAAAACATAGCTCAAGGTTACCTTGAGCAGGAAAACTATTTCTGGAATATGGGTATTATCATCGGCAAGCTGTCTACTTTTTTGCATGAATATCAGCAACACGCGCCGGACCTCTATCATGCGCTCATGCTTGAGTCTGATATAGTTACTGCGTACGAAAAAATAACATCAGTTTCACTTGATGTTGCTGTTCTTGAAAAAAGCCAAAATATCGTTGTATTCCCATGGAATTCAGCGTGGCATGATGTTGGTAATATGCAAACATTTTTGGAGCTTGAGCAACGGTATGGAAGTTCTAAAAGTTCTCGTATTATTACCGTTGATTCGCTCAATAATATTATTTGTTCATCAAAAAAAATTGTTGCTTGTGTTGGCGTGAGTGACATCTGTTTGGTAGAGACCGATGATACGCTTTTGATTGTTGCAAAAAAAGATATTGAGATGGTAAAAAAGGTTGTTGAACAATTGGAGGAGTAGTGGTTTTTCCATCTATTCAGAACAAAAAGTCGTATGCATTGATGCTTGGATTATTGTTATTTATTGTCGTTTTTATTGTGCTTACAGCGGCGGTTGATACCATGTGGTTCCGAGAGGATGATCTAGGAACGATTATCAATGGAATTATTCGTTCGTGGGAAGATTTTATTCGAGTATTTTCTGTTGATGCGCGTGATTTTATTTGTCCCGTTAACTACCATCGTTCGAAGCCCAATTTAATTTCAGGATTTTTGCGACCACTTCAACATGTTCTCTTTTCAATTGAGTATTATTTTTTTGGTGCTTGGGCATATGGTTATTATCTCGTTCATGTTGCATTGCATTCCTGCAATGCTGTACTAGTTTATGCCATTGGTCTATGGGCTATGCC
>CAYSDC010000010.1:0-3181 GCA_964429765.1 uncultured Pseudomonadota bacterium
TAGATAAAGAAAAAAAACTTAAGTCTGATGGTATGGTTGCCAAAGCAATCGAGCTTGAGTATAAGGCGCGGGAGCATAACCGGATGCTGCTGTGGCGAGGTACTGATGGCGTTTCGCAGTGTATTAAAGCTTTGCAACCTACCAACAAACTTAAAAATATTTCAAATCAATTGCTCGATAGTGCATTACGTGCCTACAGTCTACAGGACTTCATTACACTCATAAGAGCTTATACAGAAAAGGCTTTTGAACCCTTTTCTCTTTCCTATGGAAATAGCCTTTTTGCAGCATTTTTATCCGACTGTGGAGCGTGCCCCTACTATTATGCTTGTTCCTCAAAATTTGCTTACGCACTTGAACTTAAAAAAAGCTCATACATTCAGCATCAGTACCATGACACGCTTTTGGTGTCATCGCTGGGAACTATTGTATCGCTTTTTTCTCGAGGAGCACTTTTTCATTCACGTTCAAAAGCTTGCATTGCTCCGTTGCACAAACAAGGGCCGGTTCTTGTAAAGGGAATTTTTAGCGGTGTTGAGCTTGATGATGTGCAAAATTTTTTAGTAGTTCGAAAAGATCCATTAATGCATGCGTATCATCTCTCACAACTTATTGCCAAGAATGCGCATGTTTTTAAGCTTAGCTGCGATCAAGGTGAAGTTGAAAAAGTTCGTAAATCGCATCACAATGCATCTTATTTTTATCGCCATCTTGGTCTATTTAAAGATGTATTAGAACAAATTAAGCAGCGCAGTAGCGCTGCACAAGCGGTTTAAAAAAAACAGTTTTCAATTTACGCATACCCCTTTCTTTAATGAGAGGGGTTTTTTATTTTATATATCAATGAGAGAAGGAACTTGAGTCAACCCATTTTGACTGCTTCCCTTAAATTATTGACTCCAAATAGAATTAATGACAAACATGTAGAGTTGTTGTGTAACTTTTCAATGAGGGGCAAGATGAAAAGAATATTAATAACTGTTTTTGTATTATTTTTAACTTTTTCGCCAAGTTATACGATGGTGGATGGGGTTGAAAAAAAGCTTCAAACTCTTCATTCCTCACTTACCTTACTCAAAACAAAGCTCGCAGCGCTCGAGGATAAGTTAAATGAAATTCAGCAGAAACTTAATCCTATTACTACCGAAGATCCTATTACTGCCGATGAGGCAGCTGACACATTCGGAGTAGATTCAACATCTCTTGCAGCACAATTTCCGGGTGCTTCTTTTTATAACTATACACATCGAGTTGGAGGTTATAAAACTGTTGTTCTTGTAAGAACGGTTGATGGTAAAGCGTTTGTATTGGGTAGTTGTCCTCTAGGTTACGAAGAAGAATATAACAGAATTAGAAAACAGCAAAAACGACCAAATGCATTTTTTTTTACTATTAAACCTCAGAAATCTGGTAAACCAGACAAGAAGATGAAGGCTGTTAATTTTATGGGGTCACAAGGAATTAATCCGCTTGATCGTGCACAAATTCAAAAACTTGCTCAGATGGGGATGTCATTTACAAAAGAAAATGATGTATTTGATGAGAACCCAGGAAATATTCTTGTTAAGGATGACGAGCTCTATTACATCGACAAAGACCTCAAATATTTACCTAAGCCGACCATGTGTTTTGCACTTTTGGAGAATATTGAAGCTAGTATAAGTATAGCTAAGAAATTTTTACCGGAGACTTCTGCCCCAGCAGAATGGGAAAAAGTTTATGGGTATATTTTAGATGCTTATACGCAAGAAGTAAAAAGTTTAGACTCGAAAACATTCGAAGAGTTTAGAACTGATTATAAAAAATCTTTAGATTTTATTGATATGTACCATAATCATACAAAATTGGAAGATGAATTTAATTATCTTGCAAAAAGAAGATCTGGAGAATGGGATGCTCCCCGCTCCGATCTTGAGGAGCGTATTGTCCAGGATCTTCGTAAAATATTTGATTTGTTTAAATAGAGTTGTGGTTATTTGAGGTTCTACTCAAAGACATCAAGTGTCAGATCTGAAAACTTGCCCTGTTCAGCTTTGTAGCTTGCAACAAGAGCAATCATCGCGGCATTGTCAGTACAGGACTGTGGTGGAGCAGCAAAGAACTGCTTGTCTCGACGTTGGCATACTTTTTCAAGTCGTTGCCGCATATATTTATTACAGGCAACACCTCCAACAAACGTAACCGCTTTGATATCAGGATGCAGTCTGAGTGCTTGCTTAATATTATTTTCAAAAATATCGGTTATGCAGACCAGCAAGGAGCTGGAAATTTCTTGTTTAATCTGATGGCTCATCTGAGCAAGTAATGGCCCTTGAGCGAGGTCATAAACACCGAGCTTAACAAGACGGTAGAGAACTGCAGTTTTGAGCCCAGAGAAGCTAAAGAAAATTTCTGTTTTTCTTGTTCGTGTAAATTTATAGAAATCTTTGAATTGTACTTCGCTTGCAAGTCGTTCAATCGTTGCTCCGCCAGGGTAGTCATATCCCATCATCTTAGCAACCTTATCAAATGCCTCTCCTGAAGCATCATCAATCGTTGATGCAATCAGCTCGTATACTCCAAAATCTTTGACCAAATAGATAGCAGTGTGTCCGCCCGATGCCGACAGGCAAATATGAGGGAAGGTGAGCTCTGTATTAAACGAGCCATTTGGCTTAAGAAATGATGAAAAGATATGACCTTCCAAATGGTCAACACCAATGAGCTTCTTATTTCCGGCCCATGCAAGTGCTTTAGCAAAAGAAATTCCAACAAGGAGCGATCCTACAAGGCCAGGCTTACTTGTCACTCCTATAATGTCGATAGCATCAAGCGAAACGTTGGCATCATCAAGCGCTTTGCGCACTATGCCATCAATTTTTTCAAGTTGAGAGCGTGAGGCTATTTCGGGAACAACTCCGCCATAAACCCCATGCTCTGCAATTTGTGAAAAGAGGACGTTTGAAAGGATAGTGCGGTTTTTTATATCAAAAACCGCAGCTGCCGTTTCATCACAAGAAGTTTCAATTCCAAGAATATAGCGTGCCATAGGTACAATTATTTCTTAGGGGAATCGGGGTTTTTTTTCTTGAGCATCAAGTCCCAGAACTCTGCGTTAGTTTTGGTTTTCTTCATCTTGTCAATGAGGAGCTCCATTCCTTCAACGGTGTTCATAGTACCAATGAATTTCTGCAATACCCAC
>CAYSDC010000010.1:3191-4161 GCA_964429765.1 uncultured Pseudomonadota bacterium
CAAATGCAGGGTAGATACGACGGTTAGAAAGTTTTCTGGTTAAGTGAATTTCCATGTTACCTGTTCCCTTGAATTCTTCGAAGATAACTTCGTCCATACGGGAACCGGTTTCAACCAGAGTGGTTGCAAGGATAGTCAGCGAACCGCCTTCTTCAACGTTTCGAGCTGCACCTAAAAAGCGTTTTGGTCTTTGTAATGCGTTAGCATCAATACCACCAGTCAGTACTTTTCCTGACGATGGAGCCAAGGTGTTGTAAGCTCGAGCAAGACGAGTAAGAGAGTCGAGTAAAACGACTACGTCTCGACCACATTCAACCAAGCGTTTTGCCTTTTCAAGTACAATTTCTGCAACTTGAACATGGCGTGTTGCGTATTCGTCAAATGTTGAGCTAATAACTTCTGCTTTAACTGAACGTTCCATATCGGTTACTTCTTCTGGACGTTCGTCAATCAGTAAAATCATCATGATTACTTCTGGGTGATTTTGCAAAATGGTATTTGCAATCTCCTTAAGAATCGATGTTTTACCGGTACGGGGAGGTGCAACAATCAGACCTCGTTGTCCCTTACCAATTGGTACCAGGATATCAAGAAGTCTGGTTGAAATAACAGAAGGATTCGCTTCAAGGTTAAATTTTTCATCAGGAAAAAGTGGTGTTAAGTTTTCAAACATTGTTTTGTTTGATGAATGTGTTGGTGGTTGATAGTTTATACTTTCAACACGTTGCAACGCAAAATATTTCTCACCCTCTTTAGGCTTTCGAATGGTTCCTCTTACAACATCTCCTGTACGAAGTCCGTATTTTTTCATGTGTACTGGTGAGACATAAATGTCATCTGGACCCGGTACATAATTAAATTTAGGAGAACGTAAAAAACCAAATCCATCGGGCAGCTTTTCAAGGATTCCTTCGCCGTAAATTTCGACGCGTTGGTCAGACTGAGATTCCAAGATTTTAAAAATAATTTC
>CAYSDC010000010.1:4227-9253 GCA_964429765.1 uncultured Pseudomonadota bacterium
TATATCAGGAATGCCAAGGCCTTGAGCATAGTTGATCAGGTTGGTAATGTTCATCTCTTTGAGCTCTTGAACATTAATTGTTGCTTTAGGCGCAGATTGCTCCGGTGTGACCTGTTGAGAGTTTACATCATCAACATTAGTTTGGGTTTGACTTCGAGGTGCCGTTTGCGAATGAGAATCTCTTTTTGTTGTATCCGTGGAAATTCTACTGTTCTTTTTGTTATTCGTATTAACCATATCCCTAGAACTGTTAGAGGATTAAACTTGTATTTAAGACACATCAAAAAATGAAAGAAGACTCAAGATGTATCATGTATCTCACACCGACATTATTTAAGTTATCAGCAAATTAGAAAAACTTTGCACGACTTATTAAAAAATCGTGCAAAGTGCATACTTGCTAGATAAATATTCAGAATTTATTGAGCTTAAAGAAAGCGTCGCGTGGATTCACTGAAAAGATGCTACTTCAAAATAGATCAAAACCATATATAAGTCTTGAAAATGTTGAAGTCTCAGAATAAATGAGTCTTACTGTCAATTATTTCTTTGCCTTGCCAGCTAACATCATAACAGGGCTTGCAATGTAGATAGAGGAATATGTTCCAACAATAATCCCAATAAACATAACAAGCGACAACCCCCGTAACGTTTCTCCACCAAGCAATAAAATTGCGAGGACTGATAATAACGTTGCACTACTGGTTAAGAGTGTTCGGCGTAAGGTTTGATTAAGGCTTAAGTTAACCAAATCATACTCAGAAACACCTTTTAATTTGCCTAAATTTTCTCGAATTTTGCTGAAAATGACAATTGTGTCATTTATAGAATATCCAAGTATTGCTAAAATTGCAGCTAAAACGTGTAATGAAATGCTTTCATTAAACACGAGAATACATGCAAGAATCGCAAGTAAGTCATGAGCAAGTGCTACAACCGCACCAACTCCGAATCGAAATTCAAAACGAACTGCAATATAGAGGAGTAAGAATAACAAAGAAATCAGAACAGCTGTAATTGCATTCGACTTTGTATCTTTTCCTACTTCAGCACCAACCCATGAGACGTTATCGATGAGGACTTTGTTATCACCCAAGCCATCGGTTAAATCTCTTTTAATAAGTGCTTCTGTATCGCTATCAAGACTGCCAACACGAATGATAAAATTCTTGCCAGTGGAACCAACACTTTGAATTGAAGCGTCTTTCCATCCTTTAGAACTTATAATACCACGTACAGTTGAAATATCTGATGGTTTTTCAAACGAGACGCGCAATTCAGCGCCGCCCGTAAAATCGATGTGATAACTAAACCCACCTTTGGTTACGTAAAATCCAAGCCCAATAACAAGATAGGCAATGGAAATAACAAGCCAAATCGATCGATATTTTAAAAAATCATATTTATATTTTACGGAATCAGCCGTGGTGACCTGCATCGTCTCTCCAATCTCAACAGACCGAAATCTATTTAATATTGACGTTTACAGAGGTGACTGTAACGAATTTTCGACCTTTGAATCCACTGCGATATTTTACATATCCACCAGTGCAAGCAAACAGTGTTTCATCGCCACCGCGCATAACCCCTGTGCCAGGATGAATTCTTGTGCCGCGTTGACGGACCAAAATTTGACCTGGGCTAACTAATTGACCATCGAATCTTTTGCAGCCAAGGCGTTTAGAATGACTTTCGCGGCCATTACCTGTCGAGCCACCGCTTTTACTCGTTGCCATCGTCTCATCCTTTAGTTACGTATGTTTTTACAAACACTCATTATTTTTGAACAATTTTCAGACTTGTCTTGCGATTTTACAAAAAGCTTTAAGTAAGCCAATTGAGGACCGCAAATCTTCTTCTACTACGCTCGCTTTTCCTTGAACTACAATTACCCCAAGTCTGCCGTCTTTTAGGGTAAATGTCAAAATTATTTTGTTACATCCCCCCAGTTATTTCCAGCTCGTAGCGTTACTTTGAGTGGGATATTCCAATCAACAACATTCTCAAAGACTTGACGAACAAGGGCTTCTGCAGCTGCTTTTGATTGATTATTTACTTCGATAAGTACTTCGTCATGGATTTGCAAAATAAGTTGTGCATCAAGTTTTTTTTCTTCAAAAAGATTATTCAGCCGAGTCATTGCTACCTTCATGATTTCAGCCTGTGTGCCTTGTACAGGGGAGTTTATAGCCATGCGACGTGCTGCTTCAAACAGAGTTCTATTTTTTTCATGAATTTGGGGGAGATATCTTCGTCTACCAAGGAGTGTTTCTACATATCCATGTCGTTGAGCAAATTCGACTGTTTTCTCCATCCAGAGAGCAATTCCAGGGTAGGTTGCAAAGTATTTATCGATATACTCTTTTGCCTGTTTAGGGCTGATATCAAGGTCTTGGGCCAGTCCATACGGTGTCAGGCCATAGGTGATACTAAAGTTAATACGCTTTCCAAGCTGTCTATCTTCATGACTGACCTGTTCAGGGGGGATACCCAGAAGTTGTGATGCTGTTTGCGTATGGATATCCATATCGCTAAAAAATACGTTCATTAAATTTTGATCTTGAGACAGGTACGCAAGAATTCGCAGTTCAACTTGGGCATAGTCGGCAGAGATAAATTGTCTGCCTTCAGGGGCGATAAATGCGCTTCTAACTGCAAGGCCAAGCCCCTGTGTAGTTGGAATATTTTGCAAATTGGGATTTGAGCTTGAGAGTCGACCGGTTGTTACCATGGTCTGGCTATATGAGGTGTGTACTCGCCCTGTTTTTTGATTTACAAAAAGAGGGAGTGGCTCAAGGTAGGTATTTTGAAGCTTTGCAAGTTCTCGGTATTGGACTATAAGCCCCGGTATTGGATGAACTTTGCTAAGCTCTTCTAAGACATCGCGATCGGTTGATCGTTTCCCTTTGGGGCTTTTTTTAATCGGATTAAGGTTAAGTTTATCAAAAAGTAAAACTTCAATCTGCTTGGGAGAATTTAAATTAATCTCATGTCCATTAATTTTGTCTGATCCTATGGCTGCAACAATTTTTTCATTGATATGCAAAATATTCTTGGTTGCTTGCTTTGAAATTTCTGCAATAACCTTTGTGTCAAGCATAATACCCGTTTGTTCCATTTTAAGCAGAACTTTGTAGAAGGGCATTTCAATGTCTTGAAAAAAAGCCTTGAGTACTTTTTCGTGATCAAGTTTTTCTTCAAGGATAATCTTTAATTTGAGCGTTTGGAGTGAATCATGAGCTCCGTAAGGGGCGGCATCTTGTACGGGAATTTGATCAAATGTTTTGTACTGCTTACCCATCAAATCTTTAAAGCGCTGCATTGGTTCGTGAAGGTACTGTGCAGAAAGATCTTTTAAGTTAATTTTTTCGTCATCACTGCGCAGAAGGTTTGCGGCTAAAATGGTGTCAAAGGTTGTGCCTTCTATTGTAATGCCATAGTTGCGCAAAACAAGTTCATCAAACTTTGCATTGTGCATATATTTTACAATCTGTGCATTTTCAAGAATGGGCTTAAGTTGAGCGAGTGTATTCTTGCGATCAAGCTGCTGATGGAGCCCAATCGGTGGGTGCAAGAAAGGTATGTAGTAAGCTTGATAGGTGTTAACCGCAAACGAAATGCCAACCAGCTGGCAGCTCATTGCATCGATTCCATTTGTTTCGGTATCAAGGGCACATTCGCCAGCTTTTTTAATAGCTTCAATCAGCTCCGTTAGTCCGTCTTCTGTTTCAACAATAAAACATTCCCATGGTTTTAATGTCAGTTGACGCGTGGAAATTGTACTGGGAGTGGTATCAGCTAAATGTTCAGGAATAGAAGCAATTGTTTCATTGCTATCTGATTCAAAAATCGACTTTTGTACCACAGGCTTTTTAACAAAGCTGAAAAACTCAAGTTGTGTAAACAGAGTGGCGGCTTGATGCCATTGTTCAGCATTAAACTCCATGCAATTTTCAGGTACCTCTGGGTCAAAAGGTTTGAGCAGAAAGAGCTGGTAACTTAAATAGGCATCATCTTTATGCTCGAGCAAGCTTTTGCGTGTTCGTTCTTTTTCAACCTTATCCATGTTTTTGTACAAATCATCAAGTGAATCGAACTGTACAACCAAATCGAGCGCCCCTTTTTTTCCAATGCCGTGTACGCCGGGGATGTTATCCGATGCGTCGCCTAGCAGCGCGTAGTAAAAAGGAAGTTTTTCGGTAGGGAACCCAAGCTCTTGTTCATATTCAGCTTGATCAAAGAGTCGATTTTTAAAAGGGTCAAATACAAGTAAATTTTTGCCCATCAGTTGGTACATGTCCTTATCGGGGCAGACCAACACAATTTGATAGTCAGTGCGAAATTTTTGTGCAATAGCGGCGATGACATCATCCGCTTCGTAGCCGGGCTTGGCCATTTGGCAGACACCCATCGCATCAAGAATTTTTTGGATGTGCAATTTTTGCACAAAGAGATCACTAGGAGGAGCTGAGCGTGTTGCTTTGTATTCCGTATACATTTCATTACGAAATGTTGGCCCTTTGCTATCCCAAGCGACAATGATATTTGTAGGCTGAAAGTCATCCATTATTTTTTTGAATGCTCTAAAAAAGCCGTAGGTTGCCTGTGTTGGTGTACCATCAGAGGTATACAACGGTTTGATTGCGTAATATGATCGGTACATGAGGTATGAAGCGTCAAGAACAAAGATCGCCTCTTTTTTTATTCGGTGCACAGTGAGTTCCTATGGTTTTACTTTGTCTACAATTTTACGCATGAGTTTGTAATACTCATGAATTTTGTGGGCTATCTCCTGAGCAATTTCTTCTTTATAAATATGCGATGTCCTATTGCGGCTATCAATCATAAGCATTGCCAGCTCAACATCTTCTTCGCTCATAAGCCGGGCATTTCCGGTTGCACGTATTACTGGGCGAGGACCTTTGATCTCTAGATCTGTTCCAACGACAGTTTCTAAATAATCCTTTAAATATTTCCAAAGCGTATCAACACAGTATTCAAATCGTTGTATCAAAGAGTCGCGCAA
>CAYSDC010000010.1:9334-10083 GCA_964429765.1 uncultured Pseudomonadota bacterium
TCATACTTAAAAATTATTTTATGACTCATTTCATCTTCTGGATTTCTTAATTCTATCAAGAATTTTTGTTTTGAAGTTGTGTCAAACAAATGCATTGCTGATTCGAGCGTATCAAGTGCCGTTAATAAATTTTTGTATTGTATTTTTAATCGTTCCATAAGATTCCGTCTCGTTTTACTTCATTTTTAAAATCGTCTGAGGTTCCATCAAGATCAACGACATCAACAAATACAGGGATAGTTGTTTCTTCAATATCGCGTTGAATTTTTAAGATGGTTGTGAAATCAACTTTGTGTTGTGCTTCAAGTACTAAATCGATGTCAGCACCTTCTTTGTGCGTGCCACGAGCCCGTGATCCAAATAGATATACCTTGCAATTTGGAACATGTTTATGAATGATTTCTACAAGCATTGGCTTTTTGGTCATCGGTAAGTACCTTAAATTTTTCAGAGCTCATTTTTAATCTTTCCATCAGCGTAGCAGCAAATACATCGTTGTGAAGTGGCTTGATACGTTTTAGCCTAATGGGGTATACTTTGTCTTTGTGTGTAAATATCAGATACGATACTTTTGCGTTTTGTAAATAAATTTTGATGTCACTGGGTCTGTCATCCTCAAGAACCTCAAGAACGGCACATTGAAGACCCCTTTCAAAAATAGGAATGTATGAAAATCTTAGCACTCGATCTTGGCGATGTATGGATAGGATCTGCAATTTCTGATGGCTTAGGCATCTCGTGCCGCCCCT
>CAYSDC010000010.1:10173-12409 GCA_964429765.1 uncultured Pseudomonadota bacterium
CAAACAGTTCAGCTGTCTGAGCTTGAATCATTTTTAACAAAAACATTGTCCCAAGAGCCAATCTCCACTGTAGTAGTTGGTTATCCAAAAACAATTGGTGCAGGGACAGAAAGTGATCAAACCAAGAAAATTGTTACGCTTAAGGAAGAGCTTGAACAAAAATTTGGGCAAGTCTCCTGGGTGTTGTGGGATGAGCGCTTGAGTAGTAAGCGAGCAGAGCAGGCGCGTCAAGGCCACTTCAAAGATAAAGAAGAAAAGAGGTTAGGGCATTCGATTGCAGCTTCTTTTATCTTGCAAACTTATCTGGATTACTTGGCATTTGCTCGAGCAAATGATTAATCAAATAGATTGATTTGCCCAGTATTTTCAGGAGATGTTTTTTGTGCAATAAACTTGATAATTTTTCGTGCCTCTTGCACCGTAGAATGTGCATCGTTTAGGTCTGGAAGATCATGTTCTGATGGATATCTAAATTTAGTTGAAAAGGGGTTAAGAAGGTTTACTGCATCGAAAAGTTTTTCAAATCCTTTATCAAACTTTATACATAATTCAAGGAGCTGAAGAAGGTCGTGAGTTCTGATGACCTGATGTTTCTTGAAAATGAGATACGCTTTTAATGATTTCTCGGCACACTGCTGACTATGATATGTTACGGCTGAAAAAAGCTCGAGTTTTAGAAGCCCTTTGGCTGCTTTGAGGTCTTCGTGTGCAAAGCTTATCCATGCTTCATGACTTTGCATAGATCAATTCCCCATCGCGTTTGATTTTGTAACAAAGGCTTGTAACGTCATTTGAGTATTTTTCAAATTCTTCTTGTGTATAAACGATAAGGTCTTTAGAAACTCCAAGGCCGAAAAGAGCTTTCTGTCCCGAATATAGGCGTTTATACATTTTTTCTTCAGAATGCTCTATAACGATGAGGAGGTCTAAATCGCTGTCTTCCGAGGGTTTACCCCAGGCGTAAGAGCCAAATAAATAAATAGCTATGGGGCTATAAGTTTTTACAAGTCTATTCTTTACTTCATTTATAATTTCTTTGTGGATCATGTTTGTATCTCCTGTTTATTAGCTTAAACGTAACAAAAACTGATTTAGTTCACAACAAGCCCCAAAAGATTTAAATAAGAAATATAAAGAAGAAAAGAGGTTGAGGCATTCGATTGCAGCTTCTTTTATCTTGCAAACTTATCTGGATTACTTGGCATTTCAGAAGAACTCTCAGGACTTGTAGGTACTTTTTCAGGTCATTGATTAGAGCGAAGGAATTGTAAATTCGCTTCCATCTACCAGCTTCTTTCTTAAAAGTCCGACGTTATCAATCTTGCCAACCATAACAAAGCCTTTGAGTTTTTTATCATGCGTGAAATAGCAATGGTAAAAATCATCACCAGCTACAATGTGTTCTGCCAGGTCAGAGTCTTTTTTGTTGACGGGGCCGCAGGTAACAAACTTGGTTCCAAAAATAGGTGAAGCGGTGACGATCAAAACTCCAGGGTAAGGCTTTGGTGCACCGAGCATGCCATGTGCAGCAGTCATGCCCTGCATAATCGCATCGGTCCATAAACAGCTTTGTACGAGTTGGCCTGAAACTTGGTCCTTAACCATGCAAACATCCCCGCCTGCAAAAATAGTAGGGATATTAGTTTGCATGAACTCATTGACCAAAATTCCACCTTGTTCGCAGGTTATTCCAGCTTCACGAGCAAGAGGGGTGCTGAGTTGACCTCCAACAGCGAAGATAACCATGTCAGTTTTTAGCTCTGTTCCATCGGCTAATACAACTCCGCAGGTTACACCGTTACGCTCAATAATTCTTATAACGGTATTGTTAAGGTACGTAGGGATATTGTAATTTTTTGACATATGCTGTATCAGAAAATCTGAGCCTGATTTGTTAATTTGTGCTGCGAGTACTTGAGGTGACATTTCTATAATAGAAATCGCAATATTTTGACTAGTCAATGCATCAGCGCACTCAAGTCCTGAGAGTCCTGCCCCGATTATGGTTGCATGTTTTACCGAATTATTTTTTTTGTACTCAAGAATATTGGTACAATCTTTTAAATCATAAAATGAGAAGACACCAGCGGCATGACTTCCAGGTATTTCGAGCTTACGAGAAACTCGCCCACTTCCCAAAAAAAGCATGTCGTATTCCAAGTGCTTTCCGGATTCAAGTTCAACCTCTTGGGCTATTGCGTCTATTTTTATTGCCCTAGAATTGAGCATGACAGTG
>CAYSDC010000010.1:12419-17604 GCA_964429765.1 uncultured Pseudomonadota bacterium
ATCAAAAAAATCTTGAGTTTTTGTACTGACTTGTGCAATCGACTTTTCGCCTGCAACAAAATCTGCAAGCAAACATCGATTGTAAGGCATTTCTGCCTCAGCAGTGATGCAAGTAATATCGATTGAATCGTCAAGTGTTCGTAGTTTAACTGCTGCTCCAATGCCTGCAGCGCTGGTTCCGATGATAAGAAATTTTTTAGCCATAATTTGCGTCCGATTTATGCGTTTTGTGATCAAGGTAATATAAATGTGAGTCGATCTCTAAAAGAGCATCATATCACAAATTTTGCGTTGTTTTGATACTGGAGCAACGATTTTGATCTTTTTGGGTCAATTTATAATACATAATAGAAATAATGTTTTTTAAATATCAAAAATGAGATAATCAAACGTAAGTCTTTTCTTCTGTTAGGCCATGTAAATTTTTTTTTGGGCCGTCATATTTTTTTCAAACTATTCACTGTTTTTTATCAAGAGCTTTCCTTGAATTTAAAAGGCGGAGCCAGATAAGCTTAAGTATTAAAGATACTTATGCGTATGCAATGGTTCAAAAAAAATGAGGAGTATGTATGTTGAAAAAAGTGTTGAGACTATTTTTATTAGGTATCCTTATAGCGCCATGTAATGGACTTTGGAGTGCAGATTTACCAGATCAACTTCATGCGCTTCAGGATAAGCTGAATGGACTTAAGGGAAAGCTTGAGGGATTGCGTGCAGCATTGCAAGACTTAAGAAAAAATTTTGAAGGTGGCGAAGGTACTGAAGATGAAGCTTTAGTAGATGAGCTTGCAAAAGAAAAGTCATTTGATGATTTTTTAAACAAAATTAGGCTACATCTTGGCAAGATTGATTTTATAAATAACCTTAAGCAAGCATTTAATAAGCTTGAATATTCAGCGTTTAAAGACTTTGTAAGTCTATTTCCTAAAAACCAATCGAATGACGAATTAGGTGTTCTTAAGAATGTATTTGTAGATGTTTATGGCCTCTATATTGATAATGACTTAAAATCAAAAAGGTTTGATTTAGCTGCAAAAAAAGCAGATGATTTACGCCTCTTTGAGGAATCATATCGAACAGCTTTCTTGGAAGAAAATAAAAAAATAATTTTAGATAAGCTTGCTGAAAACAGTAAGCATTTAAATGCTGAGCAGCTTGAATTAATACTCAAGGAGCTTAACAGAGACTATAACAGGGATTTTTTTGCAGCTGTTATTACAAAGGCTTTGACCAGCAATTTTCTTTCTCTTGGTGATCAAAAAAAATTGGTAGAAGAGCTTATAAAAAGTATTTCAGTAGGAAGCATTGCTGATCAAATAAGCAAGAGGAAAGAGATTATTGGTAACGATCGACTCAAGCCTTTTTATGAGCAACATGTAAAATCGTTGCTGATGAATGGCTTAAGTAACGTGGATGCTTATATTGTAGCTAACAAGAGTACAAGCTATAAAAGTGTTATTATGTATGGCAGCTTAAGATTGATTACAGATAAAGTCGCAAAAGTGCTCTTTTCTGACGTTGAGAATTTTAATGATCTTAAAGCAAGCCTCAAGGACGGAGCCAATAAAGTTTATTTTGGAATGAATTCATTAAAAGATCTTTCTCTGCTTTCTCCAGAACAAATAAAAAAAAGAAGCGAGTATATAAGAAATATACCCGTTGATGAGATTCCTTGTGAAGCATTTTGTAATGCTTTTTTAGAAGAAAAAAAATATTTTAATGAGCTGAATGGGTATTTGAAACACCTTCTGATTCATTCGAAAAATAACGTTTTATCACTTAAGAATAAGCCTTTATCTAACAGGCTTATTAAAGAAGCCATAGAAAATATTTCATCGTCAAGCGGTGATGAATGGGGATCTGATGATGAGGATAATTTATTTGAATTCCCAGATTGGTTTACGCTATTAAAAATAGATGAAGATAAAAAACAGGACATTTTGCGTACCATGCTTGTATCCTTTTTGAGAAAAAAAAATGCGACTATCGATGAATTTGAATTATTGAAGAAGCATTTTGATATACTTGAAAAGCTTGATTCAGCTATTAAAAATATCATCTTTGCTGATGGATTAGAGGAAAAATTTAAAGACTTTTGGACCTTTTTTGGGAATAAAGAATTAGTCGTTGCTGATTGGATTTCAAAAATTGGAACACAGCAAAGAGCTTATGATGAAGATCAAGCCAAAGAGGCTGCATAAGAGACAAGAGGAATAAAGCCAGTAAAAATCATGTACGATATGCTTTCAATAATACGTAAGGCTGTATCAGGTGGAGATGAAGAGTCAGGTGGAGATGAAGATTAAAAAATTTTAACGCAGAAGTTTATTTGGTATGAGGCGATTGAACATCGCCTCATATTTATTTAACGTTATTTGATTAAAGATCAAGAGCTTTTTTCCTACCGAATAGTTTTTTTTATTTTATGGAGTAAGACCTAGCTTGGTGAGAACTTCGAGTCCATCAGCACCTTGAGCAGCGAATTCAGCTTTTTGCCTATCAACCAGCGCTTTAAGGCCTTGATTGATAGGTTTCGTGATGCCGCTTCTATTGGATATAATTCCTTGTATTTCATTATTTGTTAATGTAGGCCACAATGAAACGTCCCATGGGCTTCCTGGTGGTGGCGGCGGTCCAGGAGGTTGTTTTAACCGAACAATAGCAATGATTGCATTTTTTGCATCATCAGCAGGATCTGCTCCACCAGGCGAGGCTTCTACGCTTGGAGCCGGTTTTACCACATCTTTTTTTGGTGCAGATGATGCAATAGGTCGTTGTTTTTTTACTATTTCAGCAAATTTTTCATCACCAAATTCTTTTCCTGAATCGGCGGGAGTAGCTTGTAATTTAAGATGGCGCACTACATAGTCATCATAAGAAAGATTGAGCGTCTGAACAAGAAGGAAAAGAAATGTCATAAGAGGATTTGAAAAATTGAAAGCCGGCAAATCATCAGGATTTAGACTTCTCCAAGCGCTTCTAAGAATATCTTGCTCTTCTGGTGATAACAATGGAAATGCGGCTTTTGATTGTGAAAATTCTTTACGCATTGCTATAAAATTACTTTTTTGTATCCCATTGTTCGTAATATTTTGAATGTGGTCTTTTAATTTTGGAAGAGCATCTCGCGCTGCTTGAGCTTCAGCCAAGCGTTTTTCTTCATTTTTTTTGTCTTCAAGAGCTTTTAGTTCAGCAGCTCTTTTTCTTTCAGCTTCTAATTGTGCTTGTCGAGCTTTTTCATTTTGCTCGTGTTCAATGGTGCGTATTGCATCAGTAATTATCTTAAGCTCTTTGGAGAGCTTTGTTTTCTGCTCTGTAAGAGCAGCTGCATTGGGTTTATCTGTTGTTGGATAAAAGAACTCTTTTTCCCAGTAATCATTTATTATTGCTTGATTCAGCAATTTGAATTTTTCCGAAAAGGTTTGAAGATGTGGTGTAATTTTACGTTCAATCTGTTTTGTATTTTTTGTTGATAAAATATCATGCGATACGATAAGCTCTATTGCGTCAATGGATCCTTTTTGCTCTTGTGCTAATTTCATGTTTTCATTCAGATTAGAAGCAGTAGATTTTTTAGCACGTAGAGCTGTTTGTATTGTCTGTAGGTCATCGTTTGTTAGTTCAAATAGTTTATGTGTAGATGTACTTCCAATTTTTTTTTTAGAGAGCTTCTTTTGAAGTCTCTTTAATACACCCTTAAGTTGTCCAAGCTTGCCCTTTAAATGCTGCAATTTTGTGCTTAAATTTCCAAGTTGAGTATCAAGATTCATAGCAGATATAAAATTGGGAAGCGTGATGAAAAAAAGCGCAACCAGGATCACCGAGATAATCTTTTGGATGAAATTCTGTCGATTATTTTTCATTGAATGACTCTTTTTAATATAGCAATAATATTTTAAGGTTTTCTACCAACAATTTCATAGAATCAATGTACAGAAGGGTGGGGATAAAATCTTGGTAAAAGTAGAACAAGCTAGAGCTTGATGAAAGATGTTTGTTGTATACAAGATTATTAAGAGTCGTTCATGTGAGCTTATTGCCCAAGTCCACGTGCAGTCATTTTATCAGATTTAAGCAAAGAGTCAGGCGAGCTTTTTACTCTTTTTACTCTTTGATTTCAAAGCCTTCAAAAACCTCAAAATTGCAATTCTCTTTCCACCCATCTTTACCCAATCCAGACTTTTGAGCAAGCTGTTCAAGGGTTGTTTGCAAATCCCATTTCCATTCAACGGGTACTTGGGGTAAGAATACCGCACTGTCCATTTTGACTCCAGTTTGGTCAAGCTTATTCAAGATGATGCCATGTGTACCGATGACGATGTCTTGGTAACTCTGCACAGGATGTGGTGGCGTGAGTATCGAAATGTCGATGACAAGATTATTGACTTCATGCTCTTGTACCGGCTTGAAACGTGTATCAAGACATGCTGCTGCATAGCTCATTGCCATGACTGTTTGAAACAGTGGATCGGGTGTCGTAATGCGGCCAATACAGCCGCGCAGGCTGCCGTCCTTTGCGTTGAGGGTAACAAAAGCCCCGCTTTGTTGAACAGCTCCAGGGCTGATAATAGGCCGCAACAAATGATCTTCGAGCTGTTGGTCGCTCGGTTTTACAACATTTTTAAGTGTCTGGCGTGCGCAGGCCAGGAGTGCTTTTTTCTCGTAGCCGGTGAGTGAATGGGCAGCGGCAGAATCTTGCTTGTGCTCTTGGGCAAAGACAATGCCGGCGTAGCTGACGCTGTGTTGTATGTGAGCATCAAGTAAGGGTTCGGTTAATCTGTTAACGTTGATGATGTTGCCCGACCCAGCACCACGAGCCTGTTCCATGTGTGCTGAGGTGTAGTAGCAACAGAGTTTTGGTGTAACCTGTTTTATTGTTTCAGATTCAAGTAAGGCAAGCAGAAGCTTGATAGGATCGCGTCCACAGATGGTGGCGCTGGTCTCTTGTAAATAGCGTGAAAAATGTTCAAACGATTGTGCAAAAATTGCTTGTAATGCCATTGAGTCGAGCTGTCGAATATTATCTGCAATATTGGTGTCAAAAATTTTATAGTCGTAATCGGCGCCGTGATGTACAAAATCTGAGCTAACGACAACCAGTGTTGTTTCATCAATGATTTTTCTTAATTGTTTTAAAATTCCTACATAATTTTCTTCAAGAATTCGTCCGATAACAAGTGGAACA
>CAYSDC010000010.1:17745-18312 GCA_964429765.1 uncultured Pseudomonadota bacterium
GCTGTTTTGTAGGCGGTGTAGTGAGGCAATGCAATGCCATGGAGCATGGCGAAGTGGCTTGGTGCTAGAATAATTACACGTTTGATCGAGTTATTTTTGATTTGTTTACATGACGTAATCTCATTTTCTGTTGAAGGAAGATTCCTTTTAAACAGGGTTTGGTAAGCACTTGCAGCGCAAAGCCCAGAATAGTAATGTCCTGCGTGTGGCACAATCAGCGCACGAACGGTTGATGCTGCAACTGGTACAACAAACTCTTTGGCAGCACATGCAAAGTAGCTATCGATTTCCGCATTCAGTTTAATAGGATCATGCGCATACCAGCCCTCTGGTAGATGAGCATTGTGTACTACGCGGGGTGCTGGAGGAATATTCGAAGTAACAATTTTTTTAGTACAACAGGTTGGTACGATTATCAAAAGTGCAATTCCGCACGAGAGAAGAATGTTTTTCATGGCAAGATCCTTTATTTATTTTTTCAGTGTATGAGCATAAGAAAAAAAGATACAAGTTTTTTGTTGTGCGCTTTGTGTGATTGCACGTTCTAAAACCTCTTGAATCTGGACA
>CAYSDC010000010.1:18322-23755 GCA_964429765.1 uncultured Pseudomonadota bacterium
TTCATATTATTGACTATTTGAATAATAAACAAGTAGGATCATGGTGAGAAGAGCACGTCGTATTTTCATAATTCGGGGGAGGGGAGATGCGTGCAATTAAAAACCTGATTAAGGTCTATTTAGTCATATTCAGTTTATTTTCAGTAAGCTCTATAAGTTGTCAAAATGAAAATAATGTTCGTTCATTAAAACTTGCATTATTTGACAGTGTTGGCCAAGAGCGTTGGGCCTATAGGCCATTTATAAAACTTGCCAAATCAGTTGGTTTTTCCGTTCAGTATGTACCTATTGATCAAATTATGGATACTCCTATAAGTCAGTTGAATTTATCAAGCTATGATGCTGCATTTTTTCTTGTAGGTGGAGAATTTTTTGGCGGCATACAAAAATCTGCAGTCTCCGGCAAATTTCTGCAGCTCATGCGATCATACGCTGCGCTTAAAAATCGTTTGATTGGCTTGGCTCTTCCGGGAGCAAATGTTGCACCAAAAACTAGTGTTGTTGGAGCCTACGCTCCCGTTTTGAATGCGCTGGGAATCCAAATTCCTCACAACGGTGGACAACAATTTTTTGCACAACATGCAACGCAGCACAAGCTGCATGCATTTTTGAATACCGCAAATCTATTTTTAACAACACCGCTTGAGCGGCGGTCTTGTGCCTATCATACAACACTCAATGCACCGCATCATGGTTTCATTTGGGACTGCAATACTGTACAAAATCGCTTGCTTGCCCAAAAGAGTGATGTTTACTTATTGCCCATGCGACGCAGCTGTTCAAAAGAGATTGAGCGTAGTTTGCCGTATGGTATTTATTGGAAAGATATAAAAACTCAAAATCATATAGCGCTCATTTCACCAAGCATGCTTTCGTTTGGTGGAATTTCTGAAAGCTTTCATATTACGCCAATATCTCCGACACTCAAAAAAGAGATGCTTGGCTTAGTTCAACGCATGTTGTGGGAACTCAAAGTGCTTGCAACAACTCAAGAGAAAAATTCTACACAAGCGCTGCATATGCTTAACAATCAAACAAAACCTTTGGCATTACCTGTCAAGCTCCAAGCTGTTGGTGCATCGGTGCAAACGCCTCGCAATCATATGCGCAAGGTTGCATGGATGGAAATTCCCGTATTTTATGATGAAGATTTACCTAAGAATTTTACCGATGAGCAACGAAAAGCTGCTCTGACAGATCGCTCTTCACGGCAAGATGCCTTAATTAACTACACACTCACTTCTGGTCTTGATGCGCTATGGATTAGCATTACACCCAATATTTATTACAGCCCTATTGCAAAGATGGTAAAATCGGACCAGCAACAATCAAAAATATTAGAAGAAAAATTTGTAGCATCTCTTTCATTATTTACTAAAAAACTTAAACAAGCTTCAGCACGGTTAAAGTGTAGTATTCCTAAAATTATTATTGGATTTGAAGTAGCCAATAATCTATATCCACCAAACATGCCAAAAAACTTTGCACTCGATTTGTATGGCAATGAATATCCGGATATTCCTGCTCCGCTTGAACAGAGTTTTTGGGATCATGAAGTGAGAATGCCACTTGATGCTTTTTTAAAAAAATGGAACGATCCTCTGGTTGGACGTGGTATTCCAATTTCAGGTGTCATGCTTGATCTTGAAATGTATTGTCGTAAAACAACCGGTACCTTTTTAACGACAATGGGTTTTGATGCAAAAACCTTTAGTCAATTCAAAGAGCATGATGGCAATGGTATTGCAGAAAAGTCGATTCACGAGCGTGTTGATTATCTTATGCAGCATCAGCTTGCAGGAAAGTATTTCCAGTTTTTAGAGAATAAAGCTGGATCTCTGGGTCAGTCGCTCATGCAATTTTTCCTGAAAAAAATACCTGGCTGCCAGATAATGTGTTATACTCCAAACATTCTTTCTAACTGGTTTTATAAAGGATTATGCAAAGGGTTGAGTAAAGGACACTCGGATCCTCTCTACCTGCTGACGTTTAATTCAGAATTTGGTTTGCATAAACGATGGTTTGAAAAAAATGGAATTCAGGTGAGTCATTCATCTGTTTTATTGCTTTCAAAGTTGCAGAACCCTGATGATTACAAGTTGGTTGAAGAAATTTTGCGTACGCATCATGGTGTTTGGTATAACCGCTTTTCTCGTTTGGCAGAAAAGCATGATCCTGGAAGTTGGATTAATGTTGAGCAATCACCAATGAGCGATGATCAGAAAGTAGAGTTCTTTGCTCGAGCTCGTACATTGAAGTAAGAGATAGAATTGGATCCCGGCTCGGAGGCGGGGATGACAACAAGGGTAATATTTATTTGTTAGAAGGATTTATAAATCATGGCAGAGAGTGTTAACGCAGCAAATTTTGAACAAGAAGTTCTTAAGTCTACTATTCCTGTAGTTGTTGATGTTTGGGCAACATGGTGTGGTCCTTGCCGCCAAATGGCTCCTATTTATGAAGAGCTTTCAAAAGAGCTTGAAGGTACCGTTAAGCTTGTCAGTTTAAATATCGATGAAGAACGTGATCTTGCAATTCAACACAATGTCTCTTCAATTCCAACATTTATCTTTTTCAAAGATGGCAAAGTGGTTGGTAAAGAGACAGGGTTTATGAATAAAGATGTTCTTAAGGGTAAGATTGACACTCATTTGAAATAATTTTTTTAAATCAAAGTAAAAAGGGCTGCATTTTTATGCAGCCCTTTTTACTTTGAAAATATGATTATCTAAAACTTAGAATCGATATTCAAATCCAATATTCAAGTGGAATGCTGTGTTTGTGCTTAATCTGAAGCGAGCTTCATCATCAACATCAGGTTGAGCATCTTCTGGAATATAAGTTTCAAAGTAGTCTCCACTCAACTTAACGCCTTGCATGTCAGTGAAATATCCACCAGGAATAAATACTGCTGCGTTAGCGAAGATTGATAAGTCTTTAAGTGGTACATATTTGGAAATAATATTTATTTCAGTTCCCATAAAGTTACGAGCATTTTGGTCTATTGTTTTCATTTGAACAGCATCAAATTTCTTTGATGTATCGGTTTTCCAAAAGAACATTAGATTGGGATTTAGGACCAATGTTTTTTCTTTGAGTGCTGGCTTCCATTCAAGGCTTACACCTGTATGTTGCAAGTCACTGAAACTTAAATCAATTGCTGCTCGGTCTTCAAATCCAACAGGAAGGCTGATTGGTCGCTTGAGATTACGCTCATCAAGTATCAAGATACTTTTAACGCGCTTGCCGGCATACCATTCGTGAAGGCCAACAAAGCCTTTAAATTCTTTGTCTTTTTCAATTGCATGAGGATCGGTATCACCTGTTGCGTAGCCGTAAGCAGCTGCAATCTTCAAATTTATATCTTCAAAGGTGTATGCCGCATCAACAACACCCATCCAGCCGTTAAAGTGGCTGACGTATTCACGGCGAAAGCGGTCATTTGAGCTGGTGAAGCCGCTTGGCATTCCAGTTGTTGGGTCTGGTAATTCCCCTGAAATATTTTCAACACCATTCTGGAAAACAATTTTATCGTTATCTTTAGAAACGAAAGCGCCATTAGCGTGTGTGACCTTAGTGTATTGTTCGCTCAGAACATTTTCTCCTGGTGCAAGCGGTGCAGCAACTATTCTGCGTTTAATTTGAGGGACGTTACGATCAATTGCATGAGCAATTTCATGTCCAAAGTTGGACGCAAATTCGCCGCCAAATTCAAAATTGTTTTTGCTGTACTCAACTGCAATACCACTTGCGCCGATGCGCGTTGTTGCATCAGGTGCAATTTCAATCTTTTGATCGGATGCTTCATTGATGAAGAAGTATGGCTCAATTTCGAGTGAACCAAAATTTTCAAACTTGCTTGGAGATGAAAATTGAATGCGTGCTGCAAATAGGTCGTTATCTTTGTTGATGCCTCTCCATGGAGTTGAGCGTCGACCAATCCAGTGTTTTTTGTCACTGTTAAATGTGTCAGAGATACTTTTGCTACGTTCTTCAAACTTTGCATAGTAAATATCATATGATACAACGTCTTTCACCAAAGAACCGCTGAGCAATATTCCTGGAGCAGATTTATCATCTGAATATGAATAGAGGCCCAAAATTTCTTTGTTGGCACCGTACATTGAACCAAGCGCGATACCGCGACCAAGTTCAAATGGGAACCAACCAAGTTTGAGTGTGTGAATGTTAACCGATTCCATGCCAACGATAGCATTCAGGCTCATTTGAAGCCAGCCATCTTTAACATAAACGAGCGGTTTTCCTGTTCCGTGTGAGTGAGAACCAAATACCGATTCTGAAAGTTTTACATTTGCAATGCCAACGCTTCCAGCTTCGTATTTATCTGCAAACACCGCTTGTTTACCCCATACACCTTTGTGGCGCAGATCGGTAAACAATTCAACGGCGGTGTGGCCATATTTTTCTTTTCCAAACTTTACATCAAAGAAAAGATCAATGCTGTGTTTGAAAAATTCATTCTGGTCAGGAATTTGTCGGTTTAGCAAGTAGGTTGCATCTTGAAAAACATGTGAAATTTTGGAGATGCTTCCAATAGTAAGTTCTGAATCGCCTTGTTTAAAAACGAATGGAACTTTAACACCAGCAGTTGCCGGTTTTTTAATAACGACGGGTGAGTATTTTCCTAGAGGTGCTCGAGTGCTGCCCTGAGGTGCAAGAGTTGTGTTTGCTGCCATCAAAAGTGGCTTTGCTTCAACTTCCTGATCAACCTCAACGATGCGTGCTAAATCTTGGTTGATTTTTGCTGCATGTACGGTAAATGTTCCGCATACCAGCATACTGGAGACTGCAAGGAGCAATTTCCTGTGCATTGTCATTGATGTCCTTTCCACGATAAACAGATAAGCTTGAACACCTTGTTCAAGTGAAGATATGATCTCGTGGATTTGGACTTTTGTCAATTTCCGTTTTTCTCCAGCCCAACAAGTAAATCGCCTATCTGGTAGGCTTTGCCAGCGCCAAGCGTAAGGAGTAAATCGCCCTCCTGGAGCTGGTTTTTTACCGATTCTGCAATTTGATCGTGCTGTTGTATGTAGCGGATATCAAGATCTGGACGCAGTTTTTTGATCTGTTCAACTAAGCGCACGCTTGTAATATTTTCAATCGGTTTTTCTGAAGCCGGGTAGATATCAGTCACGTAAATAGTTGCAGCGTGGTAGGGTGCATCTGCTTTGACAAAAAGCTGAACAAAATCATCCCATAAGTGCATCGTTCGAGAGAATCGATGTGGCTGGAAAACAACAATCAAGCGTTTATTTTTACGCTTTTCAGCTACTTGTAGGGTGCAATGCATTTCTGTTGGATGGTGGCCATAATCATCAAAAATTTCAGCACCATTATACGTCCCTTTGAACTCAAAACGGCGCTCAACACCTTTAAAATTTTCAAGGGCATGAGCTATCGTTTCAAAAG
>CAYSDC010000010.1:23765-24757 GCA_964429765.1 uncultured Pseudomonadota bacterium
GACCTCAAATTCTAGGCAGACTCCAAGTGCGGCCAAAGCATTTTGCACGTTATGTACGCCTGGTACATTAAGCGAGATCGTGCCTAAAAGTTGCTTTTCTTTGGTCCCGTGTTCGAGCACAAAGCTGCTGCGATAGACTTCAAATGTTGATTGAGATTTGCCAAGATCAGTAATAGTTCCAATGATATCGGCGTCATCGTTGAGCCCATATTTAACAACATTGATGTGATGGAGTGGCAAAATAGAGCGGACATTTTCGTCATCGTTGCATAAAAAAGCTTTACCATAAAAGGGTAAGCGAGCAAGAAAATTTTTGAAGGTATGCTTGATATCATCCAAATCTTTGTACGTATCAAGATGTTCAGCATCAATATTAGTGACAACCGCCATTGTTGGGTTGAGATAAAGAAGAGATCGATCGCTTTCGTCCGCTTCAGCAATTAAAATATTGCTTTCACCAAGGCACGATTGAGTATCAATATTTTTGAGTACTCCACCGACAACAACGGTTGGTTGTTTTTCAGCTTCAATCAAAATATGTGCAATCAGTGAAGTTGTAGTTGTTTTGCCATGAGCACCGGAAACTGCAATGCTATATTTGGTACGCATGAGTTCTGCAAGCATAATGGCCCGTGGAATTACTGGAATCCCTTTTTTCATTGCCGCTACAACTTCAACATTGTCAGATTGTACCGCAGAAGAATAAACCAAGACGTCCGCATTGTGAACGTGCGTGATATCATGACCATCATGAATGAGACAATCTATTTTACGTAACTCATGGATAGTTTTACTTGTGGTACATTCATCACAGCCTGATACCGTATAACCTTGAAGCTTAAGGATGCGGGCTATGCCACTCATCCCAATTCCCCCGATACCCATGAAGTGTATGTGCTCGTGTTTTTTATACATACATTATTTCCCTAAAAAATGTACTAAGCGGTTTAAACCTTCTTTCAAAAGTTCGGTATCTCGCGCATAGCATAACC
>CAYSDC010000010.1:24767-25912 GCA_964429765.1 uncultured Pseudomonadota bacterium
AACCTGAGAAATGAATTTCCCGATGGACCAAATGAAATTCCAGGGACTAAGGTTACTTTAGCATTGTGGACAATATTCATGCACAAATCGCTTGCGTTCTGCTCTTGTGTTTTGAAAAATGCAAAAAATCCACCCGATGGATTTTGAACAGAAATAATTCCTTGCTCGACAAGTGGAGCAAGCATAGACATGGTCATATCTTTGTTGTATCGAACCAATGTGTGAAATTGTGCAACAATTTCTTGGTGATCAAGAGCATACATTGCTGCATGTTGTGAGATATTATTCAGGCAATTCAAGAGAGCATCTTGCATGCCAGCAAGTGCTTTGTTAAGCCGTTCAGGAACAACTAAATAGCCGACACGCCAGCCGCTCATAGCGAAATTTTTGGAAAATGTATTTGCACTAATCACCCATTCAGACTTGGTTACCAAGGGGACAATTGGTGTGAGCAGTTCATCAAATGCATAATCGTTGTACGCTTCATCAACAATCAGAAAGATTCCCTTTTGTTCGCACCACGCAACAAGTTCAAGAATAGTTGCTTGCGGAACAATTATCCCAAGTGGGTTCCAAGGGTTAGAAAAAATAATAATCTTTGTTTTATCGGTTGTTGCTGCTTTTATTTTTTCAACATCCAGCTCCCAAATATCATTATTATTGGTTTGCGATTTTAGCATAGAAACATGCACCGCTTTTGCTCTGCTTGCTTGTGTTAAAATGTCATATGCTGGGTAAGCCGGCTCTGGGACAATCACCTCATCACCTGGATTCAAGATGCTTAAGTACAAAAGTGAAAGACCGCCAATGCAACCATGAGTTGGGATGATGTTGTTGATACGGACATCAGTTTTGTAGCGGTTTGAAAGATAGCTTGCTAACTTTTCACGCAGAACCTTAAGTCCCCAACAGCTGTCGTAATAGTCTGTTGTATCGGTTGCAAGAAGCGTTTGTGCATAATCTTTGATTGCTTGAGGAATGCCACCCATGCGCAAAGCACCTTGGGAGAGTGAGATATATTCATTATTACTTTTGGCAATTTCTTCAATTTTTTTGATACCGGAAAGCGGAATCTCAAGCATGGTTTATCCTTGCATTAAGAAGTAAAAAGGATAAATTAAATATTATTAAAATAATTAAATATT
>CAYSDC010000010.1:25922-31911 GCA_964429765.1 uncultured Pseudomonadota bacterium
AGCAGGGAGTATACCCGGTGATTGATTATTGGGCAAGATGAACCAATGTGAGTTGTGGCTATATGCTTGTTTAAGAATGAGAGATTTTAGCCAACGTGGCTGGCGATGGTATGCAAGAGTGTAATGAGTTCTTTGTGTGTGAAAAATATAAATGCGATAATTCCACCGATAATGAGCATGCAGCGGATGACGGCATGACGAGCTTTGTAGCGATGCACCCCAATTAAAGAGCGATAAAATGTACCGGGGAATGCTGTGATAAAGGTAGCCCAACACGGGTAAGGTGTGGTGATAATAAGGTAAAGCAGCTGTGTTGGAAGTATTGTTTGATAAATATCAGGCGTAAAAATAAAGCTCAGTATATTGAGCACAACCATAAAGCTCCAGATGTAGGGTTCTGTTGAAGGAGCTATTTTAAAGAGCTTTTTGCAAGGGATGCCAATAAGAATTTTGCCATGAGCTCCTGGTATGCACAGAACGTAGAGCGACCAAAAAAGAAACATGCTATGGATGCCATCTTTCAAACCATGATATGAAATCAAAAAAATGAGCATCACCGTAAAGAGTGATGCGACTGATAAGAATTTTATAAATTGTATGTGGTGCTTGCGTATCACAATCCACCTTTTGAAAACTGGTTCTTGTGTACATGACGTGCATGTGTGTAGCGACCTGCTACTACCTAGCTTTGACGGGCAGTTTTTGCTATTTATAGCGGCGCAGCCAGTCGTAGCTTGCCAAGCCAGCCCTTCGATACCTCATGAATGCCATTCATGCGCTCTACCAACTGAGCTATAGCCCCGCATAACATATTCAGATATTTTAGAAAATCTAAACTCTGTTGGCAAGCTTGTTTTTTAAAATTGTATGTTTATATTCGATCTAGTTTTTTGCCGTTTAAAGTAAATATTTTTTTGAGAAAGGTTTTGATGAAGAAATTAATCCTCGTCGCTGTAATTTTTTTGAGCAGCGCTTATGTATTTAATGTTCATGCCAATACTGGTTCCAACAGCTTATTAGCGGCAGCATCTTTGATAAAGTCAGGCCCTGGACATCATGCTCAATCAGAGCGAGAACTTGCTCTTAAGATGATCAAGACATTATTTGAGAAATCATTGAAAAGTAATGGTAATGAGCCTTTCTCGCTAGCTCAAAACGATGTATCTTTGAACCTGACTGATTTTGTTTTTCTCTCTTCTAAATGTAATACCGATTTATGTGCGCATTTTAAAGATTTGTCTTCGTCTGAGATTGAAGAAAAACTTAAGAATGATCCGTTGGCAATCAAACCAGTTTTTGATTCTTTTCTGAATAATTCCGTTAATAACCAAGCTATTAAAACGTACATGAATGATTTTGTGCAAACAATGCTGTCTCTTTTTTCGTTGCCCGATGAATTATCTGGAGCATTGAGAACTTTTGAAAAATCTCAAGCACAATTGTTTTCCGCTTGGCAGGATAATGCTTTCACCCAAGGTTGGGTGAGTCTTTCTCATTTTGACAATGGAGTGCCTCTGATTACCGTTGAAGCTTTGGCTGATATCCCAATCAATGAGAATATTAAAATTGAAGTATCGTATCAATATACTCATGCTTTCAGCTTTTCAACCGAGCGTCGATGTTATTTTAAAAACTTTTTAGGCGTAGAAGGAGTCATGACAGATCAAAATGGAATTACTGAAACAATTCCAGTCAATCAGTTCTTGAAACAAAAAGGAACACTTGTTTCAGGTGATCAACTAAGAATACAGACTCGAGTAATTGTCCAAACGGATCAGTATAAGGAAGTTTCTTTTGAGTGCGAGTTACACTTGTTTGGTAAAGATAATTTTATATTTCAATCATTGCCAGCAGATACATTTTATGTGCATATTCCTCAAAATGATTCTGTCCAAAAACATTATCTTACATCAAAAAATCTACAGCCTCTTGATGTCGTTCGGAATGCTTATGCAAGTAAAGCTGTTAGATTTTATGATGGACCAATACATTCATAACAAAGTTGAATCAGATTTCAGTGTATGAGTTTTTATTGAAGGTGTTATATATGGCTTTGCCGTTTTTAGGTCTATTTGTAGTTGTCATGCTCAATGTAAGTTCATTTGCTTACGGATGTGGTTCGTTTACAAATATCTTTGATGATTTTAGCGACGAGAGTAATAACGTTCAGGTAGAAGAACCAGTTGTTCAACAAGAAGAGGATAAAGAGTATACCGATCAACAAATTTTGACTCTTTTTGCAAGAAGGTATTTAACGATACTTGAAGAATCAAGCGCAGTAAGTATTCAATCTTTCGTTGATTATCAAAGAATGTCTTTAAGTTTTGCCAAGGAGTCGGATGTATATTTTCTTGCTCTTAAAAATGGCATGCGTCATTTGCTTGAACAAATTGAGTCCGACAAAGAGCTTAAAAGCTTCCTTAAAATAATGGATAAACATGCACTCAAACATGAAGGGATGGCAACATTCTTAAATGGGTTGCGAATTTTTTTTGATAAGGTAAAAATCTTCGTGTCGACAGAAATATTTGATTTAGAATATACAAAGCTATTACATAATTATTTCAAGTGGGCTCCATCAAAAGATGAGCTATTCAAAGTATTTTTTTGTTTTTTCTATGTAAGTTCAGGCATAGGGAAGGTCTTGGATGATTGCTGGATTACCGATTATGTCTCTCCCGATAAAATTGCTCGAGTAGTAACAACTTGGTTTGCACTTGTTAATACAGGTGAAGGTATTGCTAGAATAAGGGAAAAAAATGATATTGATGTAATTAGAAAAATTTTTAAGTTGCTCGGTGAGTGCATTGATGAATCCGCAGAAGAGCTGTTTCCATTATTTGCCAATACATTTTATGAAAATTGGTCTAAAGATGATCAATTGGATTTTACCGATAAAGCATTGATTCTTTTGCAGCATAATTTAAAAAAACAAGAGATCTTATTTAATGATCTTTTTGATAATCTTTACAATGGTTCGAATCATTCTTTTGATGCTATGTTAGATAGTGATCCATTCAAAGAATGGGTAATGCTATCGACAGAAGAGAATCAAGATCTGTTTTTGGATTTAGCAGATACTTTTCTTGATCTGCGATTAAAATTTGAAAAGCCCTCAAAAGAGCTGTGTAAAGCGGTTTTTTATTATGCTGGCTATCTTTTTATCCATAAAATTTTTGAAATTTCAAGTGATTTGAGTCAATTAGAAATTCCAGCCGATATCGTACGATTATTTAAAATGCCGGCATTTCCAGATGCCTAATTTTAAGTTAGATCGCTTGTTAAATCGATTCTCTGCATAACAGTGTAGTGCTGAGCAATTGAAACTTGTGAGTTGTTACCATGCTGTGTAAATTAATTTGCACAGCATGGTGATCAATTAGATGAGAATTAATAGACTTTTCATTTACTATTTTACAGTAGTCGTTCAAATGTTTTAATCAAATTCATTAGTATAGTTTGGTCACTGGTATAGCTAAATTTCATATAATGGTTCTGGTGAGTTCCTCCAATCTGGCCAGATATAGACAGATGACCTAATCTATCTATTTTAAAATCGAGAAAAGCATCAGTATCGTAGTCATTTATAACATAATTCCCGGTCAATTCCTGGTGCATTTTCGATAATGTTTTAATGGCTAGAATAAGGTTTTCTCTTGATACACAAAAGTTTGATGCACCCTTAAATTCACCTGATGCAGCCTTTACATTAAATGTAAAATAATTATCAACAACGTATAAAAAATCTATAATTAATAGCGCTTGTTCTGAATTAATAATTATATTTTTTGACATTTATCACCCTTATTTAAATTTAAAATCATCAAAAGCGTCCGTTTTAGTGTTATAAACATAATGAATTTCAATATTATTTACGTTTTTACTCATCTTTACCCATCCGTCTTGCTCTAACCATCTTGGGTCTGTCATTCTAATTGATTGCAGTTCTCTAGCATTAGACAATGGGTTTGAAATAACTTCTTTCATTGCAAGCTGTTCATGCAAATTTTGAGGAATCATTCTTCCTGTTGAACCTTTACCTAACGTAGACTTTTTGTACATTTCGGCAAGATCTTTTTCTAGTATTTGTCCGGTAGACTGTGCAGTTGAATCACCAGCCTTCTTCATTAATCCATCAACACGATCTGCTTGATCAGGCACAGTTCTAAGCGATGCATTATTTTGAATTCCAGCAAAAGCAGGTTGCGGATTACCGGTCTTGAGCGCTTCACCGGCATTTTGCAAAATATTCTTTAAGTTATCACATGCTTTTTGCCCTGCAGCATTAACACCTTTACGAATGCATGCTTGAGCAGCTTCGGTTTGTCTTTTCAAGCCATTGGCAAGCGGCCTCATGCTGCCGGTGTTCATAAGCTTGTTGCCAATTTGTGGTACGACAAAAACATCGGACAAAACATGTGTAAAAATGTAGCCGTTTTGAGCGAGCCATTCTGGATCGTGATGGGCGTTGTTCTGGATGTCGTCCATGAACTGACGAGCTACCGCTGAAATTTCTTCTCGATGTTGATAGGCGTGGTGTGCAAGTGCTGCCAAGCGGCATAACGCAACTGTAGCTCTCAACTCTGGCGCTACAAACAGAATGCCTAAATCAACTGCAGCTTCAGCTGGATTGTCTAGAGCGTAGGTAAGATGGCTGTTATTTTTCTATTACAGAAAAAAAGCAATCATCTTGAAAATAGCTTAGGCTGCTTGCAAGATGATTGCTCTAATATTCACTGCATGAGCAAATTATTTATTATTTGGTAGTAAGTAGCTTTGGTAAGAACATATCTTCGTACTCTCTTTTTAGTTCGTTTGAAAAAGTAATGATATTTTCTTTGTTAACATTCATGCATAATCCAGGCATGGAATACGAGTTCCATACACTTGTCTTGAGCACTATTGCAGTATTAAGAAATAAGCTTACTGAGTAGTAATTATTATTATTGCTTGGTGTTATTTTCAAATAAAAGTCTTTTTCATCAATAGGCGTAAAGGTATAACTTTCAGTTTGGCCGTAGGCAATGGAATATAGCGAATAGCACAAAGCAGGTATCTCTGGTTCAGTAAAGTTATCAAAATATAAGTGACCTTCTCTATGTAAACGCAAAAACTCTTTAAATTCAGAGTCTTCGTTTGTAAACACAATTAATTCATATCCTATCCATTCTGGAGATTCAGATATTACCTTTAAATTAAGAGTGATAACTGTATCGCCAGTAATATTTGTTAATTTAGCCAATTGTTTCCTTTAATATTAAATTATGTTACAGGCTTATTATAATTAACATAAACTTAAAATATATTACTAAGTTTATAAGTAAAAATTTTATTTTAGAGGATGGTTTTGTTCTGTTAAAACTGTAGTCAATTTCCATAAATCTGAATCATGCTTTTTGAAAATTCTTACTCCGACATTCAAGATACCAGTACCATCAGATTTTGTCATAGCTCCCATTATTTCCATTATTTTTCCAGTTGGAACGTCTCTTATGGGTCCGTTACCATTTTGGGCTAGTTTAATAATATGAGTAGTCCATTTTTCAGGGTTGCCACCCGGATCAAGTATTTTTAAGCTGGATTTATCTTGTCCAAAAAAGTGGTTGGTTAGTCCATGCTGCAGCCCTCTAAAAAATTTAACTTTTCTTAATTCAGTAACCTCGCCAACTAAAACTCCTGGATTTATCATAGTTTGAGAATTTTTAGCAGCATCACCAGCCGCCTTCATCAACCCATGAGCTGCACGATTTGCTTGATCATCCACAGTCCTAAGCGATGCATTATTTTGCATCCCAGCAAAAGCAGGTTGTGGATTGCCGGTTTTAAGCGCCTCACCAGCGTTTTGTAAAATATTCTTTAAGCCATCACATGCCTTTTGTCCCGCAGCATTAACGCCACTACGAATGCAAGCTTGTACAGCCTCAGTCTGCCTTCTCAAGCCATTGGCAAGCGGCCTCATGCTGCCGGTGTTCATAAGCTTGTTGCCAAT
>CAYSDC010000011.1:0-477 GCA_964429765.1 uncultured Pseudomonadota bacterium
GAAGTATTCGAGTACAACGTTCCTCGTAGCAGGCACTTAAACGTTGAAGATGGTGAAAGCGTGAAAGCTGGAGACGCTCTATCATCTGGCGTACCGAACGTGCATGATATTCTGAGAATTCTTGGACCAGATGAAGTACAAAAATACTTGGTCAAAGAAATTCAAGAAATTTACAGCCTTCAGGGCGTTGACATCAATGACAAACATATTGAAGTTATTGTTCGTCAAATGCTCCGCAAGGTCCGAGTTGTTGACCCAGGTGATACTAAATTTGTTGTTGGTGATCGTATTGATAAAATTCACCTACAAGCAATCAATAAATTAATCGTTAAGGAAGGCAAAAAAGCCGCTATGGCTAAGCCTATCTTGATGGGTATTACTAAGTCATCTCTTGGTACTGAAAGCTTTATTTCAGCAGCATCGTTCCAAGAAACAACCCGCGGCTTAACTGAAGCCTCTTTAGTTGGACAAGTTGAT
>CAYSDC010000011.1:581-1805 GCA_964429765.1 uncultured Pseudomonadota bacterium
GTTCAGATTGAAGCATATCGGTGAAGATGTTTCAGAACTTGAACAAAGAGCTCGAAAAGAAGAGCTCCTTGAAATTGGTTTAGATAATATTTCTCTTAAACAAGAGAGTTAATAGCAGGTTTAAAGGCGCGTAGCTCAGGGGTAGAGCATTGCTTTGACGTAGCAAGGGTCAGCGGTTCGATTCCGCTCGCGCCTACCATCCGCCTTCGCTCCTTTGGAGTTAAGGCGAGACAAGTCAGTGGTCTCTTTATGTGAGGCTATGGCGTAATATAGAAAATATGCGAAGTACGAATAAACGTTTAATTGTGGAGCTTGATAGCATATGTTAAAAAAACAAACAAAAGATAAGATTGTTTCTCAGTTTGCTCGTTTTCAAGGTGATACCGGATCTTCAGAAGTGCAAGTAGCGATCTTATCGCAACGCATTCGCGAAGTGGCAGAACACCTTAAGCAATTTCCAAAAGATTTTCACTCTCGCCAAGGGTTATTGAAACTCGTTAGTGACCGTCGCTCTTTTTTAAACTACTTGAAAAAGACCAATATACCGGTTCACGACAAGTTGTTGACATCTCTCAAGAGTGAAGGGTTGATGTAAGAACTGCAAGTTCATACTGTGCAAACTTGTCGAAATACGTTCTTTATTCAAAAGGAAGCCATGCAAAAAAAATTTCACTTACCTAAGTTCAATCTCGAAGTTGAAGTAAACAAGTTTGCTCGTCAAGCAGATGGCTCAGCATGGATCCGATGTGGAAATAACATCGTCCTTGCAACAGCAGTTGCATCAAAAGAACCAAAAGAATTTGCAGGTTTTTTACCACTCACTGTCGAGTATCGTGAAAGAACATCTGCAGCTGGAAAATTTCCTGGCGGCTTTTTCAAGCGCGAAGGAAAGCTTTCTGATGCTGAAGTTCTTGCGTCTCGTCTGATTGATCGTCCAATCAGACCCCTTTTTCCTCATGATTTTTATAATGAGGTTCAGATTGTTTCAACTGTTTACTCTTCCGATGGAAAATTTCCTACAAACATTCTTAGTTTGATTGGATCTTCTTTAGCTCTTACCATTTCCAATATCCCATTCTTGGGTCCTGTTGGAGCCGTTCAAATTGGCAAAGTGGATGGGGCATGGAAATTCAATCTCTCGTACGAAGAACAAGAAAAATCTGATAGTAATATTGTTGTTGCAAGTACTCAGAGCGGAATTTGCATGGTAGAAGGGCATTGTAA
>CAYSDC010000011.1:1815-4756 GCA_964429765.1 uncultured Pseudomonadota bacterium
AATGCCTCTGAACAAGAACTTATTGACTTGTTACTTCAAGCACATGAGTTAAACCAAGAGCAAATTAACTGGCAGCTTCAAATTCAAGCTGAACTTGGCATTACAAAATCAACAGTTCCTTCAAAAATAGACTTTGAATCTTGGACTCAACGAGTAAGTGAAGTATTTACGCTTGACGTTGCACAAACACTTTTTGCTCCGACCAAAGACACACGTAGTGCCGCTATGGACAAAGTAGAAGATATGATTAAAGGGCATTTTGCAGCTGATATCGAAGCTGGAAATGTAACCACTACGGTTCTTAATACAGTTTTTGAGTCGATTCTTGCAAAGCATATGCCAGATTTAATGGCAAAAACTCAAACACGTGTTGATGGTCGTCGCTTTGATGAAATTAGACCAATTTATTCAGAAACAAGCACCTTGCCTTGTGTTCATGGTTCAGCCCTTTTTCAACGCGGTGAAACTCAAGCACTTGCAAGCTTAACGCTTGGCTCTGGACAAGACGCTCAGAAATACGAGTCCTTGATTGGTGGCGCAAAAGAGCGCTCATTTATGTTGCACTATAATTTCCCACCATTTGCAACCGGTGAAGTTAAGCCAATGAGAGGAACAGGTCGTCGTGAAATTGGACATGGCTACTTAGCTGAAACTTCCTTTTATAACGTTCTTCCTTCTCAAGAAAAATTTCCTTATACCATTCGTTCTGTTTCCGACGTATTGGAATCAAATGGCTCATCATCAATGGCAACTGTATGCGCTACAACATTAGCGCTCATGGATGCCGGTATACCAATTAAGGCAATGGTCAGCGGCACTGCAATGGGACTCATGCGCGACTCAACGGGTGCATTTCATGTGTTAACCGATATTCTTGGGTTTGAAGATGCTTTTGGTCTTATGGATTTCAAGGTAACAGGGACAACTGAAGGTATCATGAGTTTTCAGCTCGATATCAAAGATAAAGTAGGTCTTCCTCGAGAAGTACTGGTGAAAGCACTCGAACAAGCACGCATTGGAAGATTATTTATTTTAGAGGAAATGCGTAAGACATTAGCAACTCCTCGACCTGAACTATCAGCACTTGCACCACGCATCTCCACTGTTAAGATTGACACCGATAAAATCGGATTGCTGATCGGACCCGGTGGCAAAACTATCAAAGAAATTGTTGCAAAAACAGGTACTCAAATCGATATTGAAGATGACGGTACCGTTAAGATTTTCTCACGCGATCAAGCATCATCACTTGAAGCTGAAGCATGGATTAAAGCTCTTGTTGGAGATCTTGAAGTTGGTGCTGTTTTCAATGGAACAATTCGACGATTTACCGAATTTGGTATCTTTGTTGAAGTTGCTCCAGGACGAGATGGACTTGTTCATATCTCAACCATTGCAAAGAGCGTACAACATGATATTGAGAGAAATTACAGACTTGGAGACAAGCTCACGGTAAAAGTAACAGCATATGATAAAGACTCTGGTCGAATCCGCCTTGTTGCACCTGAACTTGAAAATCCTCGTTCTTAACCCATCAATTAAAGGTCTCCTTGCATGGAAATGAAGCAACGCCCCGACGGTCGAGCTGGACACGAAATTCGGCACATTACAATCTCGTACGACACCTTTGGTTATGCCGATGCATCTGTTTTCTTCGAGCTTGGACAAACAAAAGTTCTAGCATCGGTGACATTACAGCAAGGAGTACCTCCTTTTCTTAAAGGCCAACGAGTTGGTTGGCTTTCTGCAGAATATGCAATGCTTCCTGCTGCAACACATCAGCGAACTATGCGCGAGTCATTACAAGGAAGACAGAATTCTCGTAATGTTGAAATTTCTCGTTTAATTGGACGCTGCCTACGTGCAACAGTTGACCTTACTCTTCTTGGCGAACGAACAATAGTTATTGATTGCGATATTTTGCAAGCTGACGGTGGGACACGAGTTGCATCGATTACCGCTGCTAGTCTTGCACTGGAAGTTGCTATTGGACGATGGATTGCACGAGGCATTATTCCTCGCAGCATCCTTAAAACTCGCATTGCTGCAATTTCTGTTGGGCTTGTCAAAGGAATTCCATGCGTAGATCTATCGTATCTTGAAGATAGCTCAGCTGAAGCAGATTTTAATTTCGTTGTTTCAGCACAAGGTGAGCTGGTAGAAGTTCAGGGGACCTCTGAAAAGGCGCCAATACCTTGGAATATTTTTGAATCACTTAGAATACTAGCTATAAAAGGAATCGATGACCTTTTATCACAATGCTCTGCACCTACTCATGGGCAGCCAGCGCTAGAAAATCATAGTCGTCGAGCAATGGAACAGCCATCTGGACGACAGACTCAACGTCATAATAATCATGAACAAAAGCCTGGTTTATTTAGCTTAGCAAATCGACTCAATAAGCCCGAGTAGTCATGCTCTCTCATCAACCAATCTTCTTGTTTATAGGTATGACTTTTTTGGCATTATGTGTAAACAGCTGCATTCATCGCACATCGCTAATCACTCATACAAATATAAAAAACTGCAATATCCCGCTTTATATTCAGCTTCCAGAAAATAAGCATGTTTTTGATGCTATTACACCACTCGTTTATGAAACAATAACACACCGATTTAGACGTATAGGCTATTATTTGGTTAATAATCGGAACGATGGATATCTTTTGAAAATTACAATAAAATCACTATATCCTCAAACAAAATTTGTGTCGCCTGACATCTTGCTTTTCCATGTTCGCATGCGACTTGTCTTGCTTTGTGAACTTTTTGATTTTAACAATGAAGCAATTGGCTCAAAAACCTTTGAGGGGTCAACCTTGATTTCAAAATCAATAGATCCTATCCTAAGAAGTGACTTTTTTTATTTTGAATACAAAAAGATACTTGAGCGTATGGCTCCTATTATAGAACATCATTTCAGGCCTAATCTGACTAAAAA
>CAYSDC010000011.1:4766-5548 GCA_964429765.1 uncultured Pseudomonadota bacterium
AAACCTTTTTACAATCATTATACGATCCTGAATTTTGGAAATCGGCTCCCTGTTTTGTATTTCAAGGACAAGAGTTTCCGTCGCTTTTCTTTTCTTCACTTTTTGATCTTATAACACAAAAAAATATTCTACCCGTTTCACTTCAGAGGCTACCACTTCATAGTGCATTAAAGTCCAACGTACAAGCAAGCCTTGGACAATCCTTTTTAGGATCATGCAATTTTTATTGGCTTGGTTATCTTGATGAAAGTGAAAAATGGCATAAAGAATTTAGCTCTGAACTTTGCTTATACAAAGGGCCAAATGTAATTGCATTTTTTGCAAAGAGCGAGCTTAAGGTGCCTCAATCGGGAAATATTACATTAGTCCAGATAGATCATGTTGTTAATTTTGAACTATTCAGTCTACTTCAAAATATTTTTGGGGCTACACTCCCTGAAAAGAAAACTTTATTTATTCGAAAACTTTTTAAAATACAACCAAATATCTCACTTGATACCGCCTGCATGCTCATTAATTATATTGATCTAACCAGCGTAAAGATGATTGCTCAGAGCGAAAAATATCTTCTTGGGCTTGTAAGTTCACAACCATCACTTACACAACTTTCAGAATATTTTTTTAGCAAAAATCCAGAGAGATTCTTTAATCTCTGGATGACGTTACAAAATGATTACCCCGAGATTTTTTGGATTACTTTTTGGAGTGAGCAAATTTGGAGAGCTCTTAACGTTATCCAATATCTGAATAAAAAAGATTTTATTAATGCAAAAAAAATGAGT
>CAYSDC010000011.1:5650-9541 GCA_964429765.1 uncultured Pseudomonadota bacterium
ACTCCCCTATTCGTTTCTTAAAAAAGATTGGCAATTCCATAAAAGAGCAGATCTTGCAGAGCTCATTGAGCAGCTTTATACTGCTGATTATGCACTCAAGCGAGGATCCAGCTTCCCTACACTTGATCTTTTGTACGTTCGTCACTTTACTCAATCATCATCCTATAAATCTGAAAGCTGACACGCTATGTCTTCTCCTCTTTCATTACATGATTTTATTAGGCGTGAAGTTAAAAAAATGGTTATTGGCATTGGACTCAAAGGGCAAGGTAATATCTATCCATTGGTCATGGAAGAGATTGAAAAAACAATTATTGAGCTTGTTTTGCAAGAAACAAATTATAATTATTTTGCAACAGCGAAAATACTTGGTATCAGCCGAAGCACACTCTATCGAAGAGTCGAAGCACTCAAAATCACTGATTAATATTTCTTACTCATACATACTTGAATCTTTGAATCGATCAGTTACGCCTTAATGCGTTTACCAATTATTCTATTCACTCTTTTTTAGGAGATGTATGAAACGCCAACTATCATTCATAATTCGTCTTGCTCTATGTACATTACACACCTTTTTAGCACTTACAGCTTCTAGCGATGTAAGCCAATCTTCCGTTACTCCTAAAACAAAACCTACTATTGCAGTACTCAACACCTGTTGCCTTAAGGAAAAGCATTTTGAAACCCTTCGTGCCTATGGAAATGTAACAATATACCATGGCACAAATACCCAAAAAGATGCTCTTGAACGCCTTAACGATATTAATATTGCTATCGCTGATCCATACAAGGTTTCTTATAATCGAGAACTTTTTGAAAAAACACCCTGTTTAAAGATGCTTACCATCAACGCAATTGGCTATAACTTAGTTGACGTTACAGCTGCACGCCAACACGGCATTTCAGTTGCAAATATTGCCGGATTTTGCAGTGATTCAATAGCAGAGCATACCATGGGACTGATGCTGGCAGTCGTTCGCAAAATTACGTTGGGAGATAAACTACTACGTGAAAGCCCTTTTGAAGTGAATTCGAATAACCCTGCTCATGATATCTTTCTTACACGCAACCTTAGAGGCAAAACTTTGGGAATCATTGGTCTTGGGCATAGTGGTGCACGTGTAGCAAAGCTTGCTCATGCATTTGGCATGAATATTGTTGCTTACAACCGTTCCCCTAAATGTGTAGAACATGTAACTCAAATGTCTTCATTGGAAGAAGTACTCAAGGCTTCTGATGTTATATCACTCCATGTACCGCTTACACAGACAACTGAAAATTTAATTGGCGAAAAAGAACTCGCACTTATGAAACCCTCTGCCATAATTATCAACACAGCGCGTGGACAAATCATCAATACACAAGCGCTTTACAATGCACTTACCAATAAAAAAATTGCTGGTGCAGGACTAGATGTTTTGACTGAAATTAATAACAGCAACCCTTTGCTCACCTTGGATACAATTGTATTCACGCCACATTCTGCCTTTTGTTCGCAAGAATCACAGGAGAATATGGCAAACACATTAGTTCAAAATGTCATCTCATTCATACAAGATAATCCAATAAATATTGTAAACTAACTTGCTTTAAAGGGGATTTGATCATTAAAAATGTAATGATCAAATCTCAAAATTTTTGTCTGGTAAAAATCCACCAACTTGCGTCTCCCAGAGCGTTTTATAAAGCCCTTCTTTTTCTATTAATTCTTGATGAGCTCCATCTTCAACAATTTCTCCTTGCTCAAATACAAGAATGCGATCCATTTGCAATAACGTTGATAAACGATGAGCAATCACAATTGTTGTTTTTCCTTGCATGGTTTCCCATAAACTTTTTTGAATAACTTTTTCTGTGACTGAATCAAGTTGAGATGTTGCTTCATCCAAAATTAAAATGGGGGAATTTTTAAGAATTGCTCGAGCAATAGCAATACGTTGTCGCTGACCACCAGAGAGTTTGACGCCTCTTTCTCCCACCAACGATTTATAACCCTGAGGCAACTGCATAATAAAGTCATGCGCATTGGCTTTTTTTGCCGCCTCAATCACTTTATCATCCGTTGCTTGAGTATCGCCATATCGAATATTTTCAATGAGCGTGCGATGAAAAAGTAGCGGATCTTGCTGAATCATCGCAATACTACTTCTTAAAGAATCTTGTGTAACATCACGAATATCTTGTTCATCAATTGAAATTGAACCATCTGTAATATCGTAAAGTCTTAAAATCAAATTAACAAAAGTCGATTTACCACCACCTGAATAACCAACCAATCCAACTTTTTGACCGGGTTTGATCGTAATACTCTTATCTTGAAAGAGCGTATCTACGCCGGTATAACAAAAGCTGACATGATCAAAAACTATTTCACCTTGAGTAATTTCAAGCGATTTTGCATTTGGCTTGTCTTGAATCTCTGGTATCACTTGAGTAGATCTTAATGCTTGAACGACTCTTCCCCACCGCTTAGAAAATTGCGAAAAATCTTTTCCAAGGTCTCCAAGAAATCCAACAATTCCAAAATTGATGCTCAAAACAACAACAAAGTCGCCAACCGTAATCCACCCTTCTTGTCGACCTTTTAGTAGAAAATATAGACTCACTCCTTGGACTGCCACAAATGAATAGCTATAATAAAACCATAACCAAAAATAGGTCCATTCAAGCTTTTGCTCAGCCTTCACAGCATCATTACATGCACCAGAAAGAATCGCATACTCTTTTTTATTTCGTGCAAATAGCTGAACTGAAAGAATGTTAGATAAACTATCTACCATTTTACCAGTTATTATAGAGCTGCATTCAGACCATCGATCCGCTAAATTTGATATTTTTTTTGATAAACAAAGCGACACAATGATAAAGGCTATCGACCAAATCAGCATGCCAAGAGCAAAGAGACTATTTACTCTCCAAAGAGTAAAAATTGCAATCACCAAAGCAAGACTGTGACTAAAAAAACGATCCAGTACTATTTGGACAATATCGGGAATACTGCTTGTTAAGTCATTAATTTTATTACTTAAACCACCAGCAAAGTTATTTTGATAATAAGAATAACTTTGCTTGAGTAGCGAAGAAAAACTTTCCTGAGCAATACTCAACCGCAAAGCAGGAATCATCTTGATTTCGACAAAATATGCGTAAAATCTAAATACTGTTGGATAAGCCAAAGTCATTAAAAAATAGAGTAATACCGGTAGCCCTATATTTTCAAAAACATTTTTACTTGATTGATCAGAAACACGATCAACAATAATTTTTAAAAGGTATGGCCGCAAAGAAATGTCTATAGCCCATACAATTGCAACCAAACACATAACGAATAGAGCTAATCGAAATGGATTGAGTAACTTACAGATAAATAATGCTATCTCTTTTGATGATACATTGTTATTCATGAACCTCTCCCCAAAATTTCTAACTTATTGAGTTTTATTGTACGCATGGGCTTGTATTCACTACAAAAAATTTTGCGTGTTAACTCAGAATCCAAGAGTAATCAATTTCCGCAACAATATTCTGCATATCAAGAGAACGCTTTTCATCCCCAAATTGCTTTGCAATTCCTCCTTGGCACATTACCCATAGCTTGTTTCCTAACTTTTGAGCAAGTGTTAAATCATGCGTTATCATCAATGTTGTAATTCCCATCTCTAATGAAATTGTACGAACACACTTTAATAACGCTGTCGCAGCAGCAGGATCAAGCGCAGAGGTCGGTTCATCTAAAAGAAGCACATGAGGTGGAATCAAAACAGCCATAATGAGTGCAATTAATTGCCGTTGCCCCCCAGACAATTGCCCCATAGGACGCTCAAGTAAATCGTTAATATCATGTCCAAGCACAGCCTGTATTTGAACAAGAATATTTTTAGGAAACTT
>CAYSDC010000011.1:9551-10787 GCA_964429765.1 uncultured Pseudomonadota bacterium
CTTCAAGGATATATTTTTACTTTTGAGCATTGCAAGTGCTAAATTTTCTTTTACCGACATCAATCCAACCGATCCCAGTTGAGGATTTTGAAAGAGTCGAGCAATAAGCAATGCTCGATCACTTTCAGATTTTTTCGTTACATCAACCCCATCAACTATGATTTTCCCATGCTCTAGCATTCGTCGGCCAGAAATGATATCAAACAACGTACTTTTACCAGTTCCATTAGGACCTACAATCATCACAAAATCACCCGCATTCACCGAGCACGATACATTTTGTAAAACCCTAAGAGTACCAATTAAAGCTGAAACTTTATCTAAAATAATCATAGTATTATCTTTCTTGAATGGTATGAGCAGCCCAACGCTGCTTAATCAGTAACAACAAAATCATCAAAGCTATCGCCAGTTTGTTGTACACCGGATCAAGTTCACACTCCAGAACCAGTGCAAGCACTGCAGGATATGCAAGAGCTCCCCATAACATTTGACGCCATATTTTTCCGCCAATAACTTGGCCAAGCGTAATGCCCGCAAGAGCAATAACCAAAACACCTACGCTTGAAGCCATTGAAAAGAATCCCATGTATTGAGCAAAAAGACTGCCCGCAACTGCAGTCAGTCCGTTTGCAAACATAAGGCCTACAATTTTGTATAAGGCAACTGACTTGCCAAGGCTCGTTACTATTTGCGGATTAATGCCAACAGCCCGCAGCATAAAACCCAGTTCCGTACGTAAAATCCACACTAACCCCAAAATTGCAGCAAAGCTCAAGAGAACTAGTATTAATAAAGAAAGCGAAGTATTACTCTCCAAGATACGGCCCGTATTCATGAGCGGCACATGCGCGCTGGCAATTTTTAGATTGATTGAATAAAGCGCCGTCATGACAACAATGCCACTGATCAAATTATTAACACGCAACATTGAATGAATTAACCCGGTGAGCATTCCTGCACAAGCTCCTGCTGCAAGACATACAAATAACATTGTCCAGCCATTAAAGCCGTTAATAAGCCCACATGCGGTAATAGCACCACCTAGACCAAAACTTCCTTCTACCGTTAAATCATCAAACAAAATAACACGCGATGTTAGATGAACAGCACAGAGTACCAATGAAAAAATCAAGCCCTGTTCAACAATAACTTGTAATAGAGATATCATAGTAAAAACACTTTCCGATTATTCAACAAATGTAACGCGTGGCATAAGTGATTCAGGAACAGTAA
>CAYSDC010000011.1:10797-13168 GCA_964429765.1 uncultured Pseudomonadota bacterium
TTGTTAACTACAATCCGGTCACCAGATGGTTTTTTGATCTCAAGATCAGCTGGGTTTTTACCATGCATAAGAACGTCAATGGCACAATCAGCAGCATTTCTCCCAGACTCTTCATACTCAAGGCCACATGCTGCCAAGGCTCCTTGAGAAACAAGCAAATTATCGCTAACGATTAGTGGGATTTTTTTGAGCTTTGCTGCTTGAGCAATAATTTGAATCGATGAAGCAACAGTATTATCGGTTGGAGCAATCAGAGCATCAACTTTATTGCACGCACTATGCACTGCAAGGTTTATATCACCGCCCTCGCTCAAACCGACATCAAGCACCTGGCATCCCTTATTGAGTAGTGATTCTCTCATTATACTTGCAAGCGTTACTGCGTTAATTTCACCTGGATTAAAAATAATTCCAACTCGCTGAGCAGAAGGTACTAATTGCGTTAAAACATTAACAAGTCCCCGTGCATCAATCATGTCGCTAGAACCACAAACATTAGACCCTTGATGAAGAAGACCTGCTGCACGCGGATCTGTTACTGCAGCTATAAAAATTGGTTTTGTATGCTCAACAGCATGAGCTGCTTGAGCAGCAGGCGTTGCAATAGCAAATATTCCATCAATATTTTTATCTGCATGAAAGCGCTGCACAATTCCTTGCGTAGAAAGCATCGAACCCTCGGCATTTTGCACGACACAAGAAATCTTATCTCCAAGCTTTTCTTGAAGCTGTTTAATAAATCCGAAACATGCCCTATCAAGCGCCGGATGCGAGATAAACTGTACTACCCCAATTCGTAGCCCATCTTTATGCGAATTGCTTTTTTTATGCCACCAAAAAGTAATAACCCCAATAACAGCCGAGATCACCACTATCGCTTTAAGACTCTGCAAAATAGACTTCATAATAATATTCCTCTAAAAAACTGTTCCTACAAAAAAAAATCCGGCAGTACTTCTGCCGGAGATATCTGATTTTTCAACTATTTTTTTTAAGTATTAAATTGAGAAAAATAACCAGTATCCCCACTTGGTATAGTAGAAATAATAGTTATTTGAGTTCATAGAAAAGGAATTCATCACATCAATCATTGCTGAATGATGCGCACGCAGGGCAACGAAAAATGCTCCTAGAGTGGTCATGAACTTCCTTGAAATTTAAAAAATTCTATAAAAAATTTTTATTTTGTAACTTTTATGAGTTTAAAATACTTTTAACTTTTGTGCAACAGCCTATGCTTATCCAAAAAAGCACTCTCATTTAGACTTAATCTTACAGACTCGTACACAAAAAAGCCCACGATTTTAAAAAATCGTGGGCTTAACATTTTTAGCATCAAGTTTCTAGCGCATCAAAGCATCGCGATATTCATCAAGTTTATCAAGAACCATCCCAACACCAAGAACAACGCATAGAAGAGGATCTTCAGCTATTTTGACGGGAAGACCTGTTTCTTTAGAAATAAGAATATCAATGTTCTTAAGAAGTGATCCGCCACCCGCAAGCATAATTCCTCGATCAACAAGGTCAGATGAAAGCTCTGGTGGAGTATTTTCAAGCGCCGAGCGCACCGCATCAATAATAATTGAAATAGGCTCTGCAAGAGACTCAAAAACTTCAGCATCGGTAAGATTAATTGTTTTTGGCACACCGGTTACCAAATCTCGTCCTTTGACTTCAATTTGAGTTACCTGCTCGGGGAGCATTGCTGTACCAATTTTCATTTTAATCTCTTCAGCGGTTCTTTCGCCAATCAAAAGGTTGTATTTACGCTTCACGTACTGAACAATGGCTCGATCCATCTCATCACCACCAACGCGCACAGATTTGCAATAGACAACGTCTTTGAGCGAAATGATAGCAACTTCTGTTGTACCACCACCAATATCCACAATCATATTACCGGTTGGATCTACCACCGGCAATCCAGCACCAATAGCTGCAGCCATCGGCTCCATGATGGTATAAATTTCTCGAGCACCGGCTTGCTTTGCAGAATCTTCAATTGCACGTTTTTCTACTTGCGTAATTCCCGACGGAACACCAATAATCATGCGGGGACGAACCATCGTTCGTCGATTTTGATGCACTTCACGAATAAAGTAACGAAGCATGCACTCGGTCATTTCAAAGTTCGCAATAACTCCATCGCGCATTGGTCTACACGCAATGATACTCTCTGGAGTTTTTCCTAACATATTTTTTGCATTATTACCGGCAGCAAGTACCTCATTTGTTGAGCTTTTTACCGCTACCACTGAAGGCTGATTCAAAACCACGCCGCGATTTTTGACATAAATAACTGTGTTTGCAGTACCTAGATCAATCGCCATATCATTTGAGAAAAAACTAAAGAGTTTGGTTGCTGGCC
>CAYSDC010000011.1:13258-13707 GCA_964429765.1 uncultured Pseudomonadota bacterium
AAAAGTGCAACTGTGCACCGATAGTAAGATGGTGCGTTTTACAAATTCCGTTTCCGTTCATGGGCATATCATACGTCAAATAAAATAGAGGGTCCAGCCAATAATGCTTTAATGCAGCTTTGCTATCATACGATACTTGGAACGTAAAATAATGTGCTCTCCAACGTGAAATATTTTCTTTTTGCGCAATAAGATCTTTGTCTTTGCTTAAATAACTCTGAACCGATTGATCAGCTCGCTTATCACGCCATGTGTCTTCATTGTGACGCAAGTAAGTATAGCGACCTTGGAAATGTAATCCATCGCTCAAATTTTCAAGAGTAAGGTACGGAGAAATTTTAAACGTATCACCAGGCTGCATACTCACAGGAGCGGTTAATGCACTGAAAATAGTAGGCTCATTTCCTGTAGCCAAACGCAACGTTCTGGAGTGTTTAAACTGATGCATG
>CAYSDC010000011.1:13717-21765 GCA_964429765.1 uncultured Pseudomonadota bacterium
GGTAGTAAAAAGTTGCGGTGCTCCTTCACGCCAAGTTCGAATTCAGACACAAGATCAAGGTACGCTGACCAATGTCCATTACCCATTACAGAAACTGAAAGTGGATTATTCCGATCGGAAAGAATTCCAGTAGGGGCTGTAAAGCCACCTTGTATATTTATATCTATGCTCTTCATAAGCAAGCGATAATCTAGATGATCATTCCATTTGAGATAAAGATCAAGATCCCCAACCCCGCTACGCGACCATTTATTTTTGATAAAACCGGCCAAGTCATGAGTCAAGCGCCTAATTTCATCAATTTGCTGCTCTTGCTCAAAGAGTTGATTAGGATTCAAATTTCCAAATGGAAGCCCAGAACTCACACGATCAAAAAGATATCGCCCTGTTGCTGAAACAAACATAACCGGGATCCACCCTCCTGCAAAAAAGTTTTTCCAAATTTTTTGCTCATAATGGAGTACAAAACCATTTGAACGCACTTTACTTGAAACTTTAAATCTCAAAGATTTACCGACAAGTGCTTGTGTCCCCGTAATTGTTTCAATTGGGTTAACAAACGCTGCTCCTTGTACTACTTGCAAGCTATCAATGACATCACGCAAGTCATAGTTACCCCACAATTCAGGAATACCAGTATTACCTCCGCCTCGATTAAAAGCGGTTGAAGCTGTTGTATAAAAAACATTAGGACTAAAATAAGATCGCTTATCAGTTACGTACTGATCAGAACGTTCAATAAAGGGGAAATATTTGCTCGTGTTGTGGCTTGCACATAATGAAAAAATTATGAGCAGCTGTGCAACAAGAGCTTTACTTACATGACTGATTTGATACTTCATTTATGCACCGGAATGTTTGTATAATTTTGCAAAAATTATTGCTTGAAATACAGATTAATTTCAAGTTTTGAGCTTACGGTAAATTCCGGTTAAGTCAAGGACAGGAGCTTGATTGTCTTCGTTGTTATACAGAGTATTTTACTACATATAGCAGCATCATTATTGCGAACCGAAATATATACCATTGACCCAAAGACCGCACAAGCTACTTGAGCTAATTCTTGTACTTTCGTCTCAAATTACAAAAGGGCCTATCTCCAGTGCGTAAAGTGAGTTGGTTAGTATCAAAATTTAAAAAATACCTGCTGGTAGGGGCGATACAATATTAACATTCAAAGCTTTAAACCGTCGTCTGCCTTTATCATTTAATTTTATAATTTCTCCTAAATAAGGAGCTCCTTTTTCAAATTTCTTATACACACTAATGCTATGCGCATAGTCATCACTCCAATCATAATTCAATTGAAACTGTCCTCCACGCCCATCATGCATCATAATATAAATACGTGGACCATGGGGATCTTCTGGTGAATTATCTTGTATATAATAAAATTCAGAATTCAATGTTTGCACAATTGCTTCAACAAAATTTGTTGCCATCTCGCTCTCGACAAAATGTTCATTGCCCCAAATTGGGGAAAGCATGGCATAACTGCCACATTTTATTGTTTGATACAATGTATCGCCTTGATGACTCCATCGCTTACTACTTCGTTTTAAATAATCATTTTTATCAAAGGCAATGGCAGTAATTTTTGCTTGACCACTTTTTATAATTTCTAATTTATTAAGCTCATCTTGCATGGCTTTTGTATTATCAGTTGGAGCCCCTAAACTCACGGTATGTACTGTTATATTTCTAAACCCAACATTCAGGAGCCCATATGCCAAAATATATGACTGTAAACATCCAGATTCTCCGTATTCCACGTGAGTAAATAGTTGGTCTTTTTGTTCACCAAATACACGAAGAGCATCATCAAGAATTCTGAAAATAAAGATAATCCTGTCCCCCATAGGCCCATACCAACTTATCTGTTTGCCTGAAAATATTTCGCGAACCATCTCTTTGAGCAGCGTAATTATCGATATCGTTTTGCTTAAAGTAACAAATTCTTTTGTAAGAATTTCATCACAAGTATCGATGAAATCTAATGAGCAAGGTTTTTTTTGGCTCTTTTTACTCTCAAAATCGTTGAGTGCCGTTATTAATGCACTGATACTGGCCATTTTTTCTAATTTTGGTTTTGAAAGCCTTCCTGCAAGTTCTGTAAGCCGATCACCCAATGACTTGAGTTTTTCTCTCAGATTTTTAAGATTATCGTGCAAATGAGTAAGCTGGTCTGCCAATTGTTTTGAAGTATGAGCCTTTGGAATGCATGTAACCATGACAATACAGCAGATAATAATTTTTAACCTATCCATCTATTTACCCTTTTGAAAAAATACTGCTTTCCATGAAAAATGTTCAAATCAATTGATTTTTGAGGCTGCTCAAGCTCTGTGAAAGTGTTCTCAATTTTTCTTTCAATGTTTCTAAAGATTCCTTAAGATTCTGAAGCCGCTGCTTTAGTGGATCTGGCTGAGGAGCTGATTCAAGAGCGGCTTGAAGCAGGTCAAAGTATGTCGTACCAGCACTATTCTTTATATCTTTGAGCCCAAAATTAAGTTTATCATCAGCAAGAATTTTCTTAATTTCAGAAATCTTTTGACCCTTTTTTATGAGTGCTTCAAGAAGCTGAGCCTGGTATTTTCTTACATATTTTTCTTTATTTTGCAGTTCCTGAGAAGCTGCAAAATAAGCTTTATCGTACGCCTGATTTTGATTTACCAAATTTGTAAATAACTCTAGCCCTTCTGCTACAGCAACTAAATCATCGCTTTGTAGATATTGAGACGCAATATCAGCAGCTTCACTAAACGCTTTTCCTTGTTTTACCCAGCTCGCAAAAAGATCAAAGGATGCCATTCGTATGCCATAATTTTTGTCCTGCAATCCTTGAGTTGCAAATGCAACAACTTTGTTAAATGCGCTATCTTGGTTACTTAAAGTAGTCAATAAATCGCGTGCTAATTTTTTTACCTCAAATTTTTCATTTTTCAAATATTGCAAAACAGCATCAAGAGCTTCATCAAAAGCTTTTCCCTGATTGACCAATGCCTGAAAAAGTTTTAATACTGCCTCAATACATCTCTGGTCAGTACTTTGTATATTTTGCGTTGCAGCATCAATAGCTTCATTAAACGCTTGTCCGGCATTAACAAGGATTGTAAACAAATCAATCCCAGTACTTATTTCATTATTCCGAAGACATTGCGATGCATAATTAATAGCTACATCAAATGCTTGTCCTTTGTTTATCAATGCTTCAAAAAAATGTATTCTCGAGTACAAGATAAGACTATGGGCATCTCCATATTTTTTAAACCACCCAGATGCAATAGCAATACCCAAATCAAAAGCTTTTCCTTTATTTACCAATTCCGTTATGAGATCAAGCATACTAATGACATCAAAATTTTTTCCTTGCAATTCTTGCCTACACACAGTAATTGCCTTATCGATTGCTTGATTTTTTTTTACTAACGCAGTAAAGATCTCTAAACCAGCACTTCGTACATCGGCATTACCTCTTTTCATAGCATGAGCAATACTAGAAGCAATTGCTTCTAATTCTTTATTTTGATCAACAAGTTCGATAAAAATTTTATCTATGCATCTCTTTTTATATCGTTCATCAGAAGCGCTATGAGAAGTTGATGCATTCACCTCAGCAATAGCTTTAACACCTGCATCAAAAGCATTATCTGCATTAAAATAAGTTTTAAATAGATCCAATGCTAATGTTACTATATCGCTATATTCACTGCGAAGTCCTAAAAAAATAGCGCCTAAGCATTCATAAGGGCTCACACCTTTATCTACAATTAATTTTTTACAAAAATTCAAAGAAGTTGGAGTAGCTTTTGACTGAGCCCAGCGAATGATTCGCTCAGAAAAAATTGCATTTTTAAGAAGATTAGTTTGCCATACCCATGAACTCTTAAGAAAACTTTTAAGCACCCTTGTTTGAGGAACAAAGTCTTCTTGTTCTGGCAGCGTAGCAACAAGCTTTTGCATAAACGGGAGAAGCTCCGCATCAGTATTAAACTCCAAAATATATTCAATAATTTCACATCTTATATCTATATCGTGCAGGTCAAAACTGAGTAGTAAATACTTATGCAATAATTGATTCGGAAAATCTCCTGGGAATACTTTATTAATAATTGATTGTAAGTCATTACACGAAGGCTTACTTGCATTAAAAAGCACATTAAACTGAGACGTCATCAATGCTATATTTTTATTAGAAAAATCATTTTTTAATTTTTCTAATAATTGCTCTATGGAAGAGTTAATAGTGGATAATATTAAACTTTGTTGCGGCATAGCATGATATTCTGCATGCCCTGAGGTACTGGATATTGAAAAGGATCCTGCTGCTGATTGAATTGTTAATTTTAACTTTGTACTTGTGTAATCATCCTGATCAATATTTTGCATCAATCCACTGCATGTCCATTGCAACTGCTTACATACCTCAGGAAAAAATATTGCATTAAAATCTTTCCGACTAAAATCTACAGATCTATTAACATTAAATAACTCAAGGCCGAGTAAATCATTCAAAAGTACTATAAAATTTTTGATACTGGGCTGAAGCTCAAATGCATGATACTGATCATGATCAAAAACGAGATACGTACGATCATTAATCGTAAGTTTAAATACTCCAGGCTCATCCCACACTTGAATTGCTGCATTGGGAAATAATGCTTGGATTTCTTCAATCGTTTTAACGCTGATGTTATTTTGATTTGGCATCCAAATAAAACCTAATGTATTATGAGGGGCCTTTATCTCTTCTAATCCTGATTTACTCAATCGATTGTATGCTACCCATGGCCTGTCCAATACAACATCATTCCAAAGCTGATGAACTTCATTTTTATCCGCATGAACAGCATTTTGAGTTGAAATAATTTGTCCAAATATTTTAAACGTTTTTTTATAAAAATTTTTTAAATTTTCATGAATTTTGTCACTATTAATCGATTTATTTTCTTGCAAAAAGCGTTCTAACAAAAATTCTTGTAAATCAAAATCATAAAACAATACACCTATAATATTGCGAATTACAGTCTCTGAGCAATTTGCAAATTTATTCCCCTCAAAACTTACATTTGCATATTGAATTTTTTTGGGTATATTGCCTGCTGGTTTGCCTAAGATAGCAATCATTGCTCGTTCATAATCGACATCATTCTCATTAAGGGTATCAATACTCAACGTACCATCAGTAAGTTGGTTAACCGTTTGCATCATATCAGCAGGAAGAAATACTTCATCGCTCAAAGGCTTCTGTAAAACATCTTCACCAATCGAGGCAGAAAGCGCATTAAAAAAAAGATTAACATCATACTTGGAGTTAACTTTTCTATACGCAAAACTTAATAAAATTGCGTAAGGCATAACAGATAAATAACTTGCATTGCTACTAAGGTCAAATAGTCCAGCTTCATCTAACGCATCAGCAAGAAGCTTAGGGAGGAGATTAAATCTTTTGGTGTAATTTTTTTTCTGGTTTTTACTTTTCATTCCTAAAAGTGTCATTGTTTTGTGTTCTAAAAGTACATTTTCAAGTGCTTTCTGTAAAGACTCTTTTGGCTCTCTTTGTATTAGTTGTTTATGGATAGTACCAAGAATTTTTCCAATAATTTCATGAGTGAAAAAATTTGCCGGGTTATCAGGAGAAGTGGTAATTGTAAATTCACCTGCAACTCGATGAAAGAACTCATAGAGCAGCTGGGCTATAGCACTAGCCGATTTTTTTTCCTCCTTTCTGTAGTTATCAAAATCATAGTACTTTTCAATCATTCCTGTTTCCCACCATGCAGCACCATGAAGCAATGAAAGACTCTTAAAATCATCTTTTAAGGCAGCATACGTTTCCTTAAGCTCAGCAAGACTAATCCGTGCAAAGAGCTGAGAGGGAAAAATATTTAATATAAAAAAAATATATAAAGAACCGATATAAACTACCTTAGTAAGTTTCATTTTATCTATCCCTTTCAAAAAAAATTTCTCTTTTTTATAAAAATAGAAGGAGGCGAAACTAAAGCGCAAGCTAACTCAAATTTTACTGCATTTATGATATGTGACCTTGTTGCTCCCTGCAAAAAATTATATGCTTCATGATAACTTATTGTGACTTATTTTAAAAAAAGGAGCATACATGAATAAGCATCGTACCTGTGTCTTTTTGTTGTCACTTCTTGTTGCTACAAGTACAAACTGTAGCAGAGCAAATGAATCAAATGCATCAAAAAACCATTTTGCCAAAGTTATTGTCATTACTGGCGCTTCACAAGGCATTGGTCTTGCAACCGCTACTTATCTTGCTCAGCAAGGATATATTGTGTGTGCAGGCGTTCGAACAATTCCTGCAAGCGCAGAACTTATCCAACTGACTCAAAAATTTCCTGATCACGTTATAATTGTAGAGCAAGACATCACTAATCAAGCAACCATTGATGCCAGCTGTGCAACCATCCTTAAGCGCTTTGGACGCATTGATGCTTTGATTAATAATGCGTGTGAAATTGTCTTAGGTCCCATAGAAACACAGACTATTGAACAGCAACAACGTGTTATGGACGTCAACTACTTTGGCCCCGTTCGCATGATTCAGACAATAGCTCCTATCATGCGCAAACAAGAATTCGGACGCATTATTAACATCAGCAGCGTTGCTGGTATTGAAGGGTATTCAAGCCTTGAATCATATGTCGCTAGCAAGCATGCCCTTGAAGGACTTTCGGAATCACTTGCAACAACTCTTGCACCATGGAATATTTCTGTATCGCTCATAGAAATGGGGCAAGTAAGAACTCGTAGCAATGCCAATATCAAACCGGGGATGCGCATGGCAGAACAAATTGAATGTTTTAAAAGATACAATGAGATCTTAGCTGATTTCATGCACAAGCGACTAGTAACTTCCCCAAACACGCCTGGAGTTGTGGAACCAATTGAAGTTGCTCAGTGTATCGAAAATATTATAAAAACCAAAAACCCTCATTTACGCTATCAAATTGGAGAATATGCACAAACGGTTGCTCAAGCACGATTTAAAGATGCAACAGGGAACAGTTATATTCAGACCAAGAACAAACTCTGGGCCGAACGCGGATTTGTAATACGAAATAATTAGAGCCAATACGGACAATGAAAATTTATTATTTTTGGCAAGACTTCAAATAATTTTAAGCATACCCATTGCATAAATTCAGCCAAGTACGGCAAATATATGAGACTGTTCCAATACTTACTAACTCATAACAACAGCCTTGTTGCTCCCTATAAAAAATCGTATACTTCATGGTAACTTATTTTGGAAAAGGAGCATTCATGAACAAGCATTATACCTATCTTGCAAATTGGAAAATGAATTTACCTCTCAACGAAGCGCTTACTTTTATTTCTGAGCATTATGACGATTTTGTATTGCTTTCAAAAAAGCCACATACTCAAATTGTTATCTGCCCTTCAACCGAAACAATTTATCCCATTAACCAAATGGTTCAGGGAACAAATCTTCAACTCAGTGCTCAAGACTGCTCGCAACATACTCGGGGATCTTTCACGGGACAAGTATGCGCCCCAAGCTTAAAACAAGCGGGTTGTACTTTTTGTATTATCGGACATAGCGAACAACGTTTATTTGGTTGCGATACCAATGAAGGAATCGCTCATAAATGTGCAACGCTTCTTGATGTGGATATCACTCCAGTAGTTTGCATCGGTGAAAATCTTGAACAATACAAAAGTGGAACAACACTTAAGGCACTCGAAGAACAACTAATTCCACTCTTTACCATGCTTGCAACACATCAGAAGGCACATGTTCCTATTTGGCTTGCTTATGAACCAATTTGGGCCATTGGTACGGGTAAAGTTGCTACCAATGAACATATAGAATCGGTTCTATCATGGCTTGCTAAAGAAACATCCTTAAAAGCAAATTTATTCAAATGGAAACTCCTTTATGGAGGAAGCGTTAAATCTGAAAACATCGGTCAACTCAAGACAATTCCATTTATTGATGGTTTTTTAATTGGTGGCGCAAGTCTAGACTTTGAAGAATTTGAAAAAGTAGTAAA
>CAYSDC010000011.1:21799-22128 GCA_964429765.1 uncultured Pseudomonadota bacterium
TTTTGTAATTTTAAGCGTAATACTCGCTTTTCTTATTTTGCTTCAACAAGGAAAAGGCGATATGGGCCTTGGCAGTATGAGTGGAAGTAGACAAATGCTATTCGGCGGTAGCGGCGGGCAAAGTTTCTTTGAAAAAGCAACTTGGATTATTGGTGGATTGTTTGTTCTTGGAGCGCTTGGCCTTGCAATTCTTAAGTCCAAATCAGTACGCCAGTCTCGCTTGGAAGGCTTTACAAAAACGAGTGCAGCTCAAGCACCTACAAACAAAGTTGAAACAAAAGAAAAAGCAGAAGACTCCTTAGAAGAAGAATCCGCTCAGGACAACAACT
>CAYSDC010000011.1:22249-30841 GCA_964429765.1 uncultured Pseudomonadota bacterium
ATAGACTATTCCCTGCTTTTTTGAACTTGCAAAGGATAAACTGTGTTCTTACGCATGATAGATGCTCTTGGCGCAAAAACCCTGGAAAGCTGCAGCTATGTAGGGAAAGTTGGCGTATTTGCATCTGATGTATTTGCAACGTTCTTCAGAACAAGACTTAAAACTGAAAAAGTTTTTTACCACATGAATTACATCGGTGTTGGCACACTGGGAATTGTTCTTTTGGTTGGTATGACCATTGGCGCAGTTATGGCCTTGCAAAGCTACATTGGCCTTGAACGTTTTGGCGCTACTCAGTTTATTGGTCCCATCGTTTTTCTATCTATGGTCAGAGAGTTTGGACCAATTTTTAGCGCTATTATGGTTATTGGGCGTGCAGGATCTGCAATCACGGCTGAAATTGGAACAATGCGCATTACCGAGCAAATTGATGCACTTCAAACGCTGTGTATTGATACACAACAATATCTCATTGTTCCTCGTGTTGTTGCTACCACAATCATGCTGCCTTTTCTTTCACTTTTTTGCTCATTTTTTGGCATTATTGCTGGTTATGTTATGTCTGTACACGTTTTAAATGTCAATGCAGAAGTTTATATGGAATCAACTATTTCAAATGTTGAAGTTTCCGATATTACCAATGGAATCATTAAAGCGGTTTTTTTTGGATTGATCCTTTCAATTATTTCTACGTATAAAGGATTCACCGCAAGCGGCGGTGCTCGAGGAGTAGGCATTGCAATTACACAAAGCGTTGTATACTCAATCTTAACTATTGTTGTCGCTGACTACATCCTCATTTCATTGATGTTTTCACGATGATTACTATCACGGGACTCAAAAAAGCCTTCGGGGCTAAAACGATCACTAATGGGCTTGATTTAACCATTGAAAAAGGTGAATTCCTAGCAATCATTGGACGATCTGGAGAAGGAAAGTCTGTTCTCCTTAAGCAAATTATTGGGTTAATTCATCCCGATGAAGGGCAGATAGAAATTGATGGTCAAAATATAGCGACACTTGAACCACGACAACTCCGTGAAGTATTTAAAAAATGTGGCTATGTCTTTCAATTTGCTGCACTATTGGATTCTCTTAATGTATTTGAGAACATAGGCATCTCTTTGCTTGAAGAAGGCATTAATCCAGACGACGTTCGACCGCTTGTTTTGGAAAAACTTATCTCTGTAGGACTCAACCCGGATGTTTTAGATAAGTACCCGAATGAACTTTCTGGGGGTATGAAAAAACGCGTGGGGCTTGCTCGTACACTTATGCTTAAACCTGAAATTATTTTATACGATGAACCAACTACAGGTCTTGACCCAATCACGGTCAAACTTATTCATGAACTCATAAAAAAAACACACGTGGATCAAAATCTGACTTCAATCGTCATCTCGCATGATATCGATGTCTTCAACTACGCAACATCTGTTGCGATGCTCCACGAAGGAAAAATTATCTACAAAGGGCCTGCACAAACTATCTGGGAGTGTGAAAACCCATTTGTGCATCAATTCATTCGAGGACAAATCGAAGGCCCAATCAAACAAATTGGAATATAATTTATGGACAATATTCACGCGCATCAAGAACCATCTCTCCTTATCATCGATGATGAAGAAGCAATGTTAGAGACACTTCAGGCCTCACTTCAAGATGAAGGTTTTGTCGTACAACCACTCAACGCCGGCTCAAACACACTTGATGCTATCGGAACCTTAGTTCCAGATGCGGTTCTTCTTGATATTTTTATGCCAAATATTAACGGCTTGGAGCTTCTTGAACGAATTAAGCGTGAATATCCAGTACAACCGGTTATCATTATTTCAGGCTATGGAACAGTCCCAATGGCTGTTGATGCCCTTAAAAAAGGCGCACGCGACTTTATTGAAAAACCTCTGAATCTAGAAGAAGTCTTAACAAAACTTAGCTTTCTGAAAGAAGATTCCGAATCCCTATTGTCCAGCACTTAACAAGAGAACAAACTCAACTTGAACCAGTTCGGCATTATTGGTCAAAGCGAGCTTTTTTTAGAATTTATGATGCAAGTGAGAAAAACAGCATCTTTAAGAATACCAGCTCTTATTTACGGACTCCAAGGAACCGGTAAAACGCTCGTAGCACAATACCTAGCATTTTGCCACTTCCAACAGAAAAAAACTTTCATAACTGTTGATTGCTCACAGCAAAATAATTTTCAAGAAAAACTTACCCCTGTTGATGGAACGCTCTTTTTTAAAAATATACAAGAACTCAATGGTGTTAATCAGCAAAAACTCCTTGAATTTATTATTACCCATAGCTCATCAACAAAAATTATCGCTTCAGCTCTACCAGACTTATTTACACGCATGCAGCAATGTCTTTTTAATAGCATGCTTTTTTATAAACTTAACAGCATTCCCCTTGAAATTGTACCGCTCAATAAGCGACAATACGATATCCCTCTACTCACCGATTATTTCTTAAGTAACGCCAATGCTTTGTTGGGAAAATCAGCAGTTCTGAATACACGGAGCATACGAATATTGCGTAACCATGATTGGATTGGAAATATAACTCAACTCAAAAATGTTATAGACTGCGCCGTTGCAAGCACTACAGATCAAAATCGCATTATTACTCCAGAAATACTTGCCTCTTATCTTCCAGAATCAAGCATCTTTTTTGCTGAAGAACAATCATTTACACGGTTCAGTTCACTTGATCACGCTACAGAACAATTTGAAAAGAAATATCTTCTCTATTTACTCAAAAAACACCGTTATAACCTTGAACAACTTGGCGAGTTCTTAAAAGTTCCGCTTACTGAACTGAAGGCAAAAATTTACAAGCTTGACCTTTTACCAAAGCATATCCACACCCCAAAAAGGCCCCTATAATAGTACAAAAAAATATTTACAATATTCTTTTTTTACTTACTTGAAACTATGTCTATGTTTTTTGTAGCCTAAGAACATCAGATATTATTTCTTTGGGGAGCTTATCAAGAGAAGGGGGATAGGGATGATTCCAAAAAGATCTCGCACGCTCGTTTTTGTCAGTTTTACGTTAATTTCATGCGCATTACTCTTTACAGACGTAAAGGCGTTCAGTTCATGCAGTCTAAGTCAAATTGAATACGAGATTAGACAACAACTCACAAAACTAGTATTTAAAGACGGTAGCACACCAACACTTGCAGCACCAAATGCAATTGAAGACATTACATTTTCAATTGCTGACCTTAAATTTAATCCTACCACAGGATCACTCAAACTGCTTGAATGTGGCGATGGCGCACGCTCTCAATATAAGGGATACGATCGCCTTTATGGTGCAGGGGCAATGTGGACACACTTCTGGAATTATTTACAACAATTTGGACTTCCAACATGGTGCGTCCGTATGCCAGGAGACCCTGTGTCACGAGAGACTATGGCTCCAAAAGTTTTTTTTGGAATGGGTGGAAACAACTCATCTGGGGTTACCGATCTAAGTAGACGAATGCTCGCATCATTATTTGAAAAAAACAACAGTGTTACTCTTCAAGATTGCTTGGACTACCAAGCCCTTGTGCTTGTTCGTTGGGGCAGAGCAGAGCAGGCAATGGCTCAATTCAAATCAATATTTCCGAATGTTGTCTTTGTTGGCGATCCTATAAACAATTTAATACGCAACAAATACTACACGAATAAACTTTTCGTCGACACAAACATGGAAGCTTATAGGCCTAAATGCAAAGTTTGTCCTACAACATATTCGCCTGACCTGGCTAACCAAATTATCAATGAACTACAATCAAACATTATCGTCATTAAACCACCAAATGCTTCTTGTGGACGTGGTGTAATATTTACTCATCAAGAGGACTTAGATGCTACGTTGCAATTAATTTTAACAAGACCAGATCAAATTAAAGACCGTGATCCTAATACATCATATGGTTATTGGACAACGGATGAAAGTATGGCAAATACAATTTTTCTTGCTGAAGAATATGCAGAATCAAAACATATTCTTGTTGACGGAAAAATTTATGACCCAACACTACGTTTAGTCTTTGCTTTACACAAAGACCAATCAGGCAGCCATGTAACTTTTTTTGGTGGTTATTGGAAACTTCCTGCAAAATCTTTGACTGATGAAGGATCTCTAACAGAAAAACATAAGTCTGATATCTCGGCAAATGCCGTCAGCTCAGCATTAGTTTCACCAGAAGATTTTCAAGTATCATCAGAAATGCTTAAACCTGTTCTGGAAGTACTTTATAAATATATGCTTGCAAATCGTCGTTCAGAGCTGCGTAGTCCATTTATTTTTTCAACCAACAATTCTCACGACAGTTATTAAGCCTTAGACAAAATAGAATAAAGGGTCGATTGTACAATCGACCCTTTATTCTATTTTGTGCAGGGAATATTTAATCTCACACCCATATTCACACTAACTAGCTTTCAAGAATAGCTTCATTTTCTTGAAGTGCGCAAATAAGACTCAATGCAGCCTCAGCATTTTGCTGTAGATCTGCCATCAAGAAATTAGAAAGATTTTGCAACTGTACAAAAAACTCATTACGTGCAGGTGCAACAACTCCTAAGAATTCTTGCCTCAAACCCTTCAATGCATCGATTAGTTCAATAGCTTTTTGACCATCAATATCAAATTGCTCTTGTCGCCCTTGCATAATTCTTGCCGAGCACTGATTTTCAATTTCTTGAATTTGCTGTATTAATGCAATTCGTTGAGCTTGAAGAGTATTCACTTGTTGCGTTGATATATGTAATTCAAGTTGCAACTGTTGCAAACGCTGTATCAATGCGATTCGTTGATCTTGAAGAGCATTCACCTGCTGCATTGATGTGTTCAACGCAAGCTGCAGCTGTTGTAAGCTCTGATTCTGTGTTTGTTGTTGATCAATCAGGCCTGATAAGATCTGAGCCCATTGGTTCAAAATTGCAGTATCACCTACAATCGATGATGTAATTTGATTAAATGTTCCAAGAATTTGCTCCGCTTGATCAGTCCAAGATGGCTGCTCATTATCAGCAAGAGCAATCGAACCTGATAATAAAAAACTAATAACCAGCAAGCTTGAAATAATTTTCATAACCATCTCCCCTTCAAAATAAATATTCAATTTAACAATAGCATCAATTAAGATCTTGGTTCATCACCAGAAATAGTTGTCTGCTCAAGAGCAGTAATCAATTCTCCTGTATATTCAATTGCATCACTAGATACTCTTTTAGAGTCTTTCATGGTATCCGAGCAAGAGCCTAAACGCTCTAAGTAGTCACCCCATAAAAGCTTTTCCGCTTCCAATTGAGCAATTCTTTGATTTGAGGCTTTTAGCGCATTTATAGCTCGTTGTAAAAGCTCTGTTTTTATCTGTTCTTGTAATGTTAATTGAGTTGTAATGTCTAATAAAATTTGTGTCCATTGACGAAAGGCCTCTGCATCGGCACAAAGTAACATGGGAATGCCTGCAACAGCTTCAAGTATTTGATCTGCCTTATCGTACCATGATCTAATTGATGGAGATTCTTCGGATGATGAACATTCACCATTTTCATTATAACCAGTTTCATGAGCATGAATTACAGATGTTGAAAGTAAAAAACCAACAACGAGTACACCACTAAAAATAGCTTTCATAACAATCCCCCTTTCAGGAAAACATGTATTTATACATCTACACTGATTATGATTTTGGCATATTATCAGGAGAAATTCCTTGCCAAGCCTCAGTTAACATTTCTCCCACAAATTCACCCGCTTCTTCGCTTTGCGCTCTATCCTCCCTCATAGTATTAGCGCAAGATTGTAAACGATTTAAGTAATCAAGCCACAAAAGCTTTTCATTTTCCAGTTCAGTTGCCTTTACTATGCATGCTATGTTGCTATTTTTTTCAGCATTAAGGTCATTCTGCAACTGGTGTATAATCGTATTTTGCTCATTAAGCTTCACCATCGTCGACTGTAGCATCATTGAAAGTTGAGCATTATTTTTTTCAAGTACGGAAATTCTTTCTTTGAGCCCACTAGTCCCCGTAATAGTATCAATAAATGTTGTATAAATATCACCCAATCCGCTTAAAAATCCACGTAAATCGCTTGTTGTCACTTCAGATTCTTCAACGCCACGCCCAAGCTCATCTGCCTGCGCAAGCAGATCAATCAATCGAGCTAATTGTTTTTTGTATTGTTCTCGCGCAGCTTTAAGTTTTTCGTGCGTCTTTTTACTCAAAGTCGCTCGCTGCTTTTCTTCTTTCGATTCGTTGTTTATTAATTGCTGATCACTTCGCATCTCTTGTTGTATTTTTCTTCCCTCTAGAATTAACACTGCACTCATCTGCGCCATTATGCTTATACATGCAATTATGATCATTCTTTTTTTCATATACTTTCTCCTATAACTTCAAACATCACTAAATTTTTGACCTTTTAATAGTGAACAAAAAACATCTTCTCTAAGGCAAGAAATCGGTCATAAAAATAGAACTCAACATTATTTACCAATATGCTACACTTTGTAATGCTATACTTCAGTGTAATATTTATCATGATAACTCACTTTTGTGTTTATAGAATATTATTGAACAAGGAGAACTGCATATGGAACAGATTTCTTCTCAACACGCAGCAGAGCTAATTAAAGAAAGATCTGTCGCTTGGAATAATCTTAAAAATGAGATTAAAAAGGTTATCGTTGGGCAAGATCATATTATTGATCGTATTTTTATAGGTCTTCTGTGCGATGGGCACATTTTACTCGAAGGTGTGCCGGGTCTTGCAAAAACAACGTTAATTAAAACGATTGCCGATGCTCTTGGCCTGGATTTTAAACGTATTCAATTTACCCCTGATCTTCTTCCAGCCGATTTGATCGGAACTTTGGTATATAGCCCGAAGACTCATGAATTTCAAACAAGAAAAGGTCCTATTATTAGTAATTAATCGTACACCACCCAAAACACAATCAGCGCTTTTAGAAGCCATGCAAGAACACCAAGTAACCATTGGCGATACTTCATTTAAACTCGATGAACCGTTCCTTGTTCTTGCAACGCAAAATCCAATCGATCAAGAAGGGACCTATCGACTTCCTGAAGCGCAAGTTGATCGATTCATGTTTAAGTTATTAATGACTTATCCAAAATTTGCTGAAGAAAAAGAGATAATTTCTAAACTCTCTCAAGAAAGAACCATTTTCAAAATTTTTGAAAAACAGGATATTTCAGCCGATCAACAATTAGCTAAAGAAGTGTATATAGACGAAAAGGTCATTGAATATATTCTAAATATTGTCTTTGCTACCCGAAATCCAAAAGAATATAAGTTAGAAGATATTGAAAACTTTATCGAGTATGGAGCATCACCTCGAGCAACAATAGCACTGACTCAAGCAACAAAAGCGTATGCTTTTTTGAAAAAAAGACACTTTGTAATTCCTGATGATGTTAAGGCTATTGCTCCTGATATTTTGCGCCATCGAATTTTACTTACGTATGAAGCAGAAGCTGAGAATGTTTCAACAGATGCAATTATTCAAAAAGTTTTACGAACCATTCCAGCTCCATAAAGATCAATAGGGTTTTGTCGATTGTTGTATGACGATAACGCAAATGTCTGTGTATTTTTGGTTATGGGAAATGCTGGTGGAGCATAAGCAATGAAGCAACAATTATGGATAGTTAATAGCTCTCTACTTGGAATTTTTTTTACTGCTTGTATATTGCTCAAATTTTTTGAACAATACCCTCCAGTCCGTCGTCCTGGAAAAATTACATTGCAAGATTCTGTAAAAAAAAAAGAGCCCACATCACAAGCAACACTCGAAGTTATCTATAAAAATGATATTTTTGGAACATTTATTCCACAAATATTAATGCCTCCTGCTCCGCCTCAAGCCATCAAGCAATCTCTTGTTACTCCCATACCTGAACCGCAGGCTGCACAAATTACTCCCATACCTGAACCAAAAAAACAAGAATTTGTTGATGCTCTTAATCTTACGCTTAAAGGTATCGTTATCACTTCGGATGAATTAAAAAATGTTGTTATGATTGCTGATGAAACTCAAAAAGAAAACCTCTATCGCTTAGGTGATAAAATAAAAGACGCTCAGATTATTAAAATTATTCGTAATCGTGTTGTTTTTTTGCGTGCAAATGGACAACAAGAACTCTTCTTCTTGCGCAAAGAAGATAATCCTTTAAGCGTTCCATTTGAAGAACGCTGGAAAATGACCGTAAAACAAATAAGTCCAACAGCATTTGAAGTTGATCCGGAATATTTCATCAAAGAGGTTGATTCGCTCGGCAATTTTGTTGATTCACTGCCACTTATTGGAACCGCTTATCAAGGTGGATCACCAATTGGTATTCGTGTTGGCAACCTTGAAAAACAAGATATTGGCTTAATGCTTGGACTACAGCCCTACGATATTGTTATCGCAATTAATGACATAACAACCGCTGAACAAAAAAATCGCTTAACTATTTATGATACAATTACTCAAGCAAAAATTGGCGACACAATTAATGTTAAAGTAAAGCGTGGACAACAAGAAATTGAACTTGCTTATAAACTTTCTAAACTAGG
>CAYSDC010000011.1:30985-31271 GCA_964429765.1 uncultured Pseudomonadota bacterium
TGCAACACAATCTTCTGAGCAAGCATCTCAAAGTCAGCAACCATCCCCTCAACCACCACCAGGAACTAATAACGCACAAGATCGCTCAGCAGCACGACGACAATTTAAAACTCGACATCCAAATCCACAACGTCAAGAAACTATGATGGAAATTCGCAAGCGGTTGCTTGATAATTTACGCACAAGACTACAAAATTCACGCGTACGGTAAGCACGCAGAGCAATCACAAAGTAGAGAGCAGAATTATGAACAAATCGCAGTATCTCATTTTATTTTTCTTGCTTG
>CAYSDC010000012.1:0-4453 GCA_964429765.1 uncultured Pseudomonadota bacterium
GAATTTATCGATGCAGGATGTGTTGTGTTAGATGATGAAAAGATTATCACTGCCCAAGGTCAAAATTTTGCATCACAATTTAGTTCAGAAATTATAAAGCTACTCGTATAGAGGAATCACTATGGCAAAAAGAACCGCTCAATCAACTGCAGCAAAATTTCCACGCACACTTCTTCTTGGTGTATATACCCCATTTAACCAAATTGGATCTCAAGAATATTATTTCGAAGAATTTTTAAGCTTAGTGAAAACAGCCGGAATTCACTATGATCACACTCTTTTTATTAAGTTGCGATCAGCCGACAATAACATGTTTTTAACTAAGGGAAAACTTGAAGAAGTTCGAGCATTTTGTACCGAACATGAAATAGAAGAAATTTTGTGCTCTGAAAACTTACACCCATTGCAAGAAAGAAACTTATCAGATGCGCTCAGTTGCGAAGTTCATGATCGTGAACATCTTATTTTAACGATCTTTCGTAATGCAGCGACAACTTCAGAAGGTAAAATTCAAGTTGAAATGGCCGAGCTTGAATACTTACGCACACGAATTATCGGTAAAGGCGAAGAGTTTGCTCAACAAGCCGGCTACCTTGGAAATAGAGGACCTGGTGAAACAGCAAAAGAAGTTTTAAAGCGATTTTTCTCTGAAAAAAAGCGTCAAGCACAAAAACGGCTTGATACTCTTGAGCGCTCACGCGAAGTACAACGCAAGCAACGGCTTGGCACATCGATTCCTTTGATTTGTATTATTGGATACACAAACTCTGGAAAATCCAGCTTGCTCAACCGCATCGCTAAAAGCGATGTACTCGCAGAGGATAAACTCTTTGCAACGCTTGATACAACAACCCGTGAGCTTTTTATCAAGCCGGACAAAAGGCTGCTCATTTCTGATACCGTAGGTTTTATCAGCCAATTGCCTCACAACTTGATCGAAGCATTTAAATCAACACTTGCTGAGCTGAAATACGGGCACCTGTTGCTTCATGTGATTGACATGAGCAATCCTGCATGGAAAGACCAAGTAAGTGTCGTTAAAACAACACTTGAAGAATTGAATGCGCAAGACAAAGCGATGCTCAATGTTTTTAATAAACGAGACAAGCTTACGGATAAAGAGTTTGAAGCCCTCAAACCTGATCTTGAACAATTCAAACCATATGTTGTTACCAGTACCCTTTCAAAAGAAGGCGTTGCAGATCTTATGACGTGGATTGAGAAATACAATTTTTAATACGTAGCTCATTAGATTACTACAAATGACTTACGTAAAAATAAAAAATGCGCTCTCAGTTTTAAAAATTGAGAGCGCATTTTTTATTTTCTTAGCGTACATAAATTTTACTTAGCATGTCAGCAATTTTATTCCAAGCAAAAATCTCTCTATTTTCTCTGAGGACACTCTCATCACCACCATAAATCACATAAGTTGATACATCTTGTTGCTCGGTAATTTTTTGCCAATCAATGAGCCCTTTAAAAAAATCTTGCGAAACTGTTTTACTTGCTTTGATTTCAAGAGGAACCGTTTTATCAAAAGACTTTTCTAAGATGCAGTCAATTTCATGCCCCTTTACATCACGCCAAAAATATATTTGAGGCTGTTCATTGTGATTGTAGTTATATTTGAACATTTCGCTCATGACAAATGATTCAAAAAGAGCACCTTTAAGCGGATGATTAAAGAGTTCATCTTTACTTCGAATACTTAATAAAGAGCACAAAAGCGCCGTATCATAAAAATATAATTTCGGGTGCTGAATAACTCGCTTGTTAAAATTCCTGTAATACGGTGCCACAAGCTTAATAATATAGCTTGTTTCCAAAACAGAAATCCATTCTTTTGCTGTATGAGAACTCATATCACAATCTCGTGCAAGCTCGGTGTAATTAATCAGATTTCCCACGCGAGCTGCACAAAGTTTTAAAAACCGTTGAAATCGCAATACATCGGTAATTTTCAAAATTTGGCGAACATCTTTTTCTACATAGGTGGCAATATAGTTCGAACTCCATGTCCAAACATCAATTCCTTGCGCATAAAGCTGCGGATAAAACCCCTTAATAAGCGTCGAATCAAAATCATTCGGCAAAAGCATAGCCGCACTTATTTCACATACTGAAAGTGGCAATAACGTTAAAAGAGCAATCCTTCCGGCCAAAGTTTGTGTAATTTTTTCATGCATTAAAAAATTCTGAGACCCAGTAATAATAAAAAATCCAGGCCGATAAGCTCGGTCAATAATCCCTTGCATGTAAGAAAAAAGCTCCGGAACCTCTTGAATTTCATCAATAATAAGGCCCTTATAATCGGAGTAAGCGGTTAAAAAACCTCGGGGGTCTTCTTTCGCGATCACTCTTTTATCGATGTCTTCCAATGAAACATAGGCATGTTCAGGGAATGCTTCCTTCACGAGTGTCGTTTTCCCCGACTGACGAGGGCCCATGACCGCCACAGCAGAAAATTGTTCTGCAAGCTTTTTAAGATGCGGGGTTATTGTACGCTTTATTATCATTATTAACCTCTCCTGTAAGAGTTATCCAGGCTATTGTGTAAAAAATGCAATTACATCTCACTTTTTACACAATACCATGAAAATAACGCTCAGATCAACAAAATGATTCACTTGCGTTTATTACTTTCATTGCAAGTCAGTTTCTGTCAATTCATCGCATTTTGCCTACCAATGACCCAATGATTAATGCAAATAGAAAAAATAAGCTGTAAGGATTAATTCGAAATGTACACAACCAGATCAATTCCCCGTTTTTAATAATGGACCAATTTATTGTCAATTAAATCTCGCGACCTGTACAATTACGCTCACAATAACTCTACAAAACAATCATTTTTTTCTTGTACGCAATAACACAAAGAAGGGATTTGTATGGCAATAAAAATTGCAATTAACGGCTTTGGCCGTATAGGCCGTGCTTTTTTACGCACTATTTTGAGCAACCCAGATGCAAGCGCACAGCTGCATGTTATCGCAATCAATATTGGGCCTTCAAGCAGCAATAACATCGATCTTCTTTTTAAGTATGATTCGATTATGCGCGAGTTTCCGGGTGCTATATCTTTTAAAGATAATGCACTGGTTATCAACGGCATAAAAATTTCTATCATTGCTGAAAAAGATCCATCTCGCTTACCTTGGAAAGATTTACATATTGACTGGGTTGTTGACGCATCGGGCTGCTTCACTACACGTCAAGGCGCACAGCAACACATCGCTGCTGGTGCAAAAAAGGTGCTCATCACTGCTCCTGGAACCGATGAAGATATAACCAATAATCCCGGAGTTAATGACAGCGCTTATAATCCTTCTCAGCACAACATCGTCTCGCTGGGCAGCTGCACAACCAACTGCTTTGCTCCGCTTATTAAAGTTCTCAAAGACAACTTTCGTATTACCTCTGGTCTCATGACCACAGTACATTCATACACCAATGACCAAGTATTGCTTGATGTTGAACATCACGATCCACGACGAGCACGTGCGGCTGCATGCAATATCATTCCAACTAAAACTGGTGCTGATAAAGTCATTACCAAAATTTTTCCTGAACTTGAGGGGAAAATTAAAGCATCTAGTTTGCGCGTTCCGACCCCTATTGTTTCGATCGTTGATTTTGCTTTCACGACACAAGAAACACTTACGCAGGATATAATTAACCAAGCGTTTAAAAAAGAGGCTGCCTCAAGCAAAGACATAATTCACTATGTTGATGTACCACTTGTTTCTTCAGATTTTATTGGCAGTACTTACTCATGCATTTTCGACAGCTTATTAACACAATCTGTTGGCACGACATCAAAAGTTTTTGCATGGTATGACAATGAGTACGGTTATTCGACTAAATTAACTCAATTTTTAAAGGAATCGGCATGAACGCACAACAATCAAAAAGATTTTTATTGATAACGTTTATTGCTCTGGCAGTCAGCTCTACTCAATGTTTAACAATGACAATTTTTTTAAGGACTTTAACGGGAAAAACAATACCTGTTGAAATTAATGGGACTGATACTATTTGGCAACTCAAAGAAAAAGTTGCTCTAAAAGACAAAGACTATCCAGCAGATTCTCAAAGAATAATTTTTCAGGGGAAACAACTTGATAATGCAAGAACACTCGCCGAATTGAATATTCAAAAAGAAGGTACTCTGCATTTAGTTTCTATGATTTGCGGAGGCGGAGGAGAAAAGCCTGAGAAAAAAACAACAATCCTGACAATTGCCGTTATGGATGAACCATCAAAAGATGATGTAAGAAAAACTTCTACTGTAATAATTGACCAATTTAATATAAACATTCACTCAGATGCAACGTTTGAGCAAGCTCAAGAGGTGGCGATACGCATCGAATTGTATAACAGAGATTACATAACTAATCAATTAAAAGATAAGGATGTCAAAAACTATGTACTTGCTATAAGAAATAACGAT
>CAYSDC010000012.1:4463-9719 GCA_964429765.1 uncultured Pseudomonadota bacterium
GATAGCTCAAGGCTTTTTGCATATGAACGCCCTCACCAAACCGACATAACAATACAATCTATGCTTGAATCTTTTACACCTTATGATCATACGTTTTGTATCATACATAAAGATCTATTTGACAAAGAAACCCTTTTAGCAAATCCAAAAACTATACGAACTCCACTTGAAAATAGAATAGCTCAGCTATCTCAATCGCTCACTCAACTAAAGAAACGTCTTGCTACACTTCAAACAAGTCTCTTAGCAATCAAAGATCAGCTAAACGGCATAAGTAAAGCAGAACCTAAAGCCCATGCGCGGCCAGATCAAATCAAATTAATAACAAAAAATCTATAAGTTATAGGCAAAGATAATGTCATCACAACAGATGTCAGATGAATTGTACTGAGCGATATTATCGTTAATTGTGAAGCTTACGCACAAGATGAGGCACTTAAGCCGCTTATGAAAAATGTTGCATTGCAAGTCTTGAAAGAAAATCAAGCGACTATTAATAATAATCTGCAAGAACACGAAGGTTACCGTGCAACATTTCTAGAATTCCTCAAAGCGCTTAAGGAATGCAACGTTCTTGAGGCTGATGAAATTAGAGCTAAAAAAGTTAAAGGTGCTCTTAATAAGAACTTTAATCAATTTATAGATGAGATTACAAAAGAGTAAGCCTGATTTTTATACCATTAAAAATATAGGCCTGATTGACTTAGCAATTAAGCCATGAAAAAATGGGTGAGCGCTTAACAATACTCACCCTTTACTTAAAAAAGCATGAATTATTCAAAAACCTTAACTCTGTTATGTATGATAGCCATTGTCACAATAAATACCTATTCTTCTCTGGAAAATACTCAAGAGAACGACCTTGAATATTCAATACAAATACCGCTTGAAACAGGACAAGTCCAATGTCCCATATGCCTTAATCCGATTGCAAGTAATGAACAATGCACCCTTGTATGCAAATACACAACCGATAATAATCGTCATGTTTTTCATCTGGACTGCATTAATGACTGGTGGGAAACAAACAACTTAAACTGCCCAGCGTGCAGATCTGATAATGTTTCATACCTGATGCCCGATGGACATATTGTTAAGCCAAGTTTTATCAAAAAAGTTGTTCCTTGGATGAAAAAAATAAACTATTCTTGTATTTTGAGCAGCATAGCTGCAACCAGTTTTTTAGCGACATGTTTGTATATTTACTATACAAACGAGATTTTCTACAACCAAGAGCCCTATTCAGTGCTCGAGCGTCCCATCTTCTGCCCATCAGAGTGTTTAGACCTTCTTTTTGATACATTGCAAAAAAATCACTCAACATAAAATCTGGGATTTTTTTACTTCACAACCAAACAAACTTAGTCTACAATATCTTCTGTGGGAATACTTTAGAGTACATTTAAAGTATCTGACAAACATGGTGGGGCCCATAGCTCAGGTGGTTAGAGCAGTCGGCTCATAACCGGATGGTCCCAGGTTCGAGTCCTGGTGGGCCCACCAATTAACCCTATGCGTGAACGCGCTATGGTGCAGTACCTCGCCGAAGTTTTTAACAGGTCATAGTTTTTAGCAATGACCGGTAACCTAGGCAGGCAGTCCTTGCTCTAACATTCCAATCAGCCCGCAGCTCCAAGAGGTGACCTATGACCGGTAAAGCCTTGTGGCAAAGTCTTAAACAACTTGTCCAATATGACCAGGAGCTTATTCAGCTCTCAGAATCAGTTGTTGAAAAAAAGAAAAAAATTATTGACCACCATCGTAAAATTGCAGACTTGATCCAACAAGCAGCTCAATTCAAATCGGAATTTATTGCTGCAAAAAAAGATGCCGACATGCTGCAACTTCAGGCGAATTCATTGCGCGAAGAAGAAGAACGTAAACGCCAGCGACTTGATTCAATTAGGGATCAACGTGAATATATGGCTCTTGAAAAAGAGCTCTCCGGACTCATGCGTAAACGACAAGACCTTGATGATAGCGCTATCAAAAGCTGGCACAGGCTTGAAAAAGCTGAAGAAGAACAAGATAATGCAGTGGCAACACATGAACAAAAGCATGATGAGCTCAAACAACTTATCACTACTGATGAACAAGCAATCAATGAAATGCAAGCAAGAATAGAACAATGCGAGGCACAACGTGAAGCTTATGCACTCACCATTCCTGAAGAATGGAGGGTTCGATATAACCGCATGAGAAATCAGGTTCCAGACCCTATTGTTCCCATCCATGGAACAAGTTGCAGCGTTTGTTTTTATAACGCATTACATCAAGATGTTCTTAAGTTAAAAAAACAGGAAATTCTTCCGTGTCGCAACTGTTACCGATTTTTGTATTTTGACGAATCGCAAGAAACTGAGGCCCATAAAGCACAATACTAAAACATGGAAAAACAATTAAGCTTTCTAGGCTCCCTTCAAGCATTAGAAAGCAACACTCAACCGAGTGAAAAAAAAACAAAACCACCTACTCCTCCCGTGGAAAAGCTTAAACCTCGTTGGCAGGTTTTTGTTGATGGTGCGGCACGTGGAAACCCTGGCCCATCTGGCGCCGGAATCTACGTTGTCGACCATCAAGTGCCATTGATACAAAAAGGTTTTTTTTTAGGTAATAAAACTAACAATCAAGCTGAATATCTTGCATTATTGCTAGCAATATTTTTTGCTCGATCATATTGTGAATCAAAACAAATCCTCATTCCTTATCTCCATTTTATTTCAGATTCTGAGCTTCTGATCAAACAACTTAATGGCTTTTATTCGGTAAAAAATCCGATACTCATTGAGCTTAACCGTGCAATTCCGGCAATGCTCAAAGGAATTCCACACACCTTTACGCATGTTGTACGTGCACACAATAAACATGCAGATGCTCTTGCAAATAAAGGTGTTGATAAAAGAACCAAAATTCCTACCGATTTTCTCAAATTTGTGGCAGACTATAACCCGCTAATCATTTCCCTTTTGTAGTCATCTGATTTTTGTCGATGGAGGAGAATTCCTGTGAAATTTCGTTTGCTTTTCTTTGTGTTGCCATTTGCTGGAGGTGCACTCTTTGCTGCGCAACCTGGAAAAGTTTTGACCGAAAATAAAGCTATTTCTCCAGTCGAAACAAAATAATAAAACCTGTATTACAAAAATCTACTCGACAACGAATGGTCCGCGTTCTCCTTGAAGAGCATTCTACAGCCGAATTAATAGAGCTCACTTTTGCTTCAAAAAATGGCTTCATGATTGAAAGTCCATTCAACTCAGGAATAACAGCCGCGATTAGAAAAGATGAACTTAAAATTAACGCTCTTGATGGAAGCATCAGCCTGGAATGCCCCGATGGTATTTTTCGTAAAGTTAGGCTCAACGAATTAGTCATTTATAACCCATACAAACGAACACAATTTAATAATAAATCGTATGAGGGAAAAATTTGCCTTAAGATCAATCCCAAAAACAATACTTTGATGGTTATTAACAACGTTGAGCTAGAAACCTATATCTATTCTGTACTCCGCTCTGAGTCTATCCCCTATTGGCCGCTTGAGATGCACAAAATTCAAGCAATAGCATCACGTTCGTATTGTTACTACCTCATCAATGCCCAACGTCCACGCAATGGATTGTATGACCTTAAAAATTCGAATTTCAATCAGCTTTACAATGGGCATCATCAGTTTAAACACTTGCGACAAGCTGTTGAAGAAACAAAAGGCATTATTTTAACATATCAAGGCTCACCAGCACTTACTATGTTTGATGTCTCCTGTGGAGGTATTATCCCTGGACTCCTCAGACATCAAGACGCGAGTAAACCATACCTATCACGCAGCTATCAATGCACCTATTGCAAGGGCAACATGTCATGCTACATTTGGAAAGAAGATTTACATGAAAAAACATTTCTTTCTTATTTGCAATCGTACGCTCCACTTGCAAAGCAACTACGTGATATTGGAACCTTGAAGGGCGTTATGACGCTTGATAAAGACAAATCTGGCGTTGTTCACAAAATACAACTCATGGGGTCAAAGAAAAATATCACTATTCCATGCAAGGCTTTAAAGGCAAGCATCAAAGGTAAGATCAAAAGCATGGCACTTTCTATTAAAAACGAGCGTGACCGCATTGTTATTACCGGTCGAGGGCATGGACACCATAAAGGGCTTTGTCAATGCGGTGCTCGAGATCTTATTACTCGAGGATGGGACTATAAAACAATTTTACGATTCTACTTCCCTCACACTCGATTTGCTCGCCTCACATAATAGAAGTCTTGATACGCTAGAAAATCATACCTTAAACTACGCGCACAATACGTGTAACGAGTAAGGAAATTATGCCAAATCATCGTACACATTTGGTTGCAGGGCTGGCAAGCGCTGCTGCACTTATTTATGTGCTCAATCACATTAATGCAAACCTATTTCAAGCAATGTGGCACATGCCATTGTGTATCGGCCTTGCGCTCACAGGATCAATTTTTCCAGACATCGATATTGATAGCAAAATGCAGCGTCTCTTTTGGCCTGTCATAGCAATCGTTTTATTTGCAGCACTGCTCAAATCTAAATTTTATCTCTTTTTTATTTTAGTCGCATGCACGTTTCTTGTCATGCTCATCAAACACCGCACAATTACACATCGATATTGGTTTATCATTGGCTTTCCCTTGGCACTTGCTTGGTACTTAGCAACCATGAAAGTTCAATCGCCCTTTGTTTACATCTGTGCACTTTTTTTTATTATTGGCGCATGCTCACACATTTTTTTAGACAGAACTATGAGCAGACTCAAGCGCTATAAATAATCCATCTTAGATTTACATATTCTATTCAAATTGCGAGATAAATAGCTTTTTAAAATTTCTAATATAGTTGATTAATGATTAAGGTCAGAGTATAATCACTCTTCTTATTGACGAAATTTGTCCATTAATCAAAGGGAAAAATGACACTATTACAGATACTCGCGCTGATGACCTCCATTGCACTGGCAACTCCCAAAGCTCCGCACAAAGTTAATCCTATTTTCAATGTGCCTAATAATGCACAAGAAGAAATAGAACATTCTAAACAATACAAGATACTTGATTTTATGCTCATGCATGGCAAAGAGAGTGCGATTGATGCGGGAGAACTTATGATTCTTTCTTTGAGCATTTATGCACTTGCCACCATTACTCATGAGTCGGGACATGCAATTACAAGCGCCTCTTTGTATGACTTGGAAGGAACGCCTCAAGTACATATCGGAAATATGC
>CAYSDC010000012.1:9729-15225 GCA_964429765.1 uncultured Pseudomonadota bacterium
CAGCTGGAAACTCAAAAAAATTGTTTTCTATCGGAAACATAACCTTTTATAATGGCATGTGGACACATGGATATGCAAGGTCAGGACCAGGATTCATCTCTGAACCTTATATCACGGCAAAACAGGGCGCAGTTTTAGCAGCCGGTGGCTTGTCTGCAGCTGCAACATTGTATGGTTTATTATCTATTATAGCCACATACTGCAGCTATAATAATGACAAGAGCTTGCTCAGTGCTACTGTAAGTGGTTTAAGGAATGGTGTTAGCCCATTTGCCTCGGTATTAGCAGCAAATAATCTTTCATATGAAAAAAAACGTTTCTTGCTTAATGCATGCTTTATTGCATGCACATCAATTATTTTTAATGTTTTTTATGGGTGCACACCATGGATTGGAGAAGGGGATGGAATCCGATTATGGCGCGATATCATGGGCGTTAGTGACAATAAGTTGCTGATTGCACGAGGCATATCCACAGTTGGCGCGGTTGGATCTTATGTTTGGCTTTTCAAAAAATTTTATGCTGCTCGCGCAACGCTCTCAGCCCAGTACAAAATACAGCTTGAAACTCAAGACGAGCAGGTTATCCAACCTCTAACAGAGGTAGACATTTAAACATTTAAATATAAAAGTCTGGTATCTTTGATTGAGTCTTTGAAGATACCAGGCATCAATGCTGTAGGCATAATCTATTGATTATCAATACCAAATAACAGGCATGCATTATCTGTCGTCACACGCCCAACTTCTTGTACAGAAACATTCTTTAATTCGGCGATAACAGGAACAAATAAAGGTAAGTATTCAGGACTATTTGGTCGACCACGAAACTCTTGTGGTGGCAAAAATGGCGAGTCGGTTTCAAGAACAATACGCTCAAGAGGAATAGCGGCAACAACATCTCGTAATTGCTGATTTTTTGGATAACCAATTGGCGCATCAATCCCAACATAAAACCCCCATTCAAGAACCGTAGTTGCAAAGTCCGCATTTTGTGAAAAGCAGTGGATAACTGCACCCTTAATTTCACGAGCATATTCTTCAAGCACACGCAGCGTCTCTTCACCCGCATCCCGCACATGAATTGAAAGCGGCAATGTACATTCAAGTGCAAGTTCTATTTGTGCTTTAAAAGCATCTTTTTGTCGTTGCATATCAAAGGGCTTGTGATAAAAATCTAAACCAATTTCACCAATTGCAACAATTTTATTTTCTTCCTTGTGCTGAGCCAATTTTTTAATCTGCTCAAAGTCTTTACGCCACTCCGGAGTACAGTCACACGGGTGCAAACCAACCGTTGCATATACTGGGCCGTACTGCTTGGCTAGAGCCACCGAATTCAAGCTTTCTGGCACCGAAGTTCCAACATTAATAAATGCTTGAATCCCCGCATCCCGAGATCGTTTTATAACATCGCTTGCTTCTTCAATTTGATGTTGCTTAAGAAGAACATCAAACTCTTTTTTAACGATCATATTTATATGGCAATGAGTATCAATAAACATTCAAACTCCTCTGTGTATAATTGTCTTTCATTATGGAAAGCGTAAACGTTCAAAAACGACCTGTACAGCCATCAAAAAACAAAGTTTCTTACAGAAAAGAAAACAATGGAAAGCTTTTTCCAATAATAATATTTTTTATTCGATAAAAATATCAATACAAAAAATCGCTGTAGTATGCATACTTTGCAGTGCTTTTTCTTGACAAACGCTTAAACAAAATTTAGATTTCACACTGAAACTGTACAAACTCTATGTCAAATTTTTTAGGAGACCTCTATGAATAAGAGTGAATTGATTAACGCGTTGAGCGAAGAAACCAATTTCAGCAAAAAAGATGTTGCAAAGGTTCTCGCATCATTCACACGTATCGTTGAACGCACCTTGAAAAAAGGTGGAAAACTTTCTCTTACCGGTTTTGGTACATTCTGGATTTCAAAACGCCCTGCGCGTGTTGGTATCAATCCAGCAACCAAACAACGCATTCACCTTCCAGCAACTCATGTTCCTCGTTTCAAAGCTGGAAAACACCTCAAAGAGCAGATCCGCGCTGCTTAAATTTTGAAACATTCGAGCTAAACAACATGGTCAGCATTTTGTGGAATGTTATAAGGCCGGTATTGCTATCGGCCTTATCTATTTTTCTTACATTTCAGGTTCTTCAGCCATTCGCTTTATGGATTGATCCCTCGTTTAATTTGCTTGCAAACAGAGGTGTCGGCAAGATTGCTTTTGTTACGCTTGTTATAACGCATATCTTTTTGCTTCTTGTCATAAGCTCGCGATCTCTTTGGCAAAAATTTTTGAATTCATGTGTTTACTTTTTTTGGAAAGAAAGTTGGATTAAAAAGTTTCTTATCTTTTTTTGGTTCTTCTTTGCACTTCATGCAGCACTCTTGGGTGCAGCTATTTTGAGTGGAATTGCATACTTTGATACTACGGCGCTTATTTTGAGCTCAGCAAAAATTTTCAGCTTAGTCTTTGGATTCTTTGTTGCATTTCTTTTGGCATGGAGCGAAGAGCTCATTTTCCGAGGAACTTTATATCAATACTTTGCTCAGTTTATTTCACCCTTTTCAAGTGCGCTTATCACTTCACTTATTTTTTCGCTTGTACACGATTTAACCTGCCCATGGAACTTGATATCCAAAGATTGGAAACTTGGCTTGGGACTTTTTTTATTAGGACTTTTACTCAATCTGGTGTTTATCATCACCCAAAAATTATATACCGGCATGGGGATCCACGCCGGCCTTGTGTATGTAAAAGTTGTCTTACGAAGATTACCCCTGATTGTCTATGCACCGACGCTCCCATTTTGGTTCGATATTGATCTACGCCAATCGCTGCTGGTACATCTGCTCTTTGTAATTGTTATTGCTGGGATTATTCTTCGTTATAAAACGTTACTTTTTCAACGAAACAATATCACGACCACGTGACATTTTCTATCGAAAACTCATGCCGCTCAAGTATATTGTAGCTTTGTGCATCTAGAACCCAGGTGCAAAAATTTTCTTCATTTTTAACAACGATATACATTTTTTTGTCTTTACAAAGCGCTGAAAAACCATCTGCATGGGTATCTTTTTTTATAATAAAGTCTAGCTCTTTCACATAATCCCCATGAACTGTATAAATATAAATCTTGTCACCCATTGTAGCTAAAAAAAGATCATCGCCAGGAACACTCACCGCGGCTACACAACTTACAAGACCACCTCTTAGAAGCTCGATATCAGGTTGAAATTCAACACTATCCTTCCTAAGTTTGCCAATTTTGGCACCACTTTCAGATCCAGCAATAAAAAACACATCCCCACCTTGAGATTGAATTGCCGCAATATCGACAAACTTATTTTGATAATCATGAGGATTAACAAGGTGATCTGGTAGCCAACCGACAATGCTCTTTGGTAACATTTTGCATACATTGGAACAGGCTGCATCCCACCAACTCATAGAATTAATGTGCAAACGAGGTTGACTTCGGCCAAACTGCTCACGTGAAAGTCCTTCATAGTCCCAAGATTTCATAAAACCGTCATATAGAACATTGCTCGATCCCGTTATTATTTGATAACCCCACTGAGTATCAACTCCAGCACATGAGAAAATATAATCATTTTGCTGCAAACGAGCACAGGGTTGATCATCATTTAAAAACCAGACAAAAGCTTTTACGTAATGATTTTGAGTTAGCAAAATAAACCCAATATCATTGCCTATCTTTATTGGCGTTGCTGAGCAAATTTTATGTTCTGCTTCAAGCTGCTTTACTATTTCCCCATCACTATCAAAAACAGTTACAACTTTTTCATTTCCATTTTTACCTACGGCAAGCAAATAAGTCTTATTATCATCATAAGCCGCCGCGATTTTTGGATAAGCGCTATCATGCCAAATTTGCTTGCAATGAGCACCGCTCATATCCATCACAAGTGCTCTATTGGTATCGTTTGAATCAAGAGAATGATAATTTTTTTTATACTTTTTTGTAAAAATACAAACACCTTCAGGCGTATCAACCAAAAACGCCCTATTTCCATCAAGGCGGCAATACTCTAAATGAACAGCAAAATCCATTGCCAGAATAGGTATGTGGAAATAAAGCAAATAGCCTACAACCAATAATTTTTTTATACAGTGCACTTTTCTAATCATAAATAAATCCCCTTTTATCATATACTATTAAAATGGTAGTCTTTCTCCATACTGTTTTTTTACGCTTTATTTATACTAGATTGTTATTATATAACTCAAAACTATTAAATTCATGGAGAAACTTATAATGGATTGCCAAAAGAACATACCACCACTTTTACTCCAGCTTATATTTGTACTATTTTTTTTAATCACATCAAGCACAATCTCATGCTTTGCTCGAGAGATACATCAAGTACAATCCAAAAAAAAACTTCTTATTCTCACCAGCAAAGGTGGATATGGACACATGGCTGCAACCGATACACTTGAATCAATTTTAAGCCCTGATTACAACATTCAATCGGTAAAGCCTCTTGAAGAAATTTTGCACTCCGTTGATTTTGTAAAAAAAATATCTGGCCGTCGCTTAGACTCAGAACAATTTTATAATCTTGTCCTTCAAAAAGGCTGGACCAACTTTTTGAATTTTAGTTGCCGCTATGTTTCACCGCATCTCATCGCAATGAACAATCGAAGCATGGAGCGCCTATTTACCAGTTATTTTCAAAAAACAAAGCCCGATTTAGTAATATCGGTTATGCCGATTATTAACCTCCCCGCGAGTAATGCCGCGCATACATGCAAAATCCCTTACCTTATGATTACACTTGATTACGATTTGACGATGTGGAAGCTTGACTAATATACTCAAAAAACCTATCTTACTAGTCGCTTTTCAGCCAATACAAAAAATTTTCACCCTATTGGTGTCCCGATCAGAAAGACCTTTTTTGAACCAAAGGATGCGCACGCCATTCGTAAAGATTGGAACATTCCAGATGATAAGCCTGTTGTCATGCTGCTTATGGGCGGAGCTGGTTCTGGTCAAAGCTATTCCTATTTCAAACGACTTTCGCAATTTCCAAAACCTCTTCACATACTTGTTTGCACAGGAAGAAATACCAGAGTTGCCGAAAAAATTTCTCGTTTTGCGCGTAAGCCTTGGGTCAGTTATACAAATGTACCATTTACACTCAAAATTTCAGATCTGATGTCAGTTTCACAACTCCTCATAACCAAACCAGGGCCAGGAACAGTTACTGAAGCTATGGTCATGAAAGTCCCTGTTTTACTTGATCGAACAGCAACACCTATTTTTTGGGAGAGAAAGGTATTTGATTTCGCCAAGAGACACGGCATAGGAACTGAAATTAGAAGCTTAAGTAAACTCAACGAACTTGTTGATCAGATGCTTTTTGATAAAGCAAATCATACGCGTATAAAAAAAGCATTTGCAATAACACCTGCGTACTGCTTTGATGAAAAGATCAAAAAAATAGTTGAGCAGC
>CAYSDC010000012.1:15235-18311 GCA_964429765.1 uncultured Pseudomonadota bacterium
GAAAAGATCTGTAGAGAAAAAATAGCAAAGAAATTCTAGACTGTGATTTTTTGCTTGCGAAGCTCTTCAGCTATATTTGATTGAACTGAGCTTGACGAAATTGATTTACTAGAAGTCCCTTTCTTTGCTTGAATATCTTTAATCATTCGGTCATATGACTGCAAGACATGCGGAGAAAAGCTTTCAAAAAGATCACCCAAAAAGTATTTTAGCTCATGTGCTATTTGGTTTAAATCTTGTTCTGTTGTAATTCGTTTTTGGAAATATTCAACGATATCCTTGGTGTGCTCATTAAAAAATGCGAGCAAATACGACGATTCTGCCAGGGTTTTAAAACCCTGTTTCATTGAGGGATGTGTCTCCAAACTTTGCCAAATAAGTGGAACAACCATATCTCTATGTTCAAGAATTTGTGCAAAAAATTCACGGACAGGATCAAGCATTTTCTTAATATGCATGTCAATAGCTGGCTTAGTGATACTTGTCTTTTCGTCTACAGCAACCGACGCTTGCTCCTGTTGAAATTTAGTCAGTATATCGCAAACATCATGAGAATTTTTCTCAGAAACCTTAAGACGCGCTGTAACCTGAGGAAGCCCTCCCAACGCAAGGTTTAATAACGCAATTTTTGGATCAGTCAGCTTTTTTGCTTCAAGTGGAACAAAAACGCAAGATAACATCCCAACAACACCAAAAACATATGATGCACACATTTTCTTCATAAAAATCCTTCTCTTGAATAAGCTTTTTGCATTCAGCATTTAAGGTACTCTCATTATCGGTATAAATGCAACAAAAAAAGTGATCAAAGCAAACTCTTTTATTGCTTATGATCAATCGACTAAGATCATACAAAGTTTATTTTTTTATAAAAGAAAAATGAGATAAACCATGAAAAAATTATTTTATCTGTTCATCAGATGCTCTATCATCTTTTTAATGCTTCCATATTGCAATGCAAAAGAAATCAAATATAAACGCATGGTAATATTACTTGACCCTGATCGATCTGAATTGACAATGCCTGAGTCTCTTCAAGCACTTTCTTCAAGCTTAGCTCTTTCGTTAGCTCAAAAAAACTTTGCTATTCTTTCTTCTTCAACCCCCATTCAATTGTTCTTACAAGACATTCCAGATCCTTCTTTGCCATTTCACCATTTATATAATAAGCAAATGTTTTACCGTACTGTTAATTTTAAACCTCAAGAATGGAATATTTTCCATATTACAAGCTCAGATTTCTTTTTATTTATACCAAAACAAATCATGTCCGAATACTCAAATGGAGATCAGTCAGTTCTTAAATTTGACTCAAGTATATTAAAGGAGTTTACAAGCGCCACGCTTAATGAATTCAGTACTTGGATTAAAAAATCCACACCAGCACATCCACAAAATTTCGATGTAGCGATGCTCTATAGATTTTTTCATACACAACAGGATACAATTAATCAAATAGAAAAAACCCAACCAACCCTACAACAAGAAAATTTCGAAGCTCTTGTTGCTCAAAAACGCTCTGAACTTACCCCTTGGAATTTTTATATAGTTGGCCATGGTAGTTACGAAGATGAAGCAAGAAATTTAGTTGGCTCAGTAGCAGGGCTCCAAAAAGACAAACTCAATGACTTACTCCATTTCTTTAACACGCAACTTTCTGTCCATGTTGCAGCAATAACCAGCTGCTATTCTGGAGGAAAAAATCTTAACCTTCTTCATGCCAGAAAATCCATCAATCAAGAATGGATACGAAAATTACATTTTACTCTTGCTGTTATCTCAAGTACCGATGCACCCACAACAACTTCTTGGGGCATAAGCTATTTAGGATCTCATTCAAACATAGATTGGAGTAGGTCATCTGATATCAATACATTCTTTACAAATCTTGATCGTAAACCAGGAAAACAATCCGATCCCAATTGGCTTACAGATGCCCTCTATGCACTCGCATTGCCCCTCACTCAACCTGAAAATATACCTCAAATTCTCATTCCTAGAGGGGAATGGTTTGAAGCATTTACTTCGGTGAACCCAAAACGTAAAGTTGCAACCGCTCAAACAATTGCACAAAAAGAAAAATGGACCCAAGATCGAAAAAAAACAATTATCTTAGGGAAAGCATTAATAAAAAAGTATGAAATTGAAAATAAGATATTGAATTTAAGCGATGCAAAAAATGTTCTACTTTCAGAACCTGTTATCCCTATTGCTATAAACATTGATGGATCAAAACCGATGCCACAATTTATTTCAAGAATTCCAGGTGATACTTCTCATATTTTCAAAAAAATAGTTATTACCAATCAGTCAAAGCCGATGAAAAGCTACTTACAAGAACTATTTTTGGGGAGTATGAAATCAACTGAAGCTCAAAAAGTGTTTTTCATTGATGACCTTGGAAGCAAACATGTTTTAATCACGACAATTAATGATCAATTTGGTTTACAAGAGCTGGATAGCAAAAACCCTGAATACAAAAAATATTCAAAGCCCCTTACTGACTATTTTGCCGAAAAACCTACATGGAAGAAAATTCTACGACCAACAAAAAGCCAACTTCAAGTAAAGTTAAACGATGCACAGGACAGGCTCTCAGTTCTGAAATCAAAGCTAAGTGAACTTAAAAAAATTCTGAATACGCTACAAAGCAGCTTAACAGGTAAAACTCCATTTACCGCAACACCTACAAAAATTATCCCTAAAGAATATCTTTCCCCTGCACAGAAAACGAAGATTAAAGAATGGAACATCGCCCGTGACAAACTTTATTCGATCATTAATGTTTGGATGAAACGAGCAAAAACAGGTGTCTTTACAATCACTCATCAAGACATTATAAATTATGGATCATACCTTTCCCTCCTCCCAACAGATGATAAAATTAACGCGGGAACATTGCTTATCTCAAGACTTTCTCGTACAAACTTGAGAATGTTGGCAGATAGCGCCATTAACCTCGCAGTAACACAATCAAATCAAGACTTAGCTGGATTTTCAATTCAACTGGCAAAAGAACTTTCATCATATCAAGGAAATGATCAATCAGAGCTTAACCTTGTACAGACTTGGCTCA
>CAYSDC010000012.1:18321-19476 GCA_964429765.1 uncultured Pseudomonadota bacterium
CCATTTATTGTCCACCATCCATGAGCTACAACTTTTTTAGGAAGCTCAACACCAGCTGCCATTAAAAAAGCTGGCCAATAAACTGCGTGAAAACGCAATATATCTTTACCTACTACATGAAAACTATTCGTCCAAAACAACGAGGAAAAACATTGCTCCCACATGACTACTATTTAGCTGCAGAGCTTTGCGTTCTTTTGGGATCGATAGTCAATGTTAATCATCCCGATGCACAAGGCATATGCCAAGACCTTTTCTCTTATTTTTATACAAGAAAAGATTCTGCAGGGAAGGAGAAAGATTTTATCAATGACTCAAATTTGATTATGCTCATTGCTCAAATTGTAAAAAATCCTATAAGCCAATCTATAGTGCATTATTTTAAAACAGATCCTAACATTCAGGAAATATTGAGCCGAAATTCACTGGATACCATTCCTGCTCAATATCGCAGAGCGATTAAAAAATTATTACCTGCTTAATAATAAAAGCGGCGAATGAAAATATTATTAATCCAGCCCAAGCTCGCCATAGTAACCCATAAGTTTGAAAGACCATAACTCACCAAGGGTAACGGAATTCCGACAATGGGCAACATGCCGGCAACCATCCCCACGTTAATACAAACAGAAAAAAGGATATGAACCAAAAGGCCTAAAACTATAATCTGCTCAAAAAGACCCGGTAGCTGCATGGTAAGATAAATAATGCGTAAGAAAAGAAGGCCAAACAGAAGAAGCATACATAATGCCCCTACAAAGCCCCATTCTTCACAAATAACGGAGAAGATAAAATCCGTATGATCTTCTGGCACAAATTCTAATTTATTTTGTGTCCCTTTTAAAAATCCTTTTCCAATAATTCCCCCAGACCCAATAGCAATTTTTGATTGCTCAATTTGATAACGCTCTTTGCGTACATCTCCGTAACCCATCAGCACAAGAATTCGCCGCTGTTGATACGGTTTGAGTATTTTCCATAAAATGGGAGCACCCATGATACACAAGAGCCCCATTATCAAAAAAAAGCGCTTATCAATACCGATAAACCAGACAAGGGTTAACCCTGAAAATAAAATAATCAGCGCTGTCCCCAAGTCGGGTTGCTTAAGAATCAAGACAAAGCTTACAAACAAAATACTGAGCGGAAATAAGA
>CAYSDC010000012.1:19661-19997 GCA_964429765.1 uncultured Pseudomonadota bacterium
TCTTTGAACGGCAGTTTTGATGGCGCATAATACTTGGGAATATCTTGCTCACTAAAATAATATGCAAAAAATACCGGTAGAAAAAGCTTTGCAAGCTCTGAAGGTTGCACGCGGATGAAATAAAGCGAAATCCACCGCTTTGCTCCCATGCCAATCCAACCACCAAATGCTGTATAAATGAGCAGCGCAAGAATAACAAAGTAAAATAAAAATCCCCATCGCATCAATTTGCGCAAATCTTTGATGCAAAAGAAAAAGTAAAGGCTAAGCCCCCCAAACACCCCAAGTACTAACTGTTTTTTGAAAAAGACAGAAAATGGTCGTTCTGGAGTATAC
>CAYSDC010000012.1:20143-21172 GCA_964429765.1 uncultured Pseudomonadota bacterium
TATTAAATCAAAATAACGAAAATAACGTCGATCAATCATAAGCGCACTTCTTTATTTTTGTGCTATACTTTCATACACGTAGTTATACGATATCGTGCATAAAAAGAGTAACCGGTAATGCGGGAAGTTCCAAGTACTTATGATTCCAAGACGCCTCGAATTAAAAAATTTTTTAAGCTATGGTGAGCCAATGCAGGTTATCGACTTTGCCAACTACTCACTGATGTGTCTATCCGGCAAAAATGGTCATGGCAAATCGGCTCTCCTTGATGCACTCACCTGGGCTGTTTGGGGCCAAGCACGTAAAACTGGTGGCACGTCAAAAGCTGACGAAGGCCTTTTGCGACTTGGACAAACACGTATGATGGTCTGTCTTGAATTTGAATTTAATCACAATATTTATCGAGTGCGTCGTGAATATGCAAAAACATATGGCAAGCCCTATGCGGCATTGGATTTTGAAATTTTTGACCAAGAAAAACAACGATTTATTTCATTGACTGATAAAACCATTCGTCAAACACAAGCAAAAATTGAGCAACTTATTCGTCTTGATTTTGAAACTTTTATTAACTCGGCTTTTGTTCGCCAAGGACAATCAAATGAGTTTTCAAAAAAATCATCCAAAGAGCGTAAACAAATTTTGGCTAATATTTTGGGACTTTCGCGTTATGATATCCTACAAAGTAAGGCTCTTGAGTCAGCCAAGCAGCTTGCTGATGAAAAAAAACTTGTAGGGATGATTCAGGAGCAACATACAGTTGCCCTTACACAACGCCAAGAAATTATATCCAACACTCATAACAAAAAAGAGCAACTCCAAAAGTCTGTTCTCTTGGTTGAACAACATCAAAAAAATGTTTTGTCTCTTGAAAAAGAGCACATGCAGCTTGAGCACACAAAAGTTCAATTAAACCAACTTACAAGCACACGCGACACAATTAGAAAAACATATGGACTCAAGCTCGAATCGCTTATTAATCTTGTTAAGAGCTGGAAATCAACCCATGCGCAATTGCTCACGTATGC
>CAYSDC010000012.1:21182-22493 GCA_964429765.1 uncultured Pseudomonadota bacterium
TATAAAAATGATATCGAATCAGATCCAGAATTTAAGTCTTTAGAAAAACAAGAATTCGATACAAAAATACAAGATATTGAAAATCGTAAGCGCCTCTTGCATCAACAAGAAAAAACACTCCTTGAGGCACATCAAAAAAGCCTCACACTCCACGAACAAAGCCTAACGCTTCAGGATGCTTATCAAAAACGGCATGTTCTACTTAAAGCAGAAGCTGATAAACAAATATACCAACTCACCCTCAGTATTGATCGACAAGAATTGGATATTAAGCATCAAGCGAAACAATATGCAGAAAAGCAAACTGAGTATGCTGCCCTGACAAAACGGATTGAAGTGCTTAAACAAGAGCAGGCCCTTTTGAATGAACAACAAAAAGATCGTGCTCTTTTTGAAGTCAAATTTGAAGCCGATAAGCTTCAGTTTGAAAAACGACGAGCATATTACCCTATACTCGTACAACGGGGTAATTGGCTGAGTAACGAGCTTTCTGAGCTTGAACATCGCAAAAGAGTAGTGCACGATCAAACGAATCCCTCTTGCCCTTTGTGCGAACAGGTTCTCACCTTAAAACGCAAACAATTTTTAAGTACACGGTTTTCTGATCAAGAGCTTTTTTTGACTCATCGCTTTACACGCATCAGCAAGCTCATCAAGCGGCTCAAAGACATTTTGGTCTCACAGCACCAAGAGCTTGACGCTTTAACAAAACAACAGATAATTTTCAGCAAAAATGCCGTACGTTACGAGGAAATTACACAACAGCTTGTAGTGCTTATGCAAGAGCAAGAAACGTTCAATAAAACGCTCACATCACTCAGGGCTCAGATGACACATGCTGAAAAAAAGTATCTACAAGCAAAAGAGCTTCATATCAATCAAGAAAAATTAGTTGGTGCAACACTGGATAAGGACCCTGAGCTTACAAGTTTACGAACAACACTCACTGAACTTACAACCCAACGAGCAGCACTTTTGTACAATCCTGAAGAATTTACGCAGCTCCAAAAGCACATCCAACAGCTTGAAGAACTCATGATTGCAAGCCAACATATTGCTCAGTATCATGCCGAGCAACAGGAACGCAAATCAAAAATTGCATCCATGATCCCGGAGCTTAAACAATTCAAACAACACGTTGCACAAATTGAGCTGCAACTAACGGAATTTTGCTCAATTAATGAGCGTGAGCAAAAAATTTTAAACTTGCTTACAGAGGAAAAATTGGCTCAAGTACGTGCCTCTTCATCCAAAGAAGAGCATCTCAAAGAAATTGCCGGGCTTGAGCATGAAATGCACCGTCTTGACGGC
>CAYSDC010000012.1:22601-27773 GCA_964429765.1 uncultured Pseudomonadota bacterium
TGCTCAAGCATTTGGTAAAAATGGCATTCAAGCACTGTTAATTGAAGATGCCATCCCTGAAATAGAAAAAGAGGCCAACGATATTTTAGGGAGGCTCACGAATAACCAATCGCAAATTTTTATTGAATCATTACGAGACCTCAAAAGTGGTGGTGTTAAAGAGACACTTGATATTCAGATCTCAGACACTGCTGGCATCAGACCCTATGAAATGTTTTCAGGCGGGGAAGCATTTCGAATCGACTTTTCATTACGCATAGCCATTTCAAAGCTTTTGGCACGCCGAGCAGGAACAGCACTTCAGACACTCATCATCGATGAAGGGTTTGGCTCTCAAGACGAAGATGGTCTCGCCAATATTATGCAGGCGCTCTATACAATCCAACAGGATTTTTCAAAAATTATTATCGTTTCACATTTAGCTGAATTTAAAGAGAACTTCCCTATTCATTTGATTGTTGAAAAGGGGCCAAATGGCTCTGTTGTTCATATTGAAGAACGTGGATAGTGTTGATGAAGAAATTATCAAACAAGAATTTGAACTTGAAAAGAAAAATTTAAGTACAAACTTTCTCAACAGCTCAATTGATTATCAGAAATTTCACGATTAAACAGACAAAAAAATTACTACATCGCACTTTTTGCACGATGTAGTAATTTTTAATTTCTAAGAACGGACAGAGTCGAAGAAATTAATCTTCGTCCTCGTCACCATCATCTTCGTCCATATCATCTTCATCCATGTCTTCTTCATCCATGTCTTCTTCGTCCATATCATCTTCATCCATATCATACTCGTCTGCAAAACAAACGAAACTGTTGAGGCTGCCAGCATACACAGCAGCGCCTGACATAGCAGCAAGAAGAATCAATAAGTACGTAAGCTTTTTCATTCTCTCTCCCTTATAAGTTTGACTATTACCGAACTTACTTCAAAACCAAGACAAAATTATACCAATTCAGTCCTTAATTTTAATCTTACGCACTTTGGCAAGAAAAAGTCAATTATTTTAATGAAATTTGTTTATCAAAAATAATTGCGGCTACAAAGCATTTTTTCAATAAAAATACCCCTGAGATGTTGTAAAGTATAGGCCTTACTTCATCCCAGGGGAAATAGGAGGAAAACGCAGAGTAAGTGAAATAATTGCTTATTTATGATTAATTAATGAGCAATTTCTTCTTTGACCTTGACTTGGTTCTGGTCAAATGCAATCTGTCGGTAACAATCATCTTGTTCTTCAAAGCATTGTATGATACTACTCAATGTAATATGAGTATCAGAAAGTCTTACAGGTTCAGCAGATCGCTGGAGAACTTGAGCCTTCTTCCTGGTTATAATTCCAAGGCCTGGGATTCCAAGAACTTTATTGCGCTGAAGAGCTCGCCAGACTCGAGCAATATCTGCAACTCCGATGTATCTATTCAAAGCTTCAATATCAAGACTAACACCTTTACCCAGAAGCCATTTTGATCTTTCAAGAGACATTAATGTTCTATGCGAGAAGAGTTTTAAAAAGCCAGAAGTGCTATTACCTTTAAAAAAGACTCTTTTTAGATTCTTTAAGTTGTTAAATGCTTGGGATGCGACACCTTTAAGACGATTTTGTGAAAGATCGAGGTACTGTAGTTTAGAAAGCGAATCAAACAGAACTGATGAGACTTTATTCAATTTGTTATGCCCAAGATTAAGATGTGTTAACTCTGTTAAACCTGTCAACGCGTTATCATCTAACGCCTTAATACAATTAAAAGAAAGATCTAAATAGCGTAATTTAATGAGTCCATTAAAAGCACCAGCTGCAACTATTGTCTCTGGTACAATTCCGACCTGATCATCAAATGAAAATCGTTGACTATTGGCATAGGCATAAAGCTCTTCAAGCTCTTTTAGATCTATAAAGGTATTTGGTAAAAAACGTACAATTTTATTTCCCTCTAGATGTAAATTTTTAAGTTTTTCTAATGATTTAAAGCTCTTTGCCGAAAGGTCTTTAAGCTCATTTCTATCCAGAAATAAACTTTCGAGTTCACCAAGGCAACTTAATGCACTTCCGCCAACTGGCATTTCTTCAATCCTCTGAATGTTATTACTTGAAAGAAGCAGACGCGTAAGGTTTGGAAACCATGCACAATCATCAAGGTAAATTCCATCTAATTGATTATTACTTACATCCAACGTGACTAAGTTATCCATGTTAGGAAGGGGAGCTCCACCGTACCCGCGCTTAATAACGGTAATTTCGTTCCCATTAAGCAATAGATGCTTAAGACTGTTGAGCTGGCATTCAACTATTGAATGAACAGTCTTAATCTTATTATTTCTCAAATTAAGAAGCTCAATTACCCCATTACTCAGCGAAGTTAGTGCCTGCTTTGTAGTATGATCTGTAAGTTCAAGCTTATTGCCTGAGAGATTAAGCTCTTTGATGCTATTCTTGAATGACTGATCTGCAGCCGTTTGAGGAGGAGCATCTGCATTAATACAGGTATGGCTAAAAATAGTTGGCTGAAAATGTGTAATTCCATTATTACTTAAATTTAACGATTTCAGCTTTAATGAACCAAAATATGGGACATAATCAGCATTCAATTCATTATTACTTAAATCTATACTATCAAGTGTTGGATTAGCCGAAAGTTCTTTGAATAACGCCAATGGTAATTCTTTAAACTTATTATTATTCAAATAAATTTTCTTTAATCGTATATTTGCTCCAGGAGCAAATAGATCTACCGATAATGTTTTCAAACGATTATGCGATAAATTTAATAGCTCTAAATGTGGCAACTGATTAATGATATCTGTTGGAAATTGATCAAGAAGGTTATGGGACAGATCCAATTGAGTAATGTTTGCTAGCTGAACCCCTTGTACCTGTGCAATTGTGGCAATGTCAGCAGCTGTTACCTGTGATAAGAACATATTTGAAAGATCTAAAATACCTTTTGATCTAATTTTTTGAACAATTTTTGTCTTAATATCATCGCTTACTAACGCATTGGTAAGTGTTATCTGTAGATCTTTCTGATTATTGGCATCATCATAAAGAGTCTTAAAAACCTCTTTTTCCTGCAATAAAGATCCTGATAAAGCGGTCACAATCATATATTGACGACAAACTTTTACTTTAAACTTTTGCGGCATAAAATTAAAACATCTAATAATTTTTTTCTTCTGCCCTGCCTGACTCAAGGCAACAAAATAGTTAGCATAGTGGAGAGCTTGATCGTCATAGCTACCGTTTTCAAAATTTTGTTGTGTCATATTATCTGGAAGCGGTAGAACTCCGTACTGAGTTAAGTAGCTGATAGGCAGATCACCACAATTGTTTTTATTATGTAGATGGAGCACATCGACCCATTTTGCATGATGTTTGATAACCGCACAATGATAATACCGACACACATCCTGAATAAGCTGAGTTGGTAACATGGCTAACCAACTTGCAGGCTGATTATTCTGATCAACAATAAGCCATTGCTTCTCAGCAAAATAAGAACCTACACTTGGTTGAGCATTTTTTTCAACCCACTCCTCAGCTATTGTCAAAAATGTTGTCATTCCATTATGAGTGAAATATGGAACTTGACCATTATCACGTAAATAAACCAGATCATTAATATCTAAATTTTCAATACGCCCAGAAACAAGCCGCTTGTCATATCGAACAAGATAGAGCTTTTCAATTTCTTTACGTAACGTTTCTGGCAAAAATTTAAACCATACTGAGAAATCTGAAACTCCACCGAGAATTTTAGGTATATACTGTTTTCTAAAATAGGTTTTCCATGAAGAAAAATAATCAAAAAATTCTTGAGCCAGCTGTGGAAGCGTTTTTGCAAGATTAATTGGTGCAACAATACCGGATGGAATCAGACCAACTTTTATAAGCCACTCTATTTCACGACAAATATTATCATTAAGCAGTCCATGAGTATCAACATTAATATCTTTGCCATCAACCCAATGCCGGTATAAATAAAGATATTGCCGCTTAATTTCATTTTTAATTGCACACTGAGCTGGATCAGTTTCATCCAGGTTATTAAAATCTTCAATTTTATTTTGATCCATTTGGCTAACGTCAGAAGCTCGTAGAAAATCTTCTATCGTTTCGTCATCATGCACACAGCGCATACTTGCAAACATTGCTTGTGCATAAAGACGAGCAAGTCCACTTTTTACACAATCCGCAAATCTAAAATCAAATGCTGCTTTGAGATATGGATACACAGTTCTAGGGTCGATATTACGCTGAGTAATTTCTAGCCCATAATTTTTTTTCTTGGGGTGATCCTTAAGGATTTTTGCATCAAATTGTGCTGGAACACACTCCTGTGCAAATTTTCTAATGCCACATACATAATTAATAATTGCAGCTTCGTTGCGTACAACATCTGAAAATATTTTTCTATTTTTCGCAAGCGTATGCAATGTATTAAGCTCTTTAAGAATAGTTACAACCGGATGAGCTACACCAATTGGAGCATAATCTATTCCAGTTCCAAGCGGGGCTGCAACTGGTACCGCTGGCAACGCAACACGTCCTACAATAGCTCCTCGAGCAAGATTGCGATCTTGCGACAAACCATTCCACAAAAGAATAATATCTTGGTTAATATCATTGACAATCTCTACCCCTGCAGCTGTTTCAAGAGGAACAGCCATCAATGATAGATGTATAATTAGTATAAAATTTGCAAACACGTACAAAGAACGCAGTATGCGATTCATCATAATAACCCCCATATTTAAGTAAGAAACTCTCATATTTGAAAAGCATTTTCTTGCCTTTTAATACTGCGAGCAACAGTTCCACCTTCTCATGTGCTTATCAGCTTGTCAAAAGCCACCTTGCGATATGAGATAAATAGAAATACAAAACAAACAGACATAATCCAATTTGAAACACAACGCAAACCAATTCGTATAAGAGCTTGCATTTGCCAGTCAATGTTTACTAGAAATAGAGATGGTCTTAAAAAATAAAAACCCAAGACCTTAAAAATATAATCTCGCCTACAGATGAATGTTTCAGGAGGAAGCATGAAAAGCAATTCCATTCTTTTTTTTATCTTATTTGTCAATGCACAAATAGTCTTAGCTGAACGCATTCAAAATGATAATCCTGTCCCGACAGAAATTACTCTACAACAATTCAAGCCAAA
>CAYSDC010000012.1:27797-29360 GCA_964429765.1 uncultured Pseudomonadota bacterium
GATGAAAATCAACCTATTATCATCGATGCTGAAAAAGAGATTGTTTTTGGGCAAAGTGGAATGTTTTCCAGCCATTTTCACCACTATGGTAAAGCAATCAGAGATGGCATTAATGCTGCATTTAAAAAAATCAATGAACAAGGTGGCATCAATGGCAAGCTATTACGACTTGTCAGCCTAGAAGATTTTGGAAACCCCCTTGCCTCTTTAAAAAATGTTGAATACCTCATGAAAGAATATAAAATTAAACTTTTTATGGGAAACATGGGAACTCGAAGCATTCTCAATCTCCTCCCGTTGCTTGAAAGCAAATCGATCGCTCTTTTATTCCCCTGGGGAGGCGATAAACAACTTTATAATCCAAATCTCAAAACCGTCATTAATGGACCAGGGCTTCTTGAACCTCAAATTCAAGCGTTGGTAAATTTTGCAAAACAGCAGCTTAAAATTAGTAAAGTAAGTATTTTTCATGCCGATGACACCTTTTCAACCCATGCAGCACAATCTCTAACAGCAATGCTAGCTGCGCAAGGAGTTACCCCTGTTGGAACTCAGAGCTATAATCGATTTACCTTAGATATAAAGAGTCCTGCAGAAGCTCTTATGCAAGGTGACCCTAAACTTGTTTTTTGCATCGCAACAAGTCATCCAACTGTTAAACTGATTAACAATTTTTTTTCTCAAGGACATTTCGGAACGACATTTTTAGGAGTTGATTCAACCGCATTTGTAAGCCACATTGTTGCTCCTCGAGGAGTAACATTTTACTATAGCTCTTCAGTACCAAGCCCATGGTCAAACTCTCGATTAGCTCAAGATTATCGTCGTGATATCAAAGACCTTATTCATGATCAAGCATTTAATATTATATCATTTGAATATTATCTTGCTGCAAAAACAATTGCTCAAGCTCTTAAAACAGTTGAATCACCGTATTCACCTTTAGGCGTTATAAATTCTCTTGAAGCAATGAAAGACCAAGATATTGATGGTATAACGGTCTCATTCAATCCACAAAATAGACATATTTTTGGTGAATCTGTACAGATTATTCAGGATTAACATAAAGGACGTCCACTATGTTTTTTTCACTGCCTCAATCGTGCAAAACATCTCAATTCCAACTTATCCTTTTGATTTTGGCAACATGCTATATTACATTGTTGCTAAGCTGGAAGTATAAAGGACTTCATACGTCAGAAAATCTACCTGCTATTGAAGAAAATTCTCAAGCAATAATGCGCTATGCAAATGTTGTTGAAGTTGGTCTACACATTAATAGTTTTTTACAGTTTTCATTTAACAAAAATGAATTTGCAATTGATGGCATTGTTTGGTTTCGCTTTCCTGTCGGAACAGAATCACTAGAAACCATCTCACAATTTACGCTTAAAAATTCACTCATCCAACAAAATGGTGATGTAATCTACAAATCACCTCCAATTGTACGACTTGCAGGAGATCACGTTTCGGTTGCTTTCCATATCCAAACACTCTTTAGAACAGATCTTAATTATCGACTTTTCCCGATTGGAGATCATAAACTTAATTTAATTTTGCAAA
>CAYSDC010000013.1:0-3308 GCA_964429765.1 uncultured Pseudomonadota bacterium
GAGAAGCTCTTGGCGCCGTATTTATCGAATCTTTTTATATGAAAAAACCTTCTATTGGTGCAAGTTGCACGGTAGCTTAATACATTATTGCCAATGGACAAACAGGGCTAATTTTTAAAAATAATGATCTTGAGGACCTCACCAATAAGATCGAATTCATGATAGACCATCCTGATGAGCGCAAGCAGATGGGGAAAAATGTTTATGATCTGGTCACTGGAAAAAAAAGCTTTGGTAAAAAGAACCTCACCTTTTTAGAAAATATACAGGTTAAAAGCATACGATCATTTTATAAAAAAATTATTAAGAAATGATGCTGTTCAAGAAAAACATTCACTATACAATCTTTATGCTTGTTTGGGCATTAAAAGCCCAAACAAGAATTGATTATTCATCAAACAACCTTACGGTTCATCCGTTCAATATAAAAAAAATTCAGCACCCAACAATAACGGTGTTGTCTCTATCGCTTGGACCTTCACATGGTGCCGTTCAAGTCTATCAACGGATTCTTTACCAAGAGTTGCTTACGCGTAATATCCGAACAATACTTTTAATCAGCAAAGATTCACTGTTTCATGAAGAGCTTATGCTGCGCAAAATTCCACACTTCACGACAAATTTTAATCTCATAGATTCAGAATTTAAACCAACGATTATTAAACAAATTCGTTTTCTGTGTAAGGCATATAAACCGGATATTATCCACACCCATGCCAAAATTGACACCAACCTGGCTGTCCATGCATCACGAGGACTACCAATAAAAAAAATATTTACATTTCATCAGGAATATCCTCTTGGATATAAAAAACTTGAAGGGGTTGATGGCTTTATTGCGGTTAATAAAGACTGCTTAGAAAAAACCAAACATAACTGTGCATCATCCGGTTATCCACTCAAAAAAACAGTTCATCTCTACCCTCTTGCTGATAAAGAAAAGTTTTTAGACTTTAAAAATCCACCACTCAATCGTGCAGATTATTTCAAAAAACAGTTTGGATTAATCATACCCGATGTGCCAATTATTTGTATGCTTGCTCAGTTTTATCCACCAGAAACACAGATTACAAGTTTGTATCGAAAAAATCAGGAACTCTTATTAAAAGCGGCCACAAAAATTATTCATGAACACCATAAGCCTGTTCATATTATTTTTGCGGGAGATGGGCCATCTCGTCCGTTTCATGAAGCAATATGTAAAGAGCTCAAGCTTGAAAACAATGTCTCTTTCTTAGGGCATTGTAAAAATAACCAAGAGCTTCTTTTTTATTCTGACATCAACATCCTTACCTCTATTGGAGAAGCGTTTGGCGTTACTCACCTTGAAGCAGGACTCATGAAAAAGCCATCGCTGGGCGCAACCGAAACGGGTGCTGAATATACCATTGCACATGGATTAACCGGCTTTTTATTTAAAAATAATGATGTTGATGATCTAGTAGAAAAGCTTGAGATGCTGATCGATAATCCAGGACTACGGGCATCAATGGGAGATAATGGCTATTTACTTGCAACAGGAAAAAATTATTTTGATAAAACAAATGTAAGCTTTTTAAAACAAGAAAACGTTCAAAAGCTTATCGCGTTTTATCACCGCGTAATCAAAAGCAAGCCTTAAGCCAATTCTCCCTGCTTTTAAAAAGAAAAAAAACAGCTAAACTTTAACCCTCTTTTAAAATCTTTTTAATGGTTGGGTACTCATGAAATTTTTTCTTACATTAACCTTTTTGTTACTCGCATCGCTTATTTCTTTGACTGTTATATCTTACAAAACATCTTCTTATCCAGAATTTATAAGCTTCTCTCAAAATACTTCTTTTTTTCCAAATCCAGACAAACACCCACGCGTCCTTCATGTTTCATCATACTCAACCATTGGATGCGTTGAAACCTACCAAATAACGCTTCAAAAGCTCATCATGAAACATGGTTGTAATCAGCTGATGGCTGTGTGCAAAGGCACCCCTTTTCAAAAAAAGCTGGTTGAAGAAAAAATTCCTCATTTTGCCCTTAACACCGTAAGAAACAGTATTTTCTTACGCCAAAATGTTCTCAATCAACTTAGATGGATTTGCAAAGAACACAACATCGATATCGTTCAGACGCATGCAAAACATGATGCCGCTTTTTCAGTTGCTGCCACACGAGGACTTCCCACAAAAACGATTTTTATGTATCACATGGAAGGCAATGTACCAGCCAGAAAAATTTGTGGCCTTGACGGGATTCTTGCTCTTAATGACAATGCGCTTAATTTCATGAAAGAACAAAATGAAAAACATCATCTAGGCATAAAGCACTTTAAACACCTATTCCTGTTAGTCGATAAAAATAAATTTCTTGATCATCAAAAATCATTAGAATCACGTAACAAATATTTCAAGAGACAATTTAATGTTGATTTAACCGATGCTCCTGTTATGTGCATGCTTGCTCATTTTTACCGTTCACAATCATATTTTTCTCACATCTATCGCAAAAATCATCCACTGCTTTTCAAAGCAATTGCAAAACTTGTTCATGAAAAAGGCAAGCCGGTTCATCTCCTGTGTGCTGGACATGGCCCAGCTCTTGCCTGGCATAAAAAGTTAGCCCGTGAGCTCAACCTTGAAAAATATATTCACTTCTTGGGCTTTTGTAAAAATACACAGGATGTTTTGTACTACTCAGACTTTCATGTGCTCTCTTCAAAAGGAGAAGCCCTTGGTGCGGTATACATAGAGGCTGGGCTTATGAAAAAGCCTTCGATTGGTGCTACAAGAACAGGAGCAGACTATACCATTGCTCATGAAAAAACAGGGCTGCTTTTCGAAAATAATAATGTTAATGATTTGGCAAACAAAATCGAATTTTTGATTGATCATCCTGCTTTGTGCAAAAAAATGGGTCTTAATGCTTTCGATTTTGCAACAGGGAAAAAGAATTTTGGAAAAACAAACGTTACCTTTCTTGAAGATGTTCATGTTCAAGAACTTATTAATTTTTACAACCGGGTCATGGAGACAAGCACTTAAATTAATCATAATATCGGTCACTTCTCCCAGTTGAGAGCGCTAGGCCAGGGTAGTGCCTTATGGTATACTCATGTGGTAAAAAGATGCAGTTGTGCCTTACAAGGAGCAGCCCCAGTGAAAAAGCTACCATTAAATATGCAAACATTCAGTGATTTGATTACTGAAAACTATGTTTATATTGATAAAACAAAACATATTCATAAGCTTATTACGTCGGGAAGAACCTATTTTTTATCTCGTCCTCGACGTTTTGGAAAATCGCTGCTCATCTCCACATTGGAAGCAATATTT
>CAYSDC010000013.1:3318-6192 GCA_964429765.1 uncultured Pseudomonadota bacterium
CGCCGATCTTACCATCAGCAAAACTGATTACTCTTGGCCGATACATCCAGTCATCCGATTGGACTTTGCCAAAATATCATATCACAGTAGCGACGCACTCACACAAGACCTCTGTTGGACATTCGATCAAATCGCTAAAAAATATACTATCGATCTTTCTGGTGTACCGTCACTTAAAGCAAAGACAACGTTATTATTTGAAAATCTCTCAAAGCATAATAAGGTTGTCCTCTTGATTGACGAATATGATAAACCAATGCTTGACCATATTGAAAACACCCAGTTAGCTCAAGAATGCCAAACTATTCTCAAAGGGTTTTATGAAACTATCAAAAGTCTTGACCAATACTGTCAGTTCATATTTCTAACTGGTGTCAGTAAGTTTACCAAAACATCGGTTTTTTCCGGTCTTAATAATTTGAATGACATTTCAGAAAAAGCAGAAGCCGCAACCATTGTGGGCTACACAAAGGCAGAAATTGAACAATATTTGGCCTCTCATCTTGAACAACTTGCGCTCGGTATAAAAAAATCAACAAATGAGACGCTCAATCTCATTAAAACTTGGTACGATGGCTATCGTTTTTATAAGAATGAAGAATCAGAACGCCTCTATGCACCACTCTCAGTGATGTATTGTTTACAAGATAAAATATTTGATAACTACTGGTTTGTAAGTGGTACACCAAGTTATCTCGTCAAATTACTGCGGAATAAAGATTATAATCTCTCTACGCTTGATCAATTTAAACCACTTGAAGCAAGTGAAGCAATTTTTTCCACGTATGATGTCCATGCAATTGCACTTGAGGCACTCCTCTACCAAGCTGGATATATGACCATTAAATCATATGATCCTGAAACTCGAATCATTGAAATTGATTATCCAAACCAAGAGGTCCGCACCTCCATGCAGTACCTTTTGATTGGCATGAAAGTTAATCTTCCTGATGTCAATGTTGGTCCTGCTGTTAATAATATCAGAATCGGTTTTCTTTTTGGCAATATGGCTAAAGTTCAGTATGGCCTGCAAACGCTTCTGGCAAAAGTCCCCACAATTCATCATAAGCCAAGCGAAAGCTTTTATCACACGCTTTTTCATATGATTACAACGGTCATGGGCTTCCAAACAAACAGCGAAGACCCAACTCATACAGGAAAACCTGACCTTATTGTTCATACCAAAGATCGCATTTACGTTCTTGAATTCAAATTTAACAAACCAGTACATGAAGGTATGCAGCAAATTCTGGATCGTCGATACTATGAAAAATATCAAGATCTGGGTAAAGAGATTGTGCTTGTTGGTATGTCATTTAATTACGAAGAAAAACGCATTGCTGTTGAATATGAAACACAAATTTTGCAATTCTAAAAAACATACGAGTAATTCATGCCCAAAATAGTTTTAATTTCAGTACTTTTAACAATACTTATTAGTTGCCTCAGCTTCTTACTCTGGCTTGCTCATGACGTTTCTTTTTTTAATATCGCTGAAAATTTTCAAGAAAATGGCTCCCAAAAGCCATCAATCCTTCATCTGCATATTGTCAGCGGCTTTGGGGGAGGCGAGAATCACAGCCTGACGCTATACAAATTGTTGCAATCAGCCGGTTACACAAGCCTGATGGTAATTCAGGAGAACTCTCCTATGCGAGCAGAGCTTGATCGCCTCAAACTGCCCTATGCGACAACACGTGTATCGATCATTAAATGTATCCCCCTACTCTTTCGATTTGTGCTGGGCTATCAACTAGAAAACATATTTGAGCATCATCATTTTGATATTATTCAATGCAATACTGAACGCGAAGTTAGCGCTGCAAAGCAAATTGCCAGTTTTCATAAAGCAAAAATTGTCTTTTTCAGACACCTGCGTAGCCCGCTTAATAATACTCAAACAATCAATAATATCGATGGAGTTGTTGCCGTTAGTGATGCAATCAAGCAAAATATCGAACAGATAATTACCAAGCAACACTACACAACAAAAAATGTAGTTTTTATCGCCCCATTTTTTAAGCAAGAGCCATTTTTGAACTTCACTCCTGTGATTCTTGATAGAAAAGATTTTTTCAAAGCACGCTTCGGCCTTGATATTACCGATGCTCCAATTTTGTGCATGATTGCTAACACCTCACCTCGGCTTGATTACAAAAACTATCCATTGCTGCTGCACGCTGTTGCACGGCTTGTTCATGAGAAAAAAATACCAGTGCAGGTTATTGCCGTTGGCCAAGGTACAGGAAAAGCAACGCTTGAAGTGATGAGTAAAAAGCTGCATGTTGACCACTGTGTCCATTTTGTTGGCTTCTCGCAGGAGGTTCCTGAAATTTTATATCACTCAGATATATTCGTCTTAACTTCAAATTGGGAAGCTTTTGGCATTTTCTATCTTGAAGCTGGACTCATGAAAAAACCGTCAGTTGGAGCTTACCAAACGGGAGCTCAAGATAGCATCGTTGATGGGAAAACAGGCTTTTTATTTAAAAACAATGATTGTGATGATTTAGTTACGAAGCTTGAAATTTTAATTAAAAAACCTCAATTACAAACTCACATGGGAGAGACGGCATATGAACATATCTCTACCCATTTTTTGAATAAGCATAAGTTTCAACAACTTGAAACTCTGTATCACGAGATACTAAAATAAAGAATAGGCGGGACTGGGTAGTCCCGCCTATTCTGTGCTTAATTTAAAAACTAAATTTATGAAGAAAAAACAAATTCAAAGACTACTGAATTTGCGCGTCGATCTCGACGAATACAGTGATCAAGCTCGTCACTTACCTGCTTAAAACCTAATTGTTGTAAAAGCACTTGAAAGTCTACTCTGGCCTTTGGTGCAGATTTGACAAAGCTCTTGGCTTG
>CAYSDC010000013.1:6216-7089 GCA_964429765.1 uncultured Pseudomonadota bacterium
AAATTTCATTCTAAAAAAGAAGATAAATTCACTCAGCAACATTACTGGATCGTACGTTTTGAAGTCAGCTAATGTATAAACACTCGTAGCTCTTTGATCAACCAACTCCACAATACCAATACCTACCACTTTATCTCCATCATAGAAAGCAGAAACAAGGCAATCTTCTTTGTGCTCAGGAAGATCAAAGTCCTTAGTATCAACACCCTCTAACCCTGCATGCTCAAACCGAAATCGCAGCTGGTCAAAGCTGTTATTTAATTTTGAATTCGCTTCGCACTCTTCATCAGGGTTCCTGCCATGAAATTGCATTGCAAATTTCCTATAATCGTCCCAAGCATTATCATTCATCTCATCAAGCTTTTTTTCAATGATAGTAATAACGTTCTTTGTTTTACAATCGGTATAACTGTGCATGATACCTGCTGGCGTCATAGCATACAGAGAATCTATGCTCATTAACAGTAATCCAGCAGCAATAAAACGCATTAGATTCATATGCTTGCCTTTCAAAAATCGCCTTTTTATATCTTCAGGCGGAGCGCTTGATAATATTCAGGTGATAAAGTAGGATGGAGTAAATCGCTATCACCAAAGCCACATCCCTTCAAAATTCCCACAAAGCTGGGCATAGACTTTCGAACTGCAGAAACCCAAAACTCTGCATCCGGGGCAACTTGATTTTTAATAAACAGAGCAAGGTGATGCATTAAGCTTTTAATGTCATATGTCTTAATATCAGCTTGCGTTTCTATGCTGTAAATGTGATCACTAATTTGATGGAAAATAGTATATCCAATAAGGTTAGATGTTTCAGAGTCTTCAACGATAAAAAAAGTATATTTTTCTTCATTAAAAATTTTTGAATTTTTT
>CAYSDC010000013.1:7146-11031 GCA_964429765.1 uncultured Pseudomonadota bacterium
GTCATATGTACCAAAAACTTGTTGATCCGCATCTAATTTGACTTCGCCTCCGCCTGCTGCTTTAAAAAATTCTTTACAAAAAACTTTTGCCCATTCAAGATTTTCTGCAGACCCTTTTCTAATTGATAATATATGACCTGTTTTTTTCTCAAAAAATGAGTATTCATCAAAACCATACGCAAGATTCACACTTAATAACAGTAACCCTGCGGTAAGAGCATTCAATAACTTCATATTATCTCCTTTTTTATGCCTAAGAACTTCAAACATACAGCTCTATACTAGTAGAACATAGTTTTTGCTTATTTCAATATTTTAAGTAAAAGGTGATTTTTTTTACACTATTTTACGCATAAATGATCGCACTTTTCGACGCTCTTTTCTAGACAGATGAGGACAATAAACTAATGTCTTTACAAAACCGGCTCGCTTAAACGATTCGTAGTAACTTTTTCTCTTTCTTGGCGCTGATGCAATCCAATAGACTGCATCTGGATAGCTTCTAAGAGCAAGCTTTCTATAGCCATTGACAAAAGTTCTTGTTCCAAATTTTTGACAATCAGAAAACGATTCCAAAACACAAAGCGCTAACTGCGGTCCGCATGGCAAAGAGCTATTGATTTCATTAAATACTTCTTCCGCGTTCTCAGGAAGCTGTTGGTCTTCATTGTCTGAATCTAATGATAAACGTTTATTAAAAAGACTTGATAGGTGACAAAACATTTCATCTTCTGGAAATTCGACTTCTGCTTGATAATAAACACAAGCTCCAACAATTTGATTGTTATGACGTGCAATAATTACATTACCGTTATATGGATTTCCTGCAGCAAGATAATCGTTATACCAATTTTCCCAACAACTTCTCAAACTTACTTCGAAGGACTCTTTTAGATTTTCGGGAACATCATATGCTTTCAGATGAGACACAACAAAAAAATTAACTACTTCTTTAAAGTCTTCGTCATTCCAGTCATCGGTAAAAACAATATGCTTTTTTGTAGTTTTGTCTTTTACGGTAACCGTATCAGCAAGCAATGCATAAGCCCCAGTACAGAGCAACAATGCAATAATAAAAGATTTACACATCTCAAAGCTCCCCTTTTTAAAATAATATTTTTAAAAATAGACATAAACCAATAAGATGCTTGATTCTAAATAGATACAATTATACAAAACTAGAAAAAAGATTTTTCACTCAAATTCTATAACCCAGAATTCACAACCTTGAGAATAGAATTAATAACTTGATAAGAAGAAATATTTTTGACGTCAGAACCTTTGTTGTGCGGGAACAAAGCATTCCAGCTCGACACATTGTTGTGCATCATGCCAGGATCAGCATAAGAGGCAAGCACAATGGTCGAAACATTGAGCGCTCGCGCTAAATGAACAACTGATGTGTGAACCGAGATAACTAAATCGCACTGAGCAATAATTGCTGGCAATTGAAAAAAATTATCTCTTGGGGAAAAGATAATCATGTCGTTAAAGGAATTATAATCAAAGAATTTTTTAACCTGTTGCAGCTGTGCCGACTGAACATTGATAATAAAACTAATATCCGCTCCAAGCTCAGAGCGCTTAAGAGCGTTCATAACTTCTAGCACCTGCTCAAGTGGCCAACTCTGCCCTTGAGAAGATCCAAAGAGGTTGATAAAAAAGACTTTTCCAAAGTTTTTAGACTTTTTATCTAATCCCCATTTTAAAAAACGTAGCTTTGCAAAACTAATCCAGCGGCGTGGAATATCGATAGATAATTCTGTGCTATCTGACTGATTGATGCAATCGAATAGTTCTTTAAACCATGAAGCATATTGATTAAAAACATGCCCTTGATCCAAATACTTTGCTTCATCAAGCAAAACATCAAGTTTTCGCGTATGCCAACGGGTGAAAAGGTTATACCATTTTGGTTGCTTGCCAACACCTGCAACAAACCCATTTGACGCTATGCAACGTGCTAAGCGAGCTGAATAGAGAGGGCGATGATTATCAAGCGAAACAACAATTGAGTAATGTTCCTGTTGAGCCTGCAAAATCATTTTTTTCAGGAGTGATATGGAATAGGTCTGTGTGTATATTTTATTAAAATATGGAGACTCTTGTACCCAATCATACAAGCCATACTGCTTAAGCTTTTTCCACTTCCAAAAACATCGAGTTTTTTGATGCTCATCGATCCAAAGATCAATTTTTATATGTGGATAGTACTTGGAGAATGCCACGATATAATTTTGTAAATAAACAAATCGACTGATTGATCTTGGGATGATAAAAAGAATTTTATGAGCTTTATTGAGCAGCTCAACAGGAACCAATTGATTGGGCATAACAAACTCTACACAATGTTTTGAATTTGTTCTCGAATTTTTTCAAGCTCAACTTTAATATCAACCGCAGCAGAGCTGATTTGATAATTCGAGCACTTGGCCATCATAGTGTTCACCTCACGCATAAGCTCTTGCAAAATAAAATCGAGTCGTTTTCCGTTTTGAGCTTGGGGTTAATCTAAAAACGACTGAATGCTGCTCAAATGACTTTTAAATCGAGTGACTTCTTCATTGATATCAATTTTATTGAGAACAGAATAAGCACTTTCAAGATGAGCTTTTGCTTGTTCATCACCACTTTGAGCCGGTTCAAGATACTGAACAATAAGCTTTTTTTGTTCAACCATGAGCAATTCAAATGCTAACTTAATCTCTTCAACTTTTTTTGAACACATCTGCAAACGCATATCGATATCTTGCTGCAAAGTGTTACCTTCTTCGCGGCGCGTTACGTTGAGCTTATCTGCAGCTTGTTTAATTAAATCAAGGACAGCGGCTTCTTCTTCGCTGCTCAGCTCACTACGTTCAGCAACAAAAACATTGGGTAACTGCATCAAGTCGTGCAAAGTCAACTCGCCCTGAACCCCAAATTTTTCTTTAATTGCCTGAGCTGCGGCAACATAGCCTTGCAAAGCCCGCTCGCTCAAAGCAATTGATTCAAAAGCTTCATTCTCTCGACCAAGACGGATGGTCAAATAGACACGCCCTCGAAGTAATGAGCGTTGCAAGATGCCATTTATACTTACTTCAAGTGCACTGAGCAGGCTTGGGAGTTTACAAACCGCTTCAAAAAAACGTGAGTTGACCGCTTTGACTTCTATAGCCAAAGAAACGCGACCTGCGCTCTTTAAATCAATCATGGTGGTTACCGTACTAAAACCGGTCATACTTAAAAGCACAGTGTCTCCCTTGGTTTTATTTACTCAATATTTGCATAAACGTTTTGAACGTCGTCGAGGTCTTCAAGTTTATCAAGATAATTCATAACGCTTTCTTCTTGAGCACTATCTTCAAGCGTCATAGGATTTTTAGGCACCCATTCAATACCGGCATTTTCGGGCTTTATACCCATAGTTTCTGCCGCTTTTTTCACCTTATCAAAATCTTGTGAAGGGCAGGTAATGGTAAGCGTACCATCATCCAACGAGATATCGTCAACATTATAATCGAGAAATTTTTCAAGAATATCATCTTCAGACATTGTGCATTCTGCACGAATAACACCTTTATGTTCAAACATCCAAGCAACGGTACCGCTTTCAGCTAAGTTACCACCTGACTTTGAAAAGAGATGTCGCAAATCGGAAACAGTACGATTTTTATTGTCGCTGAGTGTCTCTATCATGACAGCTGTACTATGTGGGCCGTAGCCTTCGTACGTAAAAGATTCATAGTTAACGCCTTCAAGTTCACCACAGCCTTTTTTGATGGCTCGGGTGATATTGTCTTGAGGCATATTCATTGATTTTGCTTTTTCAAGCACGATGCGAAGCCGAGCATTTCCAGCCGGATCTCCACCACCTTCTTTAGCAGCAACCATGATTTCGCGTAC
>CAYSDC010000013.1:11119-15771 GCA_964429765.1 uncultured Pseudomonadota bacterium
GTTTATTATCAAACCTTAATCTTATGAATCGTCCGAATCATCATCTGTTTGTGTTATGGCTTCATAGGCGCGTAAAAGCTTTGAAGTAACACCTTTTTGCTGTTCACCAAGCTCAAGCAGATACGATATTCGATCACTTGAATCAGGTGCAATTTCAAGAGCTGGGGTTGATGGATTTGTAATACGCTTATTAGTAGAGTCTGCCAATGTTCTTTGTGATGAAATACCCTTTTGAGCACTTTTACCTGTAATATCTTCAAGCAGTGCGTAGCCCTGAGCGAGTGCCTCTGGGCGGCCAGTTGCAAGTCCTGCAAGCATATCTACAATTCTGTGCATATTAATGGCATCGAGCTTCGATATACCTTCAGGAGTAATCGTAAGCTTTAAATGATTATTCTTAGAGATTAAATGACATTGATAGATAACTGTTTTTTCGATATCTGTCTTCCAACCGCCAAAGGACTTAACCTCTCTTTCAAAAGTTATAGCTCCCAATTCCGATTTAAACTTTGGATCATGATATTGAGATATAATAGAGTTAATAATAACATCTTGTACTGAAACATTAACTTGCTTAATAATAGGAGAAGCATCAGTCTTCTTCTCTGCGGTATAAGTATTCTTAGCAGAGATAGTTTTATCATACAATGTGTTTTGCTTTTCATAAGCGATAACTACAGCAATAAATCCCTCAATGGTCCAGTCATTGAACTTAAGAAGATCATCACTTTTTTGCATAATGAGATTGCACAGTGCTGGTATAGATGAAAAATTAATCGTATCAGCTTTTTTTACCTGTAACTTTTGAGAAAGTTCGTCAACTCGCTCCGCAAAAAGTGGAATTTCTACAGTACATACATGCACCAAGCACGTACCATTCTGTACAAATTTTTGAATCTCTTGAACTAATTCATAGGACGGAATTGATGTTGATTTCAGTGTTGGCGTTGGTGTTGGCGTAAGCGTTGGTGTTGCAGTTACTTTTTCTTCCTTATCAATAAGATTACCTACCTTATGAACAAGTCCCCCGACAGCATCTACGCCATTTCCTACTGCATGTATGGTTTGGCCTGCTAAAACAACCAAATGACACCATGGGCCATCACATTTATTGCTCTCCATCTGAGCTAATTTCAAATTGGCTTCATCTATCTCTTTCTGCTTTTGAGCTTCAGCTTTTTCATAGAGCTTTTTTAATCGAGCTGAATCAGTAAATTGATAGTCATTGCTTGCTGTATAATCCGATGAAGGAACCCCATCAAGCTCGTGAGTAGAAAGGCACACGAGTGGCCCCTGAGGATTATTTTTTTCAAATAAGCAAAATGATACAGATCCAGAACTAGCCGGAATAGTTGTGCACAATGATTGAGTTGAAAGCTTATAGCCTTCTTTAGGCAAAGCTGGGTTTAACACACCATAACACAAAGCATTCTCATCAATACACATTTGTATGTGCGGTAATCGAGAACATAAAACAATGTTATCTGATAACTCATGGCAGACATTATATTTTTGTGGATTAACATCATCACTACTTACAGCTTGAACAGCTGGAATAAGGGAGAATACGAGCAATGCAAAGACTAGGCCTTGAGCAAAATTTTGTGGACACTTAAGTTCATGACGATATCTTTCGTTTAAACCATACGACGTTATCATATGCTTTATCTCATCACGGTCAGATACCTCTTCAGAATTTTTTAACCCAAGAACATCATGCCACACCCAATTTACAACCTTTGAATCGGCTATTATTTCAACAATATTTGGTGATTTTTCATCAATGGCATTAACTATTTTTTGGAGTACTTTGCCGGTTGGACGAGTAACTTTACCAATGACAACAGATAAACCATGCACCCAGTTTGAACCGGACCGAGATTCTGCAGGCTGTGATTGCATTGCATAAACTACAGAACTTGAAAGTTGCAGTGTAAGACAAGCAAGTAAAACTAACGAAATAGAACGAATTCGCGCATACGCACGGATTGAAAATTGCTTCATGATTTATAACCCCCATAAAAGCTTCACGGCACAAAAATTTACGATTCCTTTAAAACAAGAGCTTATGAACTATCAAAAATTCCCAAGCTCCGCCTTAATTTAATTATTTCTATTTTAACATATTGACCAAGCAAGAACAAACGCCCACCCGGCCACTATAGGCTTTTACAATAAATACTGAAACTATACCCTCCTAAAAATGAATCTTATGGCTCCATCTTGTATGAAAATTACCTATTTTCATGATTTTCTGTAAAAAATATGATTATTTTACGCGAAGTCAATGATTTAATTGACAATCTGAATAATTGTATTATGCTTAGTGTAAGATCAATCTAATCAAATTCGAGGAGGTTTCTATGAATAAGTCTTCATTTAGCAGTATACTGTCTATTACGTTTATCTTCTTACTTGCGTCAACTAAGCTTTTTTCTATGCATGAAAAAACTAGATATACTTTAGATAATAATTTTTTCGTTGAGCACGAATGTTTGTCTATAGATGATGACGGAGACTTTTTAGGTGATGACGAATCTATTCAAAATTTTCAACTTACACTTTTTTCATCAACCAAAGAAAAAATTGGTTACGTCTGTTTCGAAATCAATCGAGAAAGTAATGATTCTGAAATAACCTTATTGGGTATTCTGAAAGAACACCATAAGCGACAAGGGCACGCAACAACCCTCCTCAAGCTCGTTTTTGATATTCTCAAACGACATGAAATTCCTCAAGTTGTCCTGGAAGTAACTCACGAAAATATACAAGCTCAAAATTTATACGCTAAACTTGGGTTTGTTCCTATTGAAAATCAAGAAACTAATTCAAAAAGTAATCAAGAAAAGAGACTCAAGCTTATAAAGATTCTTCAATAATAGTGCGGTTTAATAACTTGATTATTGTTAAATTTAAAAGTCGCTCGTGAACAATTCTCTTTTACTCACGAGCGACTTTTAAACCTTATTTCAAAAGTTCTCACAAAGAATTTAGACTCAACGCTAAAAACACCTGAAACAATCGCAGCTTTTGATTTTTTATAAAAAATAAGCGATAATGAAAGTGTAGTTTAATTATTTTAATCCAAGTCAGGAGGAAATAGCATGGAAATCCATTGATCCCAGGATCTATCCATTATAATGGCCGCGATGCCAAGACCTATCCAAAGGTTGAATCTCTCTTTAAATCAAAACGATTCTCTAAGCGAAGCTAATTTTTTGTTTAAAAAATAGCTCGTATTCATATTTCACTTCTTGATGAAGTTTTTTGCTTCATACGGAGTGCTTTTTTTATTTGTTTTTTATTTATTGTTTGCACACAGGCATAATCGAATAATTTAATACATTTAAATATTCGAACTACTGCTGCTTATTTTTTACGTTTATAACCCATAAAGGGATTACTATGAACATACGTTCCATTGGACGCATTCTGTCCATGATGCTTACTTTGTTGTTTGCATCAACACAACTTTTTTCCATGCACGATGGAGAACTTACTTTTTTTGATGATGGTTTTTCAATAAAATACACCGCTCTATCAGCACCGTTAAATACCAATAATTTTAGACTTACCCTTCTGTCACCTGATCAAGAAGAGCTTGGTTCTATAACGCTTTATATTTTTCTCACACAAAAGATCGCTTCTATCGATCATCTTTTCATTCAAGAGCGGCACCGACGAAATGGGTATGCAACACGGCTTTTGAACTACGTGTATCCAATACTCAAAAATGAAGGTTTTACCAAGGTCTCCCTGAGCGTTGAACTGAGCAACCGAGGAGCTCGAGCACTGTATAGTAAGCATGGGTTTACTCCTGCCGGAAATCCAGAGGATGATTTTGATGGTGACTGCGCTATGACCATTGGTCTTGTAAAAAACCTTTAACGTAAATAATCAAGAAAGAATTTATTATGAATATTTTTTTACATGTATTTCGAATCGCAAGCATGCTTTTAATCGCATGCTGTATGCAAAGTTGCACAGAACAAAAATCATCCAGCAATCATCAAAACAGACCGATTATTTTTGGCATGTTGCCAGCTGATGCTCCCTTTATGTCAGTTAATCAACATGGCGAATATGAGGGCTTTGATGTTGATGTTGCACATGAAGTGGGAAAAACGCTCAACCAAGAAGTTCAGATCATCGACATGGGAATGGCAGAACTTTTAATTGCACTTGATCGTCAAAAAATTGATGCCCTCATGTGTGGTTTTAGCATCACTACAGCTCGCTTGGAACGCTTTAACATGGTTCATTACCAAGGAACTGGTGTTAAAAGCTTCCCTCTTGTTTTTTGGAACCAAGCACCTACATCTATAAATAATATGGAAGATCTGCGTGGTCATCACCTGACTATTGCGGTACTCCCTGGAACCTTGCAAGAACAATTTGCTCAACAATTCGATTTTGTTACGACCAAAGCAATAAACTCCTATGCTGACATTGTACTTGAACTTCAGTACGGAAAAGTTGATGCAGCACTTTTTGATGAAGCAATTGAAACCTACGTCAAGCGCTTTGCTCAATTCCACGTTATCAATGTTCCAATCGGAAACTTCGAGTCGCTTGGCCATGGCATTGCGCTCCACAAATCTAACACGCAGCTTGCCCAAACTATTGAACAAGCAATGCATGTACTCAGAAAT
>CAYSDC010000013.1:15781-19847 GCA_964429765.1 uncultured Pseudomonadota bacterium
AAATAATGGAACTATTGCTCGCTTAGAAGAACAGTGGCATCTGAATGGAGGCAATCATGACTAATTCAATAGTTCAACTGATTATGACATCTGGACCTTTGCTCCTGCAAGGGTTCTGGACAACCGTTTTACTCTCGCTCTGCTCAATCACCATTGGGCTTTCATGCGGGATGGTTATTGGCATTGCATGCTCACACAAAATGCGCATACCCGGCCTTGCGCATCTCCTTGATTTGTATGTTTTTTGCGTACGAGGAATTCCTTTTTTTGTTCAACTCTTAATGGTTTACTTTGTGCTGCCCGATTTACTTGGGATTGAACTATCACCATTTAGTGCAGGAGCTCTTGCCCTGGGTAATTGCTCAACGGGCTATGTTGCAGAAATTGTTCGCGCCGGCATCAATGCACTACCAGCAGGACAATGGGAAGCAAGCGCAGCACTGGGATACAGTACGTATGCAGCAATTAAGCACATTATTATTCCTCAAATGCTCACGCACACAATGCCAACGCTTTTTAACGAATTCATTTCAGTCATCTTGAGTACTTCAATTATTTCACAAATAGGAACACTCGAGTTAACAAAAGTGGGTGCAAATATTATTGCACGAGAAATGAACCCACTTCCAACGTACGCTGTACTTGCACTGTTATATTTGCTGCTTACGACATGTGCTTCATGGACAGGCAGATATCTTGAACGAAGGGTTCGCCATGGTCATCGCTCATAATCTTTCATTACGTTATTCACGAAAAGAATCTTTAATTTTGAGTGACATTTCGGTCTCGTTTCCTATTGGACGAATTACCGTTTTGCTTGGAAAAAGTGGTGCAGGAAAAACATCACTCTTGCGTTGTATTGCGGGACTTGAAAAGCCTATAGCAGGAAGCATCAGAATTAACGGAAAAGAGCTTGCATTGCTCAGTGCACCTGAACGAGCGCGCCTTGTGGGAATTGTCTTTCAACAGTTCAACCTATTCCCTCATCTTACCGTGCTTCAAAATTGTATGCAGCCGCTCATGGTCAACAGCAACATGTTTTCTGATGATGCTCAAACACGCGCCTTGCATCATTTGAAGCTGGTTGAAATGGAAGCGTTTGCACATCGCTATCCATCGCAACTTTCTGGAGGACAACAACAGCGTGTTGCTATCGCGCGAGCGCTCTGTCTTGAGCCACAGGTTCTGCTCCTTGATGAGCCAACATCAGCACTAGACCCCGCAAGTACACGTGCATTGCAAAGACTTTTACAACAGCTTGCTTAACAAGGGCTTGCAGTTGTTATTTCAAGTCATGATATGGAATTTGTTCGCAATATTCTTGATCGAGCATATTTAATTGATCAAGGAAAAGTTATTGATCAATTTGATAACAAACAAGAAACTCCACAATTTGGTTACACAATAAACCAATTCTTGGCATCTGAGTTATAAAAATAATATGGGGCGTTAAGTGAACTTAACGCCCCATATTATTTTTGTTATTAGTCTCAATTATTCTTATAAAATTCTACCAGAACAGATAGTTCCATGTTGTGTCTTATGATTGCAAAGAGACGGTAAATAACTGTTATAAAATTCTGCTTGATATAATCGAACCTCATTGGTGTTATTAAAATCACCAGCACCGTTAATGGGTAAATAACCTCCAATAACGAGTATCGTACCACTAGGATTCCACGCAAGAGAATATCCTGTGCTTCCATATGCTCTGCTGGTTATTGCGGTCAACGTTGAGCCATCAAAATTATACAGTCGTGTCCCATCAGTATTAGAAAATCCGCCAACACTTGACGCTCCAGATCCTGTAATAGCCAAAATTTTACCATTTGGGTGCCAGGCCATTACACTAACCCAACTACCATAATCTTGACTTGTTAACGGAGTCAGCGTCGAGCCATCAAACGTATACAACCGCAACTCATGATTGTTACTAAAACCACCAGCTCCATTAACTGGACCACTTCCACCAACCGATAAAACAGTTCCATCTGGACTCCAAGCTAATCCCTTAACATAGCTGCCATAATCAACACTTGTCAGAGAAGTCAGTGTAGAGCCATCAAACCTATACAGGCGAACTTCATGAGTATTTGCAAATCCACCAGCCCCATTAATGGGACTCACTCCACTCAAAGCAATATATTTTCCACTTGCATGCCAAACTAAGTTCATAATTTCAGAACCATAATCTTTACTTGTCAAAGCAGTCAATATAGAACCATCAAAACTATAAATTCTTAACTCATTGGTATCACTAAAATCACCCGCGCCATTGACAGGACCAATACCACCAATTGCCAAGAATTTACCATCTGGACTCCAATCCAATGTTGAAATTTGTGCACCAAAATCTTTGCTTGTTACCGCCGTCAAGGTAAAACCATCAAAACTATAAACTCTTAGCTCATTGGTATCATTAAAATCTCCAAACCCATTTACTGGATCATTTCCACCAACAGCCAAAAATTTTCCGTCCGGGCTCCACGAAAGTGTTGCAATCGTAGTACCATAGCTTTTACTTGTTAAGGGTGTAAGCTGAGTTTCATCAAATTGATATATACGAATATTATCAGTATTTGTAAATCCACCAGCACCATTTCCAGCAGAAGAACCGGCAACCGCTAAAAACTTACCATTAGGACTCAGTACTGCCGCATTAACCACCCCATTATTTCCATAATCTATACTTGTTAGGGTCGTTAAAGTTGAAAGTGACTGCGCAGCACAGCGATGCACACAAAGCTCATCACTTAAAACTAGTTTACCCGTTTCGAATTGAAGATATTCTCCGGGTATTGCAATAGAGCAACCACAGAATTCAAAGGTTGAAGAAGCACTTTGCAATATAACTAAATTTGATACTGCTGTATGCGATGGGGCAAATGAAAAGGTAGTATTCAAATCGAAGTACCAAGTACTTAAGGGAGCAACAAAACTTGATTGTGCTGAATGATAAATAAAAGCATGCGAACCGGTTATTGCAACATCATTATGAATGTAAAGCTGCCCTTGCTTAAAATCAAAGTCACCATTCAGAGTAAACTCAACGTCATCAAGTGCCAGCTTACTGCTTGGTGTTGCTAATTTAATCCATGGCATAAACAAATTGTTGCGAGTATTTCTTATGGTCATGTTACGCAAAGTTAACGTTACATTGTTATCAACAAGTATCTGAGCATGTTCTGCAAGCGTAAGCGTATTTCCCATACCATCAATAATAGTATCACCGGTAATTCGAATGGTACCTGATGCTGGAAATTCCAAATTTCCTCTGAGTCTTATGGAATGCCCACGTCCCTTTATGCAACCAGCATTAGTTACAGTAGTCCCTGCATCAAATATCAAATCTCCAATGAGTTGTAATTGCCCATAAGTACGCAAATCAATATCACCAGAAACGGATATCAATGTATCAAACGAAGCCGTTTGACCAGGCAAGATTGTAAACCCTTTATCAAGTCGAGCAAAACCTCGCACAATGTCCTCATGATAAAGAACACAGTGATCTTCTTTGAAGACAATCGATGACGTAGCATCAATACTTGTTGCTTGAATAATCTGTCCCAAGAGGCAAAGAGCTAGGGCAAAAGCCCCAGCTCTTTGAATGATATTTAAATACATGCTCACTTTATTCTTTTTTATTAATTGGTGTTTTGATACGCCAATTGACCAGATTGCAACTGAATTTTTCCACCAGGCATCATTTCTATGCTCAGATCATTAGCTGCAGTTCCATTTCCAAATGCAATCGCCTGTGATGGACTTGTTGCACCCGTGTTAAAGAACTGGTTTTTATGATCAACAACTAACTTACCATTTGTTAGACGCATACCTGTGGTCGTTGATCTTACTGTACAACCGTTGAGGTATAAAACCGATGACTGATCAGCCATACCAAGCAAGTCTCTGTTCGCAGTAGCTGGTGAATAGTTTATCGTTACACCTGTATCAACAAATAAACGAGAACATTCCAAAATCTTAGAGTCAACATTTGTTGGCCGATAATTAAAGGTATTTGTTCCAACAAGACGAACATCCATTTCAAAAAGAATGCGACCTGTAT
>CAYSDC010000013.1:19857-24150 GCA_964429765.1 uncultured Pseudomonadota bacterium
CAAAAGTAAAGTCACTAGATAGACACATAATAACATTCTTAAACTTAACCGATGAACTTGCAGTCTGGCCTTGAATGTTATTACTCTTAAGGCCATCAATAAATAGATCCTGTAATGTTAAACGACCACCTGCAAGGACACTAATCACCGCATCATTCATCATAATCTTATTACCAAATCCTTGAATCAAGGTGCTACCAGAAAAGGTCATATTTGTAGTAAGACCTTGCATGCTTTCAAGTTCAATACACGTTCCTTCTCCAAAAGTAACTGATGCACCTGCACCAAGAGTGATTGAATCCGCAGCAAAGTTTCTTAGTACCACATTGGTTAAAAGAAGACTTTTGCCAGCATCAATAGAGAAATTTCCACCATCTTTTGCAAAATCGAAAGCATGTCCATTACCAAATAATGTAGTGTTGCCTGTTACAGTAACTGTAGAGTCAACTGAAACGAAGACTTGACGCGTCATGGTAAATGTTGGACCGCCGATAATGAGGTTCCCACCAAAGAAAGTACTCAAAACAACAATCTCTTGGCTATTATTTTGAAATAATCTCAGTTGTGTATTACTCAGATTCTTAACAAGATACAAGAGCGCATTACTATTTACTCGACAACATACCGCATTGGATATAATCGCATCTGAATTGTTCTTAAATAATCTCAATTCTGTATTACTCGTATTCTTATTAAGGTACAGTAGCGCATTGCTGTTTACTCGACAGCATACCGCATTAGCAATAATTGCATTGCTATTATTATTATTCAGGTACAAGAGCGTATTACTTTCATCTCTAATTAAAGCAAGAAGTGCATTACTTGTTGCCACAGTAAGGCCACCGCCGCCTGCATTAACAGCGTTACTTGTTGCATAGAGAAGATTCGTTCGAGCAGAACCTCCCACGGTACTCACAACTACACCATCAGTATAGGTTTCAACCCAACTTGTAGAAGCATTATTTCCAAAATCTCTAACGATTGATTCAAGATTCCATCCAATTATCTTAGAGGCGGTGTTCACTCTCAATACTGAGTTGGTTGGTTTCATTGCAATCATTGAACTACGATTATGAAAGTTAATCGTTCCAGAAGCGTCTGGAATGACACTCAAAAACATAACCGAAGCTATCAGCAACACAGAATTGCCCAGCGATCTTAGTCTCTTCATTATACCCTCTTTCTGGCAGTTGTTTTACATAAAAACCTTAACTCAACTACTTTTTTTAAGTTTGAATTTTTTGTAAATGTTATCGACGTGCTCTTCCTTTTTCTCCAAACCTATGGTACCAATCGTTGCAAAAACATCTTGAAGAATCAAGTGTTACAAAAAAATATGCTTTAAGACGTTATGCTCATATCCCGCCATTAAGCTGAAACTTCGTTTATAAGTCCATGTATCATAATATATTTAAGATCAAATCATCCAGTATCTCAATTGCCACTAAAAATAATTGAACGTACAAATGATCTAAAAATCAATCCATACTGAAAAACCTCTTGTTTCAATCAATTTTTTTAATCCTTGTAAAATAATAGAGTTCCTTCTTATATCTTTATAAAGAATTTGTATGTTGATTTTTAAATGAAGGAATGCTTATGAATTGTAACTATAATTTTATATACAAACATTCATATTCATTTTTTCTTATTGCTTTATTTAACTTTTCAGCAGGTCTTGCTCAGAGCGAAGCACCCACAAAAGATCATGTTCTTGAAACTTATGGCGCAATTCAAAAACCAGCTAATATAACGGTTAAAGTCAGACAAAGCACAGACCTATGCAATGCTGAAAAAGATGTTGTAAAATTAAGAACTCAACAAGCAAAAACAATACTTGAATCAAAGCTTAATCAAACCTTACAAGCAAACGAGGTTCCTATCATTGGGATTGTTGGCGGAGGTGGTGGCTATCGAGCAATGATTAGCACGCTTGGCTTTTTAATAGGCCTTGAAAAATCTAATTTCTTAGATACCTCAACATACATGGCAACAGTATCTGGATCTGGTTGGTGTATGGGCTCGTGGCTTGCTCAGTCTTACTCACTCTCAGAGCTCAAAGAGTTTTTACGCAATCAAGTAGCAACAGATTTAATGCTCAAAAGCCCTAACTTGGTTGCCATTGCACAACAGCTTTATTCTAAAATTAACTATGGTCAGCCAGTCAATGAATCTGATGTATGGGGCTGCTTGCTTGCTGAAGTTCTTTTGGCAGAACTTCCAGGAGAAGGACACCAAATACCATTTTCTTCTTTAACATCAAAAATTAAATCTGGAATGTACCCGTTTCCAATTTTTACAGCAATCCTTGATCAAACAACTCCATATGAATGGTTTGAGTTCAGCCCTTTTGAAGTGGGAAGCGTAAAATCTGAAAGTTGGATTCCAGCTTCTGCATTTGGGAAAAAATTTAATCAAGGCGTTTCAACTGATACAGCTCCAGAGCAAACGCTTGGTTATATTTTGGGATTAAGCAGCTCAGCATTTGCTAGTAACCTTAAAGACGTTATAAGCCTCTTTTTTGATCGAATCAACCTTCTCCTAGGAAAAAAATGTATTAACATGCAGGAACTGTTCAGCGATATTGGAGAAATACAAATACCAGCACCAACCACATTCAATTTTATGAAAAACATTCCTGGAAATATTCATGCTCAACAGGAATACCTTGCGTTTTTTGACCCAGGTGTTGATGTCAATCTTGGAGTAGTTCCATTTTTACGGCGTAACGTTAATGTCTACTTGATATGCGATGCATCAGGATCTGTCACAAATAATAAGACTCATACATTACGAAGAGCACAACAATATGCAAACGATAACAACTTTAAATTTCCACTCATTGACTATACCTCCATCGGAACTGACAAAGTATCACTATTCTATGACACACAAGACCCTGAAGTTCCAGTTATTATCTACTTTCCAAATCAAGTACAATTTTCAACATTCAAATTTTCTTACACTAATGACGAGTTTAATGAACTCTGCCGTTCGTCTAAAGACGCTGTTGGATCATCTTATGACACAATTTTGCGTGGCATAACCATTGCAATCGATAATTTGAAAAAAATTAATTCGTACAGTAAAACAGACAAATCTTATTAAAAACGAGATAGAATATGTCTAAAAATTTTAAGTTACAGCATATTATTACTATTTTTGTATTTATCACATATGCAGGAATTTACGCCCAAGAGCCAAATGCTTATCAGCCAGATAGTGAATATCAACAAAAACTTTTACATCAATGCGCAATCAAGCTCTCTAATCAGATGCTTAAACAAAAAACTTTTTCAAAAAAACCACTAAAACTCGTGCGTAAAACTCTTTGGAAAGCTCTATCGCTTAACCCAAAAGCTATCAATTCAATTTCAGTCCACCAAGGAGCAGCATTCGGCTCTGCTGAGAAAGAAATTCTTTTCAAGCGAAAACCTACTATTAAAAAAACACTTGAATCAGTTTTAAGTAGGCCTTTAAGTGATCAAGAAATTCCTCGCATTGCAATTGCTGCAAGCGGCGGAGGCGATCGAGCAATGATTGTTTTTTTAGCTTATCTAACAGCACTTGAAGAACTTAATATCTTACCCGCATGCTCTCATATGGCAACACTTTCAGGATCAACATGGGCATTAGCCTCATTGCTTGCACACGACAAACCATTGAGTGAAATGAAAAATATTTTTTACAGACATGAGGTTGAAACAACCCTACTGACAATGGATCATAAAGCCATTGCAAAAGCAATTATACGAAAATTTGCTGCAGGGCAATCAATTTCTGCATGCGATTTTTGGGGTGGATTTTTAGCTGATGGTTTTTTTAATGATCTCAATCAAGACAACCAAAAAATTCACCTCTCATCCCTGCAAAGCTCTGCAAAGAGCGGCAAATATCCCTTTCCCCTGTTTACCTCTTCAATTGCAGAAGTTACACCGTATGAATGGATGGAATATTCACCGTTTGAGATTGGATCAGATTTTTTAAATAGCTGGATTCCAACCGAAGCGTTTGGTAAAAAGTTTAATAATGGAGTAACAACAGATCCATCTCCAGAACAAACACTTGGCTTCATGCTTGGACTTTTTGGGTCAGCATATGCAGCAAATGCGCGTGATGTATTGATTAAAGCACTTCCAATTGTCGAAAAGGAAATAACGAAGATAACAGAAAAAAATGGCATCAAAAAAAGCATTGCTCTGCTTATTAATAAAACGGTAGTAAGCGATATAAAAAAACTTATAGAATCAACCAAACAAAAAAAAGTTATTGATACATTACGACTTTCTCCTG
>CAYSDC010000013.1:24160-25938 GCA_964429765.1 uncultured Pseudomonadota bacterium
TTTGCTACGTCAAAAAAATTAACTCTTATGGATGGTGCATTTGCATTTAATTTACCATTTCCTCCATTGCTCAGACGAAACGTTAACCTTTATTTAGTTTGTAATGCAAAAAAAACATTTGGCCCTTTAAAAAAAGCTGAAGAATATGCTCATCGTAAAGGATATAAATTTCCAAGCATCCCTGAAGGAGAAGCCCCTGAAGTTAGTTTATTTTATGATGCTCATGATCCTGAAGTACCGGTAATTGTCTACATCCCCTTTATGCCAAGCTTTGGAACAACAAAAATGATTTATGAACACGAAGAATTTCATACGGCATTTGACTATATGTATAATATGGTAAAAAAAGCCAGAAAGACCATCATAAAAGCAATACAAATCGCTGTGCGCAATAAACACAAGATTATCCAACAACAGCATGATTACTCAGATGAATTAAACAAGAAAAATAAAGTTAATCTAAATTAATCGAACAAATCATTCTGACAAATTCCCTCTTGTCCAAACAATTTTCGGCGCAATGAGGGAATTTTTTTTGGTGGAATAACTCGACCTCGTGATGTTTTTTGCAGTAATCCCTGACGTAACAAATAAGGCTCACAAACATCTTCAAGAGTTTCTTTGTCCTCACCTGTCATGGCTGCAAGCGTTTCAATACCTACCGGCCCACCATCAAAATCCTTAATCAAGTGGATCAAGACCATACGATCGAGCTGGTTAAGCCCATCTTCATCAATGCCTAAAAATTTGAGCGCTTGATCTACAACGGCAACATCAACAATATTATGCTTATGCACTTGCGCAAAATCACGCACACGACGCAAAATTCGTTTTACAATACGGGGAGTACCGCGTGCACGCTGGCCAATAGTTTGCGTCGCTTCAGGAAGAATAGGAAGTCCCAAGAATTGAGCATTCTGCTTAACAATTGCAGCAAGCTCATGGTGCTCATAAAAGTTGAGCCGCTCAACAATCCCAAAACGTGTCTGTAATGGCCCAGAGATAAGTGATGTTTTGGTTGTTGCCCCAATAAGTGTAAAGGGGTTCAGCGGCAAACGGATTGATTTCGCCCCAGCTCCTTGTCCAATAATGACATCAACACAAAAATTTTCCATGGCGGTATAAAGAACTTCTTCGACATTTTTTGGAAGGCGATGAATTTCATCAATAAATAGGATTTCACATGGTGCTAGACCTGAAAGAATAGCAACTAAATCGCCCATTCGTTCAAGCACCGGCGCACTGGTAATTTTTACAGGGGCATTAAGTTCTCTGCCCATAACTTTTGCAAGCGTTGTCTTTCCAAGCCCTGGTGGACCAAAAAGTAGGAGATGATCTAATGGTTCATTGCGCATCTTTGCAGCTGCTACAAATACCTTTAGTTTTTCTTTAATTTGAGTTTGCCCAAGGTATTCATCAAATGAACTTGGTTCAAAGACATTAAGCCTGTCCTCTGGTGTTTCTTGTAAACTTAAAAGTTCAATGGGCTCATCGAGCTTCATAATACTCATTTGAAAATCCTCATACACTGCTGTTTTTCTTGCTGTAGTCTACCATAATCAAAAGAGAAAAAAACAGATTTAAAATTGAAATTCAATAAAAAATCTAGAATCAGGTACTAGACAGATGCATTGGCATACTTTAAGATATCATTGAACAATATTTGAAGGGGTTGCTAGCTCAATTGGTAGAGCAACAGACTCTTAATCTGCAGGTTCAGGGTTCGAGTCCCTGGCAACCCACCATCATGAACACCTCTTCTATGCCCATTGAATTAT
>CAYSDC010000013.1:25981-27297 GCA_964429765.1 uncultured Pseudomonadota bacterium
ACGCAAGAGTGGCGAAATTGGTAGACGCACTGGCCTTAGGAGCCAGCCCTCGAAAGAGGATGGGGGTTCGAGTCCCCCCTCTTGCACCATCCGCCGTCGCCCCAAGGGCCTGTGGCGAGATGTTACGTCGTAGTTTTATGCAAAGACGGATTTCTTTCACATTCCCATTACTTACTTACCTCCACAGCACCTCATACTCTCTATACATAACAAAACTTGACGTCATGTATGTTCATTTTTTTATACTGAATTTTTCATACCTATCATCGATGTTCCCCGAGGCAATATGAATGAAAACTCGGACAAAAAAAGGAGATGCCATGGTTGATACATTTTCAAATGCCGCCATTCCAGAGGCGATTTTATCTGATGAAAATCAAAGTACACCCAAGAGTCCAGACTCGTGCAAACCCGGAAGTTTAATTCATAACCACCTTTCATTTTCACATGTTCCAACATCATCTCACTTAATAAAAATCATGATTCAAGTTGGAAGCCATGTGGCAAAAAAGGCTTATGCTCAGACAGTTGACTTATTTACACAGGGCTCACTTGAAGGTTTTTCTACAAGCCTGATTCCATCGGAATATATCCAAGAACACTACAAAACAGAAATTGCCAAAAAAGTAAACAGTTTTCTTTTTCGCCACACTGTTATCGATTTTTTATTACACAAAGCCGTTGAATATAAAATTCCATACGCAAATTATCCTCGCTTAATGTCCATTGATGAAGATGCAACGGGAGCATTGTCGTACCATTTTGATCTTTCAATTGCTGATCCAATTGAATTAAAAGAATGGAAACACTTCTCTTTTAAATCTCCTAAGCGCAAAAAATATAAAGACTTAGATAAACAGGTTATTCATTTTTTAGAGAGTGAAATTGCGGCAACAAAAAAACAAAATTCAAATATCATTGACGATACTGATTGGGTTCTTTTTAATGCACTGGCTCTTGATCGACTCAATAATCCTATATTTGAGGAACTTTCAGATTTTTGGGTCAAAATTAAAACAAAAGATATTCCTAACCAATTTTCATTTCTCTTTCTCGGAAAAAGTGTGGGCGAATCATTTACAACCAATACTTTTGATCTAGACGATACAAATACTGATAATTATAATCCTAAACAGTTTAATTTCCGTATTACTATCAAAGCAATTACAAAGGGAACACACTTGTCTCTTGATCACTTCAAAGGCATGTTCAAGCTTAAAAATAAATTAGATATACACAATAAGCTGATGGAGGTTTTTTCTTATCGAAATGACATCTCACAATGGGTAGTACCGTTATTTGATTATAAGTCTGAC
>CAYSDC010000013.1:27307-28243 GCA_964429765.1 uncultured Pseudomonadota bacterium
AAGAAATATTTCATCTTTTCTTAGCTAAACACCGCTTTGAAGTTCCTAAACATTTGGTACTCAGACGACAAGAAGATATCCTTTTAGTTCTTATGCGACAAACCGACTATCAAGTATATAAATCTCAAAAAGATTTTCTTCAACAAGTTGAACTCCTGGCTGAAAAACAACTCAAAGAAGAGATCATCATTGATCAAATTGCAACACAAGAAAATGTTCGATGCGATATGAAAGACATGCAACAATATCTCCATCTTTTTAACAACAAACGATTACGTGAATTTATTTATTTTAAGCCGCTTCTTGAACAGATCGATGAAGCAAATAGACCTGTAAGCACTGGTATTCTTGAGCAAACCATTATGCGTGAAAAAACATTAAACCATATCATTCTTATGTTGACACGCTAGTAAAAACCATGTTGATATTTTCTAACGTAAAAAAAAGCACGGCTTTAGAAAACGTATGAAAACGAGTGATGGGCGCAAAATTATCAATCGTCGACGAGCAAAAGGCCGTACACGCTTGGCTGTCTAAGCCGACGTTTATTTGTATTTGCTTATGATGGTACGCATTTCTGCATTATTCAATTTTTCACGATCAGAAGTAGCTCATCTTTTTAGCAAGGCAAAGCTCAAGAAAAAAAGTTTGGGGCTTAAATTATTACAAGCCCCGCTTTCTCTCCTTACTTTATCTCAAACAGATCTGCAAGATTCTTCTCATCTCGTTCATGGTAAGCTTTTGGTTGTTATCCCAAAAAAATTTGGCAATGCATGTCTTCGCAATCGTTTTAGACGGCGGGTTAAAGCCATTTTTTATGAGAGCAAACTATACCTTCATCCGGTTGAATCGGTCCTGATTGTCTACGCTCAAGCACAAGCATTTTCATTTGATCAGATTAAAGGTTGACTAAGCAAAGACTTAGCCCAACTTTTC
>CAYSDC010000014.1:0-5307 GCA_964429765.1 uncultured Pseudomonadota bacterium
TATTGATTCAAATTTCTTTGGCGCAATATCACAATTTTGCAACCAACAACTGAAATTAAATTCATCTGAAAACTCAGAATCACTCAAACATCTTGGATGCTTTTGCTCCTTATGCAGCTCAAGATCTTCTGCTGTTGCGTACTGACAATGCTCAGTAACGCATAACAAACAAACCGCTTTTTCACCATACATCAGAGACTTAGATGTCCGAGCTACTTCTTGGGAGTGAGAGCTATTTTCATGCTCAATAAGCTTTTCAACACTGGGAAAAAAAGCTTTGTTCTCCATACATTCAAAACAAATATTATGTTTTTCCTGCAAGTGTTTAACTGCCGCAGCATGATCTGAAAGTACTGCACAACAATGCTTTCTTGCACGCCAAGCCTTTATTGATTCAAATTTCTTTGGCGCAATATCACAATTTTGCAACCAACAACTGAAAAATTCATTCTTCTGGCTCGCGTCAGAAAAACTGAAATCCGTAGAGCTTTCGTCAGTATTTATGTGAATCACCCTGATAATACTATCGTCACTAAGCTCTGAAGTTTCACTATTCCAATCAAGGGGCTCTTCATCTAAATCATCATAATGACAATCATTCAACTCGACATCGGTTAAATCATAGTCCAGATCAGTTTCTCCGCAATCGGATGGAGTATCACTATTTGAATCATCTTTTTTGATCTGTTTTTTTTTGTTTTCAGAAGAGTCAGCACAAGAATGATCTTTCATAACTGTACGAGCAAGCGTAATTATTTTTTTGCATTGAGTGCATGCTTCGATGTAGCTACAACGGCCATCGCGACAAAAACCCATATGACACTCTTGCACATGATCGCGCAAAGGTACCCTAAGCTCTTGCTTTAGAGTTTTGTGTATTTGCAAAGCACCCATATTGGAAAGATCGACTTCATACTCGAATGCTTTTATAACTTCTTTTTTTATCTCATTCCAGCGGTCACAGGATTTAAAAGATTCACCGTACGGACATTCAACATGAACACTGACAATGTGCATATGTAACGTTAATAGAGTTTGAAAAGGTTTTTGTGAATCAGCACGTTTACACAGCCCATTAAATGGACATACTAAATTTTTTTTTGCTTTATTATCCTTCTTTTCGCAATCACTTTCTTCAGCTTCGCTTTCACTTTCGCTTGTGTATTGTTGATTATATTCATCAGGATTTTCTTTACTTGAAGAAGGCAGTTCATCGCAGCAATTACATAATCTCTTCGTATAATTTTTACTAGCAAGTCGCTGACTAAACCGCCTGGTGGCATTCAATTCATTTGGAAAAAATGACTGTATCGCTATCATTATTAAAAGAAGGAGCAGCTTATTCATATAAATATCCCAAAAATATTTTTATTTAAAAATTAAATTAACACAAGCTCGACGATTTTTTGAAGCAATAAAAAATGTACTCTGTTAATAAATACAGAACTCAATACTTATTTTTTTGGTGATTTCGCTGCATATGTTGTTCAAGCTCTTTTTGTGATTTGTATTGGCAATGTTCAATGAGACAGAGCTTACAAACTTTTTTATGCCCAAAAATCAGACACTTAGATGCCCTGGGCACTTCGCCCTTATGAAGACGATCCTGATGTGCAATAAGCCCTTCAATACCTCTGTCTATTGTTTCCAATGATTTAAAAAAGGCTTTTTTCTGCATGCACTCACAACAAATATTATGCATGTCTTGAAAATGTTGAATTGCTGCCGCTTGATTTTCAAGCACCTCACAACAGTATTTCTTCTCGCTCAGCCTAGTATCACACTTTTCTAGCCAGCAGCTGAGAAATATTTGATTTTCAATATCATCTTCATAATCACTGGAATCAGTTGAATCAAACTCATAATCACTGCCTGTGTGGAGTACTGCAATACTACTATCTTCTGTAAGAACTGGAGTTTCTTGATTCCAACAATCAGATTCTTCTTCTTGATCTGAACAATCAACTACTATGGGACTACCATGAGAGCCAGCTTCATCACAGCAGAGTTCAGCGCAATCATCTTTGCTATCAGAATTGTGTTCAAGCGTAAAACAGCCGTTCTTTTTGTTATGCCCACTCTTTACATGGTCTTTAAAAACATTTTTGTTATCAAAGCAATAGCTCATCGCACACATAACACAAACTAACTTTCCATCAAATATACATGTATGGTTAATTTTTTTTTCTTGATCATCGGGAAGATCAATATATCGCTTCAGCTCTTCTTGATGAGCTGAGCTATTTCTATGTTCATTAATTTCTTTAACAAGTGCATCTTTTCTAACACACGTTAAACAAACGGCGTGATCGTTTTTTAAATGCCGCTTAAGTTCATAGATATCCTGAAATTTTTCTTCACAATCTAAAACCCAACACCAGCAAAACAGCTCAAAGATCTCGCTCTTGTTTGACCGCCCTCTTCGCGTATCTTCTTTTTCATCACCAATCTTCTGAACAACTTTTTTCTTATTTGTTTTATTCGTTTTTTTTCTTTTTCTTCTTGCAGGGGCTTTTTTTGGTTTAACACTTTTCTTGGGTGGATTTTTTTTAAATTTGGAACGAGTAGGATAATTATGGGTAATAGAACTATCCTTCATCGCATCTAAATTCTCAGAAAAAAATGGCTGTGCAATTGCTATAATAAAAAAAACGAGCACCTTGTTCATATAATTACCTCACAGCGTGATATTAATTTTTTATTTTGGTCGCACAATATAACACAGCTCTACTAATATGAGTATTGTTTTATTGAATTTAAATTTATGTTCTTATACCTAAATAAATTCTTTAAATCTAAAAGCTCTTAAGTTTTCATTAAATCGTCAAAATAGAGCGTCTCTCACAGGTAAACTCAAATTAACAGCTCATTATCTGGTCGCATTCAAAAAACCTATAACGTAATACCAATTTTAGAAATTATGATACAATGACTCTATGAATTTTCCTGATCACCTTTTAAGCGTTAGGAATTTTAAAGTGAACAACCAAGCCGTTATGCTTTTTAAAAATATATTACTCGAAATCATTCATAAGCATCTCCCTAATTGTCAGGTCTATCTCTTTGGTTCGCGAGCTCGTGCAACTCACCAAGAAGGCGCCGATATAGATATCGCTCTTGATGCTGGAGAAAAAATAGATTTCAAAATACTCTTCAAAATTAATGATGAAATAGAAGAAACTACTATTCCAGTCTTTGTTGATGTTATTGACCTTAATGCAGTATCTGAGACATTTAAAAATGAAATAAAGCAGGATATGATCTTATGGCAAAACTTGAAGTAAAACACCAAGAGCTTACTCAAGCCCTTGAATCACTTGAAAAAGCAATCGAGCTCTTTAAGCGAGCCTCTGTAAAAAAAGAACATATGCAACTCAGGTCTTTTGATGAAGACCTTGCAGAACTTTATGGTTATGACGAAATTATAAAAAGTTTTAGAGATTCACTTATCCAACGATTTGAGTATTGTGTTGATTCCTTTTGGAAGCACATTAAAGACTATTTAGAAATTGTGCTCGGCGAACAGCTTGAAATGAAGGGTCCTAAGCATATTATCAGAGCTGCTGGAAAATGTGGACTTTTAAGTGAGACCGAAGTAAGCAAAGCACTTGAAATGCTTAATCACAGAAATCTTACTTCTCACATGTACCGAGAAGAAATTGCTCAAGAAATCAGCGTAATGATCAACGGCTATCATCAACTTATGATCCACATTACTCAAAAAATGAAATTTTAACGTAAGTTGGTTATCTTGTTTAAAGATAATCAACTTACAGTCTTAATGATCAAGCAAAATAAATGAATCGCTACTTGCTGATATCCCTGCTTCAAGCGTAAATAGGCTATTCACAGAACCCAGTTCATCGCGATCAAGTTTGATTTTATAGTTCTTAAATATTGATGGATGCTGAGTTTCAAGCGTGGTAAGAACTGGCAAGTGAGTTGCAACAAATGCGATAGCATTATCAAACTGAGCAAATTGTTCAATAAATTCATACGCTGCTTTCTGCCCAAGCGCAGGATTTGTACCACTAAATAACGAGTCATCAATAAGCACAAAGGCAGACTGCGTTGGCTGTAACGATTTAAGTCGACTCATGCATTGATCCGCTCTCATAATTTCAGCAACAAACTTCGATTGATTGTTAGCGATATCATCAGCAATGTTGATATACGTAATAATCTGGCTGAACGGCTTTATAACCATGCTGCGTGCTGAACATATACCCAATGTTTGTGCCATCAGAATGTTAAGGGCAATCCCCTTCATGAAGGTTGATTTACCCGATTTGTTCGGGCCGGTTAAAATCATTTTAGAAATGGTATCAGCGGGGCCACATGTGATTGAGCAAGGAACAGCAGTAGTTGTATCAAGCATCATATTCCAGCTATCCACAACGCTAACATATGGCTCTTGCTGATCAATAAAATTGGCAAAGCAGCATTGTCCTTGAGGAGCAAGCTCTTGATAAAGGGCTGCACACGAACTGTAAACATCAAGCTGTGCAAGCGACTGAATAGCCGGTTTTATTTGATTCAGCGCCGTACTCATAAGCTGGTGCGCACGCAGTGTTGTACCAACCGATGAGAAATATCCAAGCTCATCATGAATTGAAAAGCTTCCACCAGAAATCAGGTTAATAAATTGGGCAAGCTCATTATCTTGAGGGCCTTCATAGATTTCTTGAATTTTTTCAAAACCATACCATTGTTGCTCAAGCTCGGGATGAGCCTGAACCAGTTCATAAATAGTGCGTAAAGCCTCGAGTGAGTATGCACAGGCGGATATTTTTTTATATAAACAATTGACGACATTAAGGCGAGCTACAATATGCTCGATCATCTCTTTGATACTGAAAAGGTGAACCCCTAAATGAGCTAACCGCACACCCAAAAATAAACCTTTTATAAAAAGAGAGGCGTTAGGAGCAGCCTCTAAATGGCCCAAACACATATGATGATCATGTCCATGATGATGATCATGATTGTCATGCCCGTGTCCATGATTATGACCACATGGCTTTTTTGTAATTTTTTCTTGAATATACTCAATGGCGAAATGCAAAATAAGATGTTCAACGACGGGGCTTAAAAGTGTTGCTCCATGCATGAGATTAAGAATATCTAACGCAAGCGGGCTTTTATTTAATGATTGAATAAACGATAGACGATAATAAAATCCCTTAAGAATTTCTTGAGTTAACGTATCAATCTGCCCATGATCCGCAAAGCCATAGGAAAAAAGTTCAAAATCTTTCAGGGCAGCACACAACTGTTGATGCTCTTGAGGATGATTGCAAAACCACT
>CAYSDC010000014.1:5317-6632 GCA_964429765.1 uncultured Pseudomonadota bacterium
CGCGCAGCAAGCTGTGTAATATCTGTTGTTGGATGTGCAAGCTGAAACTGAAGCTGCTGCCTCCCAACAGAAGTACAGGTACGATCAAGCTTGCGATAAAACCCATCGTGAGAAGCGTTAAGCGACCCAAAGAGTTCTAAATCTTTTTCTTCAAATGAAGATATTATTGAATCTACTTCTGCCCTTAATTGAACCGCTGCCCCGCAACCGAACACTAAAAAGACTATCATCAACGTTAAACGTATAATTTTCATACTTAATCTGATCACAACATTCCTCATCACAGCTCTTATTTAAATTCAATCTGAATAATTCATTATTTTTTCTCTTATCTTAAAAGAGAGACATTATTTTATTCCACCGCCCTTAAAAGCACAAGCGCATGCTATTAATTGGGCAAATATGCATGTATTCTTTGCAGCCTTCTTGCGGAATTGCTCCAGAGGAGCTCGTTCTTTTGAATTATTACAAAGCAAAAATGCATCAATCTTATGAAAATATCGGAATAGATGAGGCATCTTTTGGCTCACTGAAGACGGGCCGCTTAGGATTTGGCTGAGTCGTTTCCCAAGTTTTTTTGTGTTTGCCCAAAGCAGCTGTTGGCTCTTGTGTTTGAGATTCTAAGGGTTCTAACTGGGTAACACGTACTACGAAACTAAAAGGTCGTCGGTCAGTCGATACGTGAAGACTATCAGTAAACATATGTTGAACAACTTTTTCAGGTATTGTTTTGAAAATTTCATACCAGTCAGGGTGGATGAGCACAGTGTTTCTGCTATCCAGTACATCTTTGGATCGAGACTCGCTTATTTCATATAGATTAACAAGCACTATCAATTGCTCTAAGAGCAACTGACTAAATATTTCTCGATTAAAAAGCTCAAATACTTCCATTTCCCCATTCGTGTACAATATTGCAAGTATTCCATCATCTGTTTCAGCACAAGCTTCCACCGTTTTAAGCAGTGGTATAACTGCAGCTGGCATTATTTTAGTCTTTCTTTTATGTATGCCTAAATAGACATCAAACATACGCTTTTCAGAATTATAAGCACATCGCCCACCAGATTTAAGAGTCAATGTTTTAGGAGTTTCATCAAGCATTAACTTGCCATATTGTTCTAGCAAATCTTCTTGCAATAGATTTGCTCCAAAGCTTTTTGGGTCATGATTTTTCCAATGGATTGGAAAGACCGCACATTCAGAAAAATATACATATGGATTTACAAGAGTTTCGAACTTTTTTAGATCATCCTGTTCAAGTTGAGTTCCTAACGGCTGAGTGAGGTCAATTTTATAAACTGCCTCTCGAAAT
>CAYSDC010000014.1:6642-9466 GCA_964429765.1 uncultured Pseudomonadota bacterium
AATTCTGCTCCAACACCAGCAAAAAGAGAAACTGCTTGAAACAGCCAAATAACATAAGCCAAAAAAAATTTCATCGCTACCCATTCTTTTGAATTATAAAAAAATATCCCAAGAGCTCCGAAGATATCAAAGCCCTTGGTTCTGAGATAAGTCTTTTTAAACAGAAGCACTATTTTATTTTGAAGCGATTATTTGTGGCAGGCATTCATGCATTTTAAATAGCAGCTCTTTAGGTATTGTTAACAAAATTTCAAACCAGTCGGAATGAATTTCAATAAGTTTGTGTCGTAAAAATTTAGATAGTTTTGTTAACAGAATAGCTTGTTCTCGGGACAATTTTTGTACATTTTTGGGAAACATTTCAATAATAAAGATTTTATCCTCCTTGAAAGAAAGGGCTATGTTGCCGTTTTTGAACTCAACATATGCGGTAGGCTTTTTGTCAAAAAGAATATGCCAGAATTCCTTTTTTGTTGTACCATCGATGCTGATGAGCTCATAGGTATTTTTAAGCACATACGGTGCGATATCTGATTGTGAAAAAATGCCTCCTGCTTTTGTAAAAAAGAATTTATCAAAAAATTTCTTTCTCTTTTTCCATTCTTCCATCAATTCATTATCTGAATTTTCTAATTTTTTAAGACGGCATTTTTTATTCATGACAAGTGGCATGGCAAGTTCGGGAAAATATTTATACGGACGCGAAAGCTTTTTCATTTTTCCAAGACTAGGCTGTTCAAGTTGTTTTTTAGCAGGCTGCGTAAGATCAAATCCATCAACAATTTTTCGAAGTTGAGAGCCGGTATCTGCCAAAACCGAAACAAATTGGAACAGCGAAAGCAGAAAAATGAAAGTCATTTTCATTGAGAAATCCCTTTAGTAAAAGCTCAAACGTTAATTATTTATTATTTTGGGGCTCTAAAAGTACTTTATCTGCGCCAATTGTGCAAGAGCTTTACTCGCCTATTTCTTAATCAAGTTGGACTACTTTGATTTTGTTATTGAACATGAATGTAAATACTTCTTGAGGTATTGTTGTATAAATTTTATACCAGTCTGAATGAATAAAAGCATATCGTTCACCTTGGACGCACTCACTTATGGCATATACATGGGCAAGTATGACTAATTGAGCCAGCGACAATGTACTAAAAATACTTCTGTTAAAATTTTCATAGACTTCTATCGTATCATCAAGAAGACGCAGAACAATCATGCCATCTTCTGTTTCAGTGTAGGCCTTTAATTGACCTTTTCTTGTAATGCTAAAGTTAAGTGAGCAATCAGCTCTTTTATTTCTCGTTTTAATGACATAAGAAAAATCAGATTCATCGTGATTGTAAGAGCACCGACCTCTGCAACTAAGCTTCAATTCTTCAGGAGCTTTCTTAAGTATTTCCCCATATTCTTTCATTAAGTCCTGTTGCGTTTGAGTTTTGCCAAAATCTGTCTGGTCATACTTTGGATAAACAGCCAGTTCTGGCAGATAGCGATAAGCATTTTTTAGGTGCCTGAATTTTTTGCTTTCAAATGCTTGAAGTTGATCCACTGCAGGCTGAGTCAAATTCATTTTATAAACAGTGTTTCTGAATCGAGCTCCCATCCCTGCAAAAAGAGAAAAACTTTGAACTAAAAAGAGAACAAGAATAAAAAAAATCTTCATAAGAGCCCCACCCTTTTTATTAAAAACAAAAATCCCCCGAGCTTTAAGAATATCAAAGCTCGGGGGGTTAATGTGAGTTTTTTAAGAAGCTTATTATCTTTAACTTAGTTATGAGGTCTTTGCTAATTTAGAGTTTGGCACTTCTGGATTCCAATCTTTACCTTTACGACGATAGCCTAGAACAGATGCTTTTTGGGGTACATTTTTTTGTAAAAGTACCTGGCTATTAGCACTATCCAATTCCATCGGTGCATTTTCTAGGGGAGGTACGTCATCATAAGCATCCTCCAAAGGTGGAATGCCATGAGTCGACAGCACCTCAATATCATTACGAGGGCAAGTACCAACCTTAAACATAAAATCTTTTACTGCTTGTGGTATTGTTTCATAAACTTCATACCAGCTTTGATGAATACATGCAACTTTACCATTTTTGGTAGATACACTGATATCATATAGATTAGCAAGCACAACCAATTGAGCCAGAGACAACTGAGTAAACATGGTTCTGTTGAAAAATTCATAAGCTTCTATTGTACCATCCGCAAGAATCAAGAAGAGTATTCCTTCATCTGTTTCTCCGTAAGCTTGTAATTTTTTAGTCACAGACATACTAAAGGTATGTGGATTGTGCTTATATTCAGCCTTGGTATATTTCCCTTTAACTACAAAAGAAAAATTTTGATTATCATCATACGTACAAAGCCCCCCACACTTAAGCTTCAATTCACGAGGGGCATCTTTAAACATTTCACCACATGCTTGAGCTAAATCCTTTTGAGTTCTATTTCGAGAAAACTTTTCTTGATCATGATTCATATAGCCGCTTGGAAAAATTGCCAATTCAGGGAGATAGCGATACGGATTTGTAAGCTGTTCAAATTCTTTGGAATCAACTTTTTGCAGCTCATCCGCCGCAGGCTGAGTCAAATCGAGGCTGTGCACCGCTTCTCGAAAACGTGTACCAGCACCGGCCCAAACAGAAAATACATGAAAGACAGAAACTGCAAGAATTAAAGCTTTTTTCATAAGAACTCCTTTTTTATTAAAACTCAAAAAGCTTAACCATGTGCCTGAAGTTTATAAAAGTATTACATCGATGTAAATCAAGGAAGTGGCGATACAGTAATTCGAGGACTATACATGAACGTAACAGCTTTT
>CAYSDC010000014.1:9476-26199 GCA_964429765.1 uncultured Pseudomonadota bacterium
TTGGTATTGTTTGGAAAATTTCATACCAATCTTGATGAATAGCAGCATAAGACCAATTTGTCTTGGTACACTTTTGTCTTACTTTGTTTAAATTGACAAGAACTATCAATTGATCAAGAGATAATTGGTTGAATAAAGCTCGTTTAAAAAATTCATAGACGGATATTGTTCCATCTGCCCAGCGTAGTACAAGCATCCCATCTTCTGTTTCACAGTATGCTGTAGGTTTGCCACTTAGAAAGGTTGCTTTACCTAAAGGATTTTTCATGATTGGAGTATTTTGTATCTTCAAAACTATATCAAACGAATTATTCTCTGGATTATAAGAGCACTGAATCGTACTTTCGAGTGTAAATTGGTCTGGAACTTCTTTAAGATTATTTCCGTATTCATTTATTAAAAACTCTTGGCTTTTGCTCTCACCAAATTCAGTTATTGAATGGTCTGGGCAGCACCACCCTGGGGTTGCATAAAAATAGGGAATGTAACGGCAGGGGTTTTTAAAATTTCTAAATTCTTCTTGCTCAAATAGTCCTAGCTGCTCAGCTGCTGGTTGAGTCAAATCAACGCTATAAACAGCTGCTCGAAATTGATCTTCAACGTCAGCGTTTAAGAAAAAGAGATGAAATAGAGAAATAACAAGAATGAGGTTTTTTTTCACAAGATCTCCTTTTGAGTAAAAAAAATAGAGTGTTTTCAAACTGAGAGAAGCTTACAAAAATAGGTAGCCAATGTAAATTTGGGATAAGTGCCTTGAGCCACTAAAAGAATTATGTGTTGATACTTAAAAAAGAAGCGCCGTGAGCTCTGCATAAAAAAGAGCTTACGGCGCGAAAATAATTTTGCATTAAGCTTTAGTACTGATTCGTATTAAGTAAGGTCCTCATCAAATTCTGCATACCCATTTCTAGGAGCTTGCTGTTGGTCTTCTTGAGAGTGATTAAATTTCCTCCGTTTACCCAGCGCTGAATCAATTTTAATGAGCTTAATTTGATGCTGAAAGTCATCTTGACAATATTGTGGTAGTGTTTTAAAAACTTCATACCACTCTGGATGCATAAAAATCTCTCTATCGGAAACCCACTTCAGTAATTTGATGAGCAAGAGCAATTGTCTAAAAGATAGATCCTTAAGATCTGTCAAAGAAAGCGGATCTATAAGCATTATTCTTTCATTGGTGCAACCAACAAGAATATTGCCATTTTTTAATTCAACAAGCGCATTTGGAATTGATTGATTTTTTGATGTTACAGAAAGATGGGTATAATAGAAGACACCCGGGCTAGTTTCTTGACTATTTTCAAACATAACAGCGCAACCATCTAAGGTAACAGTGATTAGAGCTTTGGTTTTCAATGACGTATTTGCAGACTCTAACTTTACCTTATATTTCTCTATTTGGTTGAAACTCAAATCTTCATTTTCAATAATATTAATGCTTCTAAGAGTAAGGGTACATAATTCAGGAAAATATCTATACGCTCTTTGAAGCTTTTTCAATTGTTTACGCTGTTGAGCATAAGCTATTTTGGTTGTTGCCAATTTTTTGCACTGGCCAGAAAATGCTTGACTATTCAAACCGATTTCACGCGATGCAAAAAAATTCATACCCGGTAGAGGACATGAAGCAAGTTGAATATCTGCTGATTGTGCCAAATCGAGGTTGGCCAGCGTTTCGCGAAGCTCTGTACCAAGGCCTGCCCACACAGGAAGCGTATAGAGCAAAGAAAAAATAAGGATAAAAATTTTTTTCATGAAAAATCCAATTCTTTAATAGATTATCGACTTCAAAGTGACCATTTTATATATATTGCCAAATTGATAATTTATTGTCAAATGACTCTTATTCCTAAGAAGCGTGGAGCATTTCTTGAACATAATTTCGTGCAACAGTGACAGTAATAAGTGGCTTATCCTATTCTAAAGCGTGCCCTCTATTAGGTGAGAACAAAAGTCTTATTTATTTTCGAGGTGACACTTTTGTTTACACCCCCCTCTATTTTCTTTCTAGAACAACCGGATATTGCATGCTATGATAATTCGCAAGCTCACCATGTATTCAAAAAAGGAGATGAACGTGAGAACAATTGCTGTCATTGGAGCCGGTTATGTCGGCTTGGTAACTGGCGCATGCTTTGCACAAAAAGGCAATCGCGTCATAGTTGTCGAAAACAATCAGACAAAAATCGATCAACTACTGCAAGGATCTATACCCTTTTACGAACCGGGCCTTGATGTTTTAGTCAGTAATGGAATCAAAGAAAAAACGCTTCAATTTGTTGAAAATATTTCAGCAGCACTTCAGTACAAACCGGAACTTATTTTTTCATGTGTTGGCACTCCACCCCTTGCTGACGGGGCGGCAGACCTTTCGTATGTTTGGAACGTTGCGCATGAAATTGGAAGAACCATCACCGACTATTGTGTTGTTATCAACAAATCAACTGTTCCAGTTGGAACCGCTCAGCAGGTCAAAAAAATCATTCACGACGAACTTGAAACTCGGGGACTATCGCTTAATTTTGATGTCGCATCAAACCCAGAATTTTTAAAAGAGGGTGATGCACTCAGTGACTTTTTACAACCCGATCGCGTTGTAATTGGTGTTGAATCTGAACGAGCAAAAGGGCTTCTTGAATTGCTGTACAAGCCATTTCTCCATAATGAAGGACAGCTTGTTTGCATGAATATTCCTTCTGCAGAACTCACCAAATATGCCTCCAATGCTATGCTTGCAACACGCATCAGCTTTATGAATCAAATTGCATGGCTTGCCGACAAAGTAGGCGCCGATATTGATCAGATCAAGCAGGGCATGGCAAAGGACCGCCGTATTGGTTCTCATTTCTTAAATGCGGGCATTGGCTACGGTGGCAGCTGCTTTCCTAAAGATGTCAAAGCACTTATTCATACCGGAACCGAACATGGTTTAGAAATGTCTCTGGTCAAAGAGGTTGATGCGGTCAATGAGTTACAGCGTAAAAAATTTATTCAAACCATTCTTGCTCATTACGGCTCAGGCACACAAAAGAAAGTCGGCATCTGGGGACTTGCGTTCAAGCCAGAAACTGATGACATTCGTTGTGCGCCGTCACTTGACGTGATTACTGCGCTCCTTGAGCAGGGTGCAAAAATTTATGCTTATGATCCGGTAGCAATGCCTAACATCAAAGCACACTTCAATAATGATGCTGTCAATTACACACGAACTGCCGAAGAAATACTTGGTGCCGTCGATTTCTTGATCATTCTTACCGAATGGAAAGAATTTACACGCTATGAACCGGCACAATTTGCTCAGCTGAGTGAGAAGACCGTTTTTGATGGACGTAATTGTTACAATCCAATAGTAATGACAGCGGCTGGAATAAACTATCAATGCATTGGAAGAAACTTTTACGAACATGAAACGCGCGTACCATTGCCTACAAAAGTTACTGTTTCATGCCTCAACAATCAATAACCGTGCACGCTACTGATATATTGTCATGAAAAAGATCCTTTTTATTCATCATGGAAAAGGGCTGGGTGGTGCGCCACTCAGTCTTTTGTATTTAGTTGAATCGCTTGATACAACAAAGTACAAACCTATTGTTCTTTTTTTACATCAGTCTGAAGTTATTGATCTGTTTAAAGAAAAAGGGATCACCACGCTTGGACCTGCCAACGTGTACGACTTTGCTCATACCAAAATTTGGTCGTTCAATTGGTATCATGCTCATCATCTTGCACGTGCAATTAAAGATACCTTTAAAACTATTTTACAAATTGCACCCACTCTTTTTGATGAAATTAAGCCCGACTTAGTACACTTAAACACAAGCTCATTGCTCGGCTGGGGAATTGCAGCAAACAAAAAAAATATTCCTGTCGTGTGGCATATCCGTGAGCCTCTTGCTCCTGGATATTTGGGAATGCGTAAAAAAATTGTGCAACAAATTGTTAAGCACTACGCTCATGCTATTGTTCCCATTTGCAAACACGATGCAACTCCATGGATTAATAATCTCAAAACCCATGTTGTCTACAATGCAGTAAGCGAACATTATTTTAATCAAACATGTGATAGCGATCAATTTCTTGCGCACCATAAAATACCACCAAAAGTTCCTAAGATTCTTTTTTTGGGAGGTCTTTCCAGAGAAAAAGGGACACTTGAAATTTTGAAAATTTTTAAAAAAGTTCTCGAAAGAGTCCCTCATGCAAAACTTTTGCTTGCGGGATACTTACACAAGCCATTAAAAAATTGGAAGTATACACTCAGTCAATTCTATCCAGCAAGCAGCTATGCGCATAATGTCCATGAGCGCCTCAAAGAATTAGGCTCATCGGTAATTCAGCTCGGCCCTATTCGCAACGTCCCTGCTGCAATGACTGCAAGCAATGTTGTTGTTTTTCCCGCAACGGTTGGCCACTTCGCCCGCCCTATTATTGAAGCCGGATTTATGAAGCGGCCTGTAGTTGCCTCTGCCCTAGCGCCACTTGATGAGTTGGTGATTGACAAAAAAACAGGTTATTTAGTTGATATTAATAATCATGTACTCTGGGGTGAAAAGCTCTGTTTACTGTTAACTGATACACATCACGCTCGCGTGATGGGTGATGCTGCGTATGTTTTTTGCAAAGAAAAGTTTAGTTTGCCTGAGCAGGTAAAAAAGGTAGAAAAAATTTATACTCAGCTCTTGAACAAGGAGTCACATGGATAAGCAAACATTAAAACAGGATGTCAAAAACTACTGGAACCAAGTAAGCTGTGGCACCGAGTTTATTAATAAACCCAAGTTCTCATTAGAATATTTTGAAGCAATCGAAGAATTTCGTTACCGCATAGAGCCTGAAATTTTTTCATTTGCACAATTCACGCGCTTTCATGGAAAGAAAATGCTTGAAGTAGGCGTTGGCGCAGGAAGTGATTTTTTGCAATGGGTACGTGCTGGACCTTACACCTGAAGCGATTGAGAACGTCAAACAACGTCTAGCTTTGTACAACGTGCAGGCAGCTGAACTCCAGGTAGCAGATGCAGAAAATTTACCGTACGCAGACAATACGTTCGACCTTGTGTATTCGTGGGGCGTTATTCATCACTCGCCAGATACCCCACAATGTTTATCAGAAATTGTACGTGTTACTAAACCTGGTGGCGTAATTAAGATTATGATTTACAATCGCCGATCACTTTTTGCCTTCTATCGCTATCTTGCCTGTGCTCTATTCAAAGGTAAACCCTTTAAAAGCTTTGCATCAATTCTGTTTGATCATCAAGAAAGCCCTGGAACTAAGGCCTACACCTTTGCTGAAGCAAAAAAAATGCTTGCAGCGCACCCTGTCAAAGTTGTTTCACTCAACGCTCAAGTCTCGGCTCATGACTTGCTGTACTACAAAGGACGGGCTCTTAAGCTTTTTGCTTATATTGCAGCATCCCTTTTTGGCTGGCATCGCGTGGGTTGGTTTATGACCATTGAGCTGGAAAAAAAATAAAGACTGAAACATTTTTCATCACAATACATCAACGTGAGAGAACAAGGCCGCTTCCAAGTACTTCCCTCTTTTTGACAATGGGTTTTTATGGTAACCTGAAGAACAAAGAATTACTGAAGTAGCGAAAGGGAATACCTATGAATATTCATGATGACGCAGAAAATAAATCAACCAACAATGGACAATCAGAATCTCAAACTGAAGCCTCATTCACCAACGAGAGCAAAGTAGAAGAAACAGCAACCGATTACAGAGCACAATTTTTGCGTGTGTCTGCTGATTTTGCTAACTACAAACGCCGTATGGAAAAAGAACGACTTGAATGGATGCAAACGGCGCAAAACTCAATTTTGCAAAAAGTTCTTCCTATTGTCGATGACCTTGAACGAGCGCTCGCCCACACACAAGCCAATGCATCCCCAGAACAAAACTCATTGGTTGAAGGCTTCACGCTCATTCAGAAGAATGCAAAAAAAATATTTACCGACCTTGGCGTAGAAGAAATTGATGCTTCAGGAACATTTGACCCTGAATTACATGAAGCTCTTGTCAGTGTTCAAGCTCAAGACAAGCAATCTGACCACATTGTAGAAGTATTGCGTAAGGGATACTTGTTTAAAGGTAAAGTTCTTCGACACGCACAAGTAAGTGTGGCAAAATAACCGCAAATAAAAGCCCTTCGATTGGTTCGAGCCACGATTCATCAGAATTGCTCTGACCACGCGTGAAATACTCAAATGCTCAGGGCAATCGGAGATGAAAGGAAAAATTATGGCCGGTTCCAAGCTTATACGCGAATCTCTTGTTCCACGTGTACGCTGGTATAAAAAAAATCGCCGCTTTAAATTGCCCAACTTAAGACTGAGGAACAAAATTCATCTTGTTCCTCACCTCTTTACGCTTGGGAATGCTTTTTTTGGATTTTGCTCGATTATTTTTGCCGCGAACGACCACTTGGTGGCCGCAGCCTACCTCATCTTATTGGGCGCCTTGATGGATGCCCTTGACGGGCGCGTTGCCCGCTTTCTTGGACAAGCAAGCGATTTTGGCATGCAGCTTGATTCACTCTGTGATGCAATCTCATTTTGTTGCGCTCCTGCACTTTTGATCTATTTTTGGCAGCTCAAAAAAATTGGCTTTTTTGGATTAGTAATCTGTGCATTATTTCTGCTTGCAGGCCTTTTGCGCCTTGCTCGGTTTAATATCAGCCATTCGCAGCAATCTCATACGTTTATTGGACTTCCATCAACGATTGCAGGATGCTTTTTAGCAACACTATTACTGAATAATCAGTACATTATTTTTAGCCCATTTTTAAGCACGGCACTTGGAATACTGACACTCTGCCTTGCAGGACTCATGATCAGCAAAGTGCCCTTCCCCGCTTTTAAAAAAGTTACGCGTAACATTTATGCACTTGCGTGCTTTATGGGGCTTGCATTTACCATTATTATGGGCTTTACCAAAGTTTTATTGGTGATATTTGTAGGCTATTTTTTGTCTGTTATCGTACATTCTTGCAATAAATTTTTTCGAAAATAGCTTATGCATTAAATGATAGTGCACCAATACCATGTTTTCATTCCATTACGATATTTCTTAATTTTCTTCATATGTTTATCAAAAAAATCTTGTCCAACTTTCTCACTAAAAAAGTTACTATTTTGCTCTAAGTATTGAATAAGTGGTAAACATTTTTTATCAAAAGTTTTTTTAATATACTCTATTGCTAAGCCATTTTCCCAGAGCGTCGCGTTATAAAAATATTTACAAACCTCACAAAGTTTCAAAATTCCACTTTCAACCTCATCGCTTGTGCCTTTTTCAAATATAAATTGCATTCTTTCAAAAATACATTCAATGCATTGATAAAGCGAATCATTGCATTGTTGTGAATCAGTAGAACGTTTAAAAGAACGCGTTGCATTTATTAAAATTTCAAATTCTTTATTCAATATATTAGAACGCTGTTCGGGATTTTCTGGTAATGGTTGACAAAAAAGAGCTTGTAGTTTCTTTTCGATGCATACTTTAAGCAAATTCGGAGCGACTAGGTTAATATAGCAGAACAGAATCAGTGCCTCTGCGGTAAAGTAAAGAATATCATCATGTAGGGTTTGCTCAAATAAGTAGTTAATAAAATTAATTAAAAGGTCGTACTGAGCTAAGCTATCGATAGGACTTATATTTAAAATAGTTCTAATCAATACCTCAACTATCTTATAAAGCTCAGCTTCGCTTTTTTCTTTAACTGCTTCACAAAGCTGCAATAGCCATAAATTATTTCTTGCTCTTTTATTAACTGTTTCTGGTATAAGACGCCCTGCTTGATGATCAGCCTTTGAAATAAGCAACTCAAATTTTTCGTGTGCCAATTTATGGCAAAAAGTTAATTCCTCAGCGAGTGCTAGCCCTATCAGAGACTCCATGTGTACATTTTCTAAAAATAAATTTCGAGCAAACCAAAAATGATAGTTAAACCAGCTTGCTTGGTTAGTTAAAGTTTTAATATTTGTGTTATAAGGACTGTTGCCAATATCGTAAGAACTATAAAGCATTAAGAAGTGAAAGCTCTGATGATCTTCAATAAAATTGCTTAAAGCATATTTTAAAATACTGAAATGTTCGGCTCTTTCACCGGTTAGCTCAAACTCCATATTCGGATCTTCTTGTTCATAACCATTTATAAAAGAAGCATGTCCCGTTGTTGTTGAAAGCCTTAGTAAAAGATGTTGCTTATTTATAATTGTTTTTAAGTTAAAAATTACTTTACCCAAAACGCGATCCATGATGAATTTGTCAGTAAAATTTTCTGTTACATCAGTATTTGCCTCAATCGAGAAATCAAAAAGTTTGCAAATAGATTCAAAATTTTCACAGTCAAGGCCGAGTAAATCGTTAGTTACGTTAACAAACATGCTTGGATAGCCTGCTAGCTCACACAATATCCAAGATTCACTTCGATTTTTTTCTCGCGAAGAATCTAATTTACCAATATGTTGATTTTTTACAGGATATATAAAGGGGCTTCCAAGTTGCTTTTGTTCTATCTCTTTTCCAGATCCATCGGTAGCAATACAGCGAGAATATTTTATTCCATCTCGATCAGAAACAAATTCTGCCCAAGCTTGTAGACTTGCTTGGCTGTGCATAAGCAAAGGATCATTAAATTTTTCTAAGAAACCGCGTAACTGATTAAGCTTGTTTTTGAGGGTTACTGAATTGTATACATGCCCCTTTTCACCAAGCCATGCGATCATTTGGTGCTCAAAATTATCGAGATCGAAAATCTTAGTTTCGATATTATAGAGGCCAACTTTTGAAAGAATTGCTAAGATGAAATTGTATATTGCTTCTTCAGCACAGCTTACAAAACTAAATCCTTGAATAATCACTTCAGCTCGATGTTCTCTTAAGAGAGGTGTTTGGAGTTTATAAAATTGATCGTTGATTTGTGTAAAGCAAATTTCTTCGTAGTGTTCTTGAATAAACTGTTTATCAACCTTATCAAATTGTTCGCAACTCCAGGCATTATCAAATTTTTTTGTATTTAAAATTTCTTGTGCATTTTCTTTTAATACTGCAGGCGGTAATTGAGCGGTATATGCCCTGAATTGATCGGCGTTATCTGCTTTTGCATACATAAAAGAAAGAAGAATATAGCCAGGAGTGTAAGCTATAAATTTTTGCTCTTCAATACTTGGCAAATCATGCGATTCCAAAAGTGCATTAGTGAACAAATCTGCAAATTTATTAGCACTTTTGATAATCTCTCGCTTTGTAGATTTACCCACTGATACAACAAGCGAAGATTCAAGATTCATTTTGAACAAGCCTTGAAAGAGCTGCGTATACAAATTTTGACATTGAGCATGATATTTTTGGTTGGCATGGAGAGCATCAAGCTTTTCTTGTGTAGTTGCACCAGGAATAATTCTGAGAATGCCAACAATTTTTTTGCTTTCTAGAGAACAAATTTTTTGATTTTCTTCAGCTGACATTGTTTCAATTGTAGAAACTGGATCTTGCAGAAGATGTAACATTTTTCCTGTAAGCTCAGGCGTTAGATAGTAAGCAAAGTGAGTTTTTTCTTGCACAAGATGCAATGTCCCTTCAATATCTTGAAAAAGCTCGTAGAGTAATCTGATTGTTGCATCACCATCAGTTGCTTCGGTCCAAGCTCCGCCGTTTCCACGTTTTTTCTCTTGAGTTATTATGTTGCCAAAACGAAACATTTTCTCAATAAATTTTGTTTCCCACCATACAAAGCCATTAAATGGAGTAAGGTGCTTGCTATCATCATGAAAGCAGTTGTACCAGCCAGCCATAGTGCGAATATCGTGAATTTTTGGTTGTACTTGTTGTACAGGCAAAAAACAGCATAGAAGTGTAAAAATTAAGAAATTAATCGATTTCATGAAACCCCCGCCACTTAGAAGAATACGTTTTTTAGATTGTTTATTCTTATTATGTTGTATGCTGCTAAAACTTTAGCAGCATACAAATCTTCTTTGTCATTGTGGAAGAGGTGGCAGTGGTAGTGGCGCAGTTTGGCATAAGGCGTCTAGCATTTCTGTTCTATAGTAAGTCAGCCAGCTCACGTATGAATTAAAGAAATCTTGTCTTATTTTTAGAATAAAATAATTTGGATAAGTTTCCAAGTATTGAATAAGAGGCAAACATTTTTCTAAAAAGATTTCCTGAATTATTTTGTCGTTTTTCATTTCATTGAATTGAGAACAAATATCATAGATACGCTTAATGCCTATCTTTATGAAAGTACTATCATCCATCTTGAGTAATTTTGATATTCTTTCAAGAACTATTTTAATTATCTCTTTGAGAATCTCTTTATTTTCATCATTTTCATTTTTATAAAAAGTCTTAAACCGAAGCATTGCTCCATTTAGTATTTTGGCTTCAAGCTCTAAGCTCAGTTTTTTTTGATGATTGTCTTCAGGTAATTCTGAGCAAAATAATGAGTTTTTTTGGTGACCTAGAATTTCTCTGAGAAGCCCTGTTGGCTTCGGATTATGATCTTTAAGTTCAAAGATGAGTTCATGTATTGCTAATAAGTAAGATGCATTACGTTGAGTTGGTGTATCAAAAAAAATATTAATCAATTGAGCTAAGAGTTCATATCTATCTGCGTCGCTTTGAAGTTCTTCACTATTTAAAAGGTTTACAAGAAGGAGTCTTATTTTAGCGTCTACGTCAGATTCTTTTTTCGCGAAGTATTGCATATATTCAATAAGTTTTCCCCGAGTGATGTTTTCAGGATCTGTCTGAGAATGAAATCTCAAAAAGTACCTAAGTAAATCAATCCATAACGATGAGCTGTAGTCATAGGCTTCATCTTTTTTTATAGACTGACACAAATCAAGCATCCACTCATCAAGTTTATCACCGGAAAAAAGTATTGAACTTATGAGTGATTCTGATCGAGCTGCATTATATTGAATTAAGTTCTCAAACTGGAGCTGGGCTAATGTTTTCAAAATAGGTGAAGTATTGTTTCGAGCCAGTTGTAGGATCCCGGTGTTTTGTTTTTCTTCTACCAACAAATTTCGACAAAACCATAAATGCTGATGATATCTGATCGGTAGACTTTCCGGAAGATTGTGGCTTCTGTTGGCTATAGGGCATGAGCTATATAACATTAAAAGATTATTGCTCTGATTATCTTCAAAGAGTTTCTTGTAGAGATATTCTGAAACGTTTGAAGAGCTATATAAAGGCATCTCTTTTAGTTGATTAATGAAGTAAGTATGTCCAATTGTTGCAATCATTTTAATGAAAACAGGCTGATTATTTATAGATGTTTCAAGGTTCAGACGCAGAACGGGCTTATTATTTGAATAAAGTTCTCGAACATACGCATCATTAAAATTTTCTAAATTTTCTCGGTTCTTAATGGTGAGATCAAAAGTTTCACAAATTTGCTCAAAACTAAGAAATTCTAAACCCAAGAGTTGGCTAATCAAGTTAACGTAAGTACTTGGATTACCGGTGAGCTCACATAATTCATACGATCCATCGCGAGATTTTTCTCGATAATTTTGCGCATCACTATAATTTTTTCCATTCTTTGGATACATAAATGAAGATTCATTCATTCTTTTTTCCACTTCATCTCCAGATCCATCGGTGGCAACACAACGAGAATATTTGATTTCGTCTCTATTAGAAACAAATTCTACCCAAGCCTGCATACACTCTTTGCTTTGTATGAGCTGCGGGGTATTAAATTTTTCTAAAAGAGACCGTAAATCATTAAGACTTGATTGCAGTTTAGCGGTATCGTGTCTAAATTGCTTGTTTTCAAGCCAAGATGACATTTGTGCTTCAAGATTTTCTAAGTCAAAAATTTTATTTGTTGTGCTATAAAGACCAATTTTTGAAAGAATGAATAAAACAAAATTGTATAATGCTTCTTCAGAACAACTTATAAAGTGAAAATTATGAATGGTTCCGCCAAACCTGATTTCTCCTAAAGGAGGTGTTTGGAGTTTATAAAATTGATCGTTGATTTGTGTAAAGCAAATTTCTTCGTAGTGTTCTTGAATAAACTGTTTATCAACCTTATCAAATTGTTCGCAACTCCAGGCATTATCAAATTTTTTTGTATTTAAAATTTCTTGTGCATTTTCTTTTAATACTGCAGGCGGTAATTGAGCGGTATATGCCCTGAATTGATCGGCGTTATCTGCTTTTGCATACATAAAAGAAAGAAGAATATAGCCAGGAGTGTAAGCTATAAATTTTTGCTCTTCAATGCTTGGCAAATCATGCGATTCCAAGAGTGCATGGGTTAATAAATCTGCAAATTTATTAGCGCTTTTAATAATTTCCCGTTTTGTAGATTTACCGACCGATTCATTCAGCGAAGACTCAAGATTGATTTTAAATAATCCCTGAAAAATCTGCGTGTAAAAATTTTGACATTGAGCTTGATACTTTGGATTGGTATGAAGAGCAGTAAGTTTTTCTGCCTGATTTTTGCCAGAAATAATTTTCAGAATACCATTAATTTTTTTGTTTTCTTGAAAGCAGATTTTTTGATTGGCTTGGGTTGATAATGTTTGAATTGCCCAAGCTGGATCTTGTAAAACGCGAAGGGTTTTTCCAATGAGCTCAGGGGTTAGGTAATAAGCAAAGTGCGTTTGTTCTTGTACTAAATGCAAAGTTCCTTCAATATCTTGAAAGAGCTCATAAAGCAATTTAATAGTTGCATCCCCAGAAATAGCTTCGGTCCAAGTGCCGCCATTACCACGTTTTTTTTCTTGTGTTTGGACATAGCCAAATCGAAACATTTTTTCGATAAACTTTGTTTCCCAGCAAACAAAGCCGTTAAAAGGTGCAAGGTGCTTGCTATCATCATGAAAGCAGTTGTACCAGCCAGCCATAGTGCGAATATCGTGAATTTTTGGTTGTACTTGTTGTACAGGCAAAAAACAGCATAGAAGTGTAAAAATTAAGAAATTAATCGATTTCATGAAACCCCCATGAATATATACTTATAAAATAATCCCCACTATCTATATTATTCAAATTGAAAATAATGTCAAAAGGGGGGCAAGTCTGTGTTTGTGTGATTGGTTTGGATTAATTTCGATCTTTTGCCAAAACTTTGCTAAGCTCACTTAGTTGTACTTTTTATCATAAGGCTTCAACGCAAAGTAGAAGGAAAGCAATCTATGAAAACAAGAATAAAAATCTTAATCGCACTGCTGCTAGGAGGAGTACTTATAGCTAGTGGCATTTTTAGCTATAAACTCTATCAAAAGTACCTTGCTCTTTCAGGTTCTGTTGAGTTACTAGAAATGGCTCATAACAAAACAAAATCACTCAAAACTGCAAAGAAAAAAGCCAAAAAATCCGCTTCGCCCCAAGCTTCTCTAAAAAGTCCATCCAACTGGCTTGAAGTTCAACAGAAAGTTAAAGATACCGTCGTCCAAGTATTTGCCAATATTTCTGAGTTCAACTGGCTTGAACCCTATAAAACTCCTGAACAAAGCAAAAGCTCTGGAAGTGGTTTTTTCATTAATGAAGATGGCGACATTGTAACCAACTATCACGTTGTAGCTCAAGCTGCATGTGTACAAATTCAAATTCCATCGTTTGGCATGGAACGCTTTGACGCACGAATTGTTGGAGTAAGCCCTGATCGAGACATTGCACTTCTGAAGCTAACTGATGGTGCTCGTGCAAAAATTTCTCAACGAATCAACCCAATCCCATACCTAGAGCTTGATGATTCTGATAATATTTTGAGATCTCAAGAAGTTCTTGCACTCGGCTATCCACTCGGGCAAGCTCGCGTAAAAAGCACGCTTGGTATTGTCAGCGGTCGCGAACGACTTGGTTATTTTGGGTACATTCAAATAACCGCACCACTTAACCCTGGAAACTCTGGCGGACCAGCACTTAATGCCCACGGCAAAGTAATTGGTATTAACAACTGTGGCGTTATGGAAGCACAGAACGTTGGATACATCATTCCTATCAATGAGGTAAAAAGCGCACTCCAAGATCTGTATAAAGTTCCATTACTCCGCAAGCCAACGCTGGGCTGCATTTTTACCGTAGCAACGCCTGAAATGGTAAGCTTCCTGGGGAACCCCGGCAGTGGCGGTTGGTACATTGCCAAAGTTTTTGAAGATACGCTTCTTGAAGCTGTTGGCATAAAAGAAGATGACATGCTTTATGCGGTCAACGATAACCGTGTTGATATCTATGGCGAAATGAACGTTGATTGGAGCGAAGATAAGGTTTCATTATTTGAATACCTCAATCGATTGACGATTGGTGATACCATTAACTTCTTGATTTATCGCAAAGGTGAACGAAAAGAATTTACCTTCAAATTGGAGCACAAATACCTGCCATCAGTAAGATCTATCTATCCAGAATTTGAACCTGAGGCGGTTGATTATGAGGTTATTGGCGGCATGGTTGTTATGCAGCTGACGCTCAACCACATTGGTAGAATGATTCAACGTTGCCCTGATTTAGTTCGCTTTGGACGTGTCGAAGCGCAACATGAACCATCACTGGTTATCACCTACATTCAACAAAACTCTCAAGCCGATAAAGCGCGTGTTTTACGCCCTGGAGAAATTATTGAAGCTATTAACGGTGAAAGAGTAAGAACGCTTGATGAATTTAGAAAGGCTGCTCTGAAAAGCGCTGATAATAATTATTTAACAATTCGTACCGAAGATAAACTGTACGGTGTGCTTGCACTTGATAAAATAATTAGAGACGAAGATTCGCTCTGTTCCCAATACTTCTTCAGGAAATCGAACTTGGTTCGAAGGCTTGCAGATTTATCGAGCACAAACACAACACAACTAACATAGAATACTGATTTTCACGAGGCAGGACCGACCTGCCTCTTTTTTCCATATAGGTTTAATAATGGCTAAAGCTGAAAAAGAACGTCTTGACGCTCGAGTGTTACGCGAGCACCCTCACCTTACGCGCAACCAAGTACAAGGCTTTATTATACAAGGCAAGGTATTGGTTGATGGCAAAGCAAATACCAAGTCAGGAACACAAATCACGGCTGAAAATGTTGTTGAACTTACGATACAAGACCCCAAGTTTGTCAGTCGAGCTGGATTTAAACTGGAAGAGGCGCTCAAGCAATTTGGCGTTGATGTCACCGGGCTCACCGTTGTTGATGCCGGTATTTCAACAGGAGGTTTTACCGACTGTCTCTTACAACAAGGGGCTAAAAGGGTTTATGGTGTTGATGTTGGCTATGGCCAAGTGCATGAAAAAATCCGTACCGATCCACGAGTTGTCTTACTTGAAAAAACCAACTTACGCCTTCTTGAACGACTCCCTGAGCAGGTTGACCTAGCAACACTTGATTTGTCGTTTATCTCGTTACTCAAGGTAATGCCGGCCATTAAAAATTTACTCAAGCCTGATGGGCGAATTATTGCTCTCATCAAGCCTCAATTCGAAGCTGAGCGGCATGAAGTTAGCCGTGGTGGAGTCATTAAAGAAGATGCTATTCACCAACGGATTATTCAGCAAATTAAGGCTGGCATGGAAGAGTTTGGGTTTACCTTAGTACACGTTATTGAATCTCCTATTGTTGGAGCTACTTCGGGGAATAAAGAATTTCTTGGATATTTTGTATCCAAAAAATAATCTCTTATCTCACAAATATTCTTAAAAATTAAAAGAGCCGCTGGAAATCCAGCGGCTCTTTTTTTATAGCTCTAATGAAATTAAGATTTAAATTACATAGGTGGCATAGGCATAGTAGCTCAGTGCAGTAGCAGTTATAGCTGCTGCAGTTCCACCGATAACATAGGGCGCCAAGGAACGAGCTTTATTGTACACACGCAATGCCCATATCGCATCGTGATACGCCTTATACGCATCTTGCGCTAATTGACGAGCATCATCTAAATCAACATCCTGTAACGCAACTGCCCCATTGTGAACTGACTGAGTAGAAGTATTAAGTATGTTTTGAGCTTCGCCAAGCACATGTGCTGCACTATTTTTAAATTGAACGACTGCTTGTTGCGCCTGAGCAAGAGTATCTTCTGTTTTTTGAACAAAATCTGGATTGATTTTTCTTGTTGCATCTAAAAGAATCTGAAACGCATCATACATATTTGATTCTTGCTGCTCAGCTGCAGCCATAGTGTGAACAAGAGCCAAAATACCAATCAATCCAATAGTCACAAAAGATCTAAAAGAAATCATAAAACCCCACCCAAAAATATGCTCAATAAATCCCTACGTGCATTCCAGCATACTCGAGCTTTTTATGCTCTGCAAAGGGCTATCAATAAATGATAATTTGGCTATTTTTTCCAAAATTTAAACACATAAATACTCGCATTGAAAAAGGTAGGAAACGTAAAAAAGCCCTTCGAAAAAATCGAAGGGCTTTTTTTAAAATAACTTTATTTATTTGGTTAAAGCTACTATCTTGCGGCCTCTAAACCGGTCAAGCCGCGAACAGCATCATGCGCTGTATTCTGAGCTCTGTTAGCAACATAATTTGTAAAGAGCTTAATTAAAATAGCGGTTGTCAAAGCTGTAAATGCAAGCTTCGCACCATCAGCGGTCCATTCTGGTAGCTTAAAGTCGCTGCAATCTTTTTCAATAAGACGCATAAACTTAAGCCCAAAGCCTACTCCAGCATTACCAAAATCACCACCACAGGTTGTAATATCGGTTATAAGAGCGCGAGCTTTTTCATAAAATTCCATT
>CAYSDC010000015.1:0-2971 GCA_964429765.1 uncultured Pseudomonadota bacterium
TAAAAGTGGCGCGGGAAAGACAACGCTCTTGCGCTGCATTGCCGGCCTACAAGAGCCAACACAAGGAGACATTTTATTTCAGGATAAAAACCTCTTAAATCTAGATGCATGCAAGCGAGCAGAGCTCATTGGCTTTGTTTTTCAGAATTTCAACCTATTCACAAACCTTACTGTACTGCAGAATTGTATGCAGCCCCTCATGCTTGTTCAAAATAAAACAGCCGAGGAAGCGGAAAAGAAAGCAATAGCAACGTTGAGACAATTTGGCATGGATGCATACCAATCATCGTACCCATCGCAACTATCTGGCGGGCAACAGCAACGCGTTGCAATTGCCCGAGCTCTTGCGCTTGGACCAAAGATTCTTCTTCTTGATGAACCATCGTCAGCACTCGATCCAGAGAATACTCAAATCTTGATTAAGCTCCTCAAACAGCTCTGTACTGAGGGAATTACGATTATTCTTGCAAGCCAAGACATGGGTTTTGTTCGAGCAATTCGAGATTATGTCTGCATGGTTGCCGATGGGCAGATTACTGAAACGTATGATGCTCTAGAAGTATTGGATCCAAATAAAACAAAAGTAATTGATACTTTTTTAAATTTTTAAACTCAAACAACGAAGGAGATACTCATGAAATTATGTATTATTTTTTTAAGCATATTATGCATGTATGAAACCAAAAGTACTGCAATACTATCGGTCAATGTCATACGCGATAAAACCAGAAGAATAGGCCTCAAAGCTCTTGTAACAAAAAAAATTATTCCGACAATTAATAATCCTCAGGTCGTCGTGTGGTATAGCGGAGAAGATGGTTTAACAAATCGGTCTTTTAATTTTTATGATAAAAACCTCGTGCGTCAGCTCGAAAACCAGCGTTATGCTTTAAGTAAAAAAAATCAAAATCCATGCTTTTATCTGTATGATTTATCGGCATGGAAAGGGCTTCGAGATACTGCAACTTCATTTGACACTCGATACAACATGGCACCTGTTCTTGAATGCATCAATAACACGAGGTCGTTTGATGCTCCCTACTCCTCTGATTTTTTTGCTTTTATAGATTCTTGCAACGAACAAGTTGCTCAATGTATCTCCCAAATCATGCTTAAGCGAGAATTCATTTGGCAAATCAGTGCGCAAAATAATCAACGCACAAATAAGCTCAATAACTATCAGCTTGCATCAAGTTCATATCGTCCACAAGCATTAGAACCATTTTTATACACTGATACTTTCTTGCTTTATTCCGCACTTCAATATCTGGAAGGGATCTATTTAAGCTTATTATTGATCAAAGAAAATAGAGAAAGGATTGATAACCTAAATATTGTTTTTGCATTACAACGTGGTGAATCCGATTATTATTTTGACAGACAAAACGCTGAGAGCAATTCATTTAAAGAAGATCTTGCAAATTTACTATCTCTTGATGAAGAGCTTTCTGATACTCAAGGCAATGTTAACATCTATTTTTTTGAATTTGATTATAACTTTCCCGGCACAAGTGGCCCTTACACCATGCTTGCAGATGATATTGCATGGAAACCACAACCATAATTCTCCAAAAAGAAATCCTTTGAAAAATTTGCATCATTTGGACTCAACGTTGCTCAAAAAATTGATACTGGGATTGGCGTTTTTGCCGATTCTGGCGAGCAGTTTCAATGACTCTTTTAGAATAAGCCTGTGCACTTTGGTAACAAAACACCGACTCGGTAACTGTTATTTCAAATTCGACTACTTTGTCTAAAGGCTATCTCTCGTGTCGCTATGCAAATCGCCTACAGAGCCATCGTGATGGGCATGATACCATGCAAAAAATTCATCTGCTAAAGTCCGATCCTCTTCTGGCATTAGCCAGTCGATTTGATATTGCAACTCATTTACCTGGCTACTTATTATTCCATCATCTTCGTGCCAATCAAAAGTTTGATTTATTGCCAAATTCTTTTGTTTAACAATATCACTATGTTTTTTTGTTTTCTTAGATACTTGGCACACTTCACCATTGCATTCAGCATCAACATGCGGAGTGCGAGCGCATAAGATAACGCCAAAGCAGGTATTGCAGCCAAATAAACTCTCATTATTTTTTTGAGCACATTCAATAAAGTGACCAAATGCTTTTTCTCGCTCTTGCAGGCTTATCTCTTTTAAAGACCTATCATTTTTCACTAATTGAGTAAGACACCACGGGCATGTGACATGAATGCGCATCTGATGATTTTTACATGCTCGAGCAGTTACCAAGCGTCTTGGCTTCGGACACTTGTTACATGTATTTTCTAGGTCAGTTTTTAAAACCACTTCGATACCTAATCTTTCACCAGAAATAAGATTGACTTGATGACTTACTCCGCATTTATGGTCAGTTTTTGCATAATGAAAAAGAGCAAAGCATGCTTCACATTGCCATAATGAAGTTTTGTTCAACCCAGCACAGTCTTTAATGAGATCAATGCGGATTTGTCGATCGACATCAGGAAGTTCCTTCCACACTCCTGAATCAAGATAACTCAAGCTGCTACACCACGGACATGCATAGTGGGCGTTGATAATATGCTCTATCCTCTGCTCGGCCCTTTTAAACTCTTGCTGGCATCCTTCACAGATAAGTCCGTTGGTTACACGTTTCTTACTTGATTTCATAGCAAAACTTGAGGTATTCATCAGCCCACAAGATATAAAAATTATGCATACAATAATAAATTTCTTCACAGCATATCTTTCATTGATGAAACAAACAATTGCTCCGCTCCTGAAGCAGCGCCTGCAACCATGCAACGCTTGGCCTCAACGTGCGTTCTTGCGTATCAAAATCGACGTGATACAAACCAAATCGTGGGTAAAAGCCATCGTTCCATTCAAAGTTATCCATAAGAGACCAATAGAACCAACCACGAACATCGTACCCATCTTCAAGCGCCTTGGACAATGCAGCTAAGTAATTTTTAAAAAAATCTT
>CAYSDC010000015.1:2981-7564 GCA_964429765.1 uncultured Pseudomonadota bacterium
ACGATTATCTATGCTATCAGCAATACCGTTTTCAGTGATATAAATTGGCACATTAAATTGTGAAACTTCAGTAATTGCTTTGTATAAACCATCCGCGTACATTGGGTACGGCATATCGGTCATCACCTCGCCCGGCTTACAAGAAGGCACAACAGCACCTTGGCTCAGAACGTTCCAATATAATTGCTGAATAACCACGCGGGAATAAAAGTTCAAACCGATAAAATCGAAATATGGACGGCTATCAAGCTTAAGATCTGGCAACAAAGCCTTCATATCATCACTTATCGAAACAGATGCAACAAATGGAATAAATGGCGGAACTTTAAAAGAAAATTCCCCTGTTTTGAGAAAATTTAAAATAACATCATTAAAAATGTAGTTCAGAAAAAACGTTGGCATTTTTTCAACAAGATTCCACTCATTATAGGGCTCAAAGGTTAGGTACTGATGCACCACGCCAATCTGTGCTCGGTCGCCGCCGGGCATCTTCTTCAACGCTCGATAAACTATCAGATGAGCGATAAGCATATTACGTAAAACCTCTCCAGCTTTTTGTAAATCGCATACACCTGGAGGGAATACTTTATTGATATAACCTTGAAATACAAATGGTGCAGGCTCATTGATGGTGCACCACAACTGTATTTTGCTGTTAAATTCTTGAAAAATTTTTATGCAAAAATTCTGAAATATTTTAATATTTTCAAGCTTTTCAAAAGCACCAAGCTCTTCAAACCATTGTGGATGGACAAAGTGATGCATCGTTACCATCGGCGTAAGACCTTGCCTGAGCATCTCATCAATTTCAGCATGATAGTGGTTGATAGCTGCTTGATCAAACTGTCCCTGTACCGGCTCAATCATACTCCAGTCAAGCGAGAAACGACAGGCGTTAAAACCAAGGTCTTTAACCAATTTGATATCATCGGCGTAGCGATTCCAATGGTCGCATGAAACTCCGGATTTCTGTCCTTCATGAATGGTAGGATTGCCTTTGCGCTCAAAATTCTGCCATGCATCCCACTGACTATTTTTCAATGTGTTACCCGAGTTTTGAAATTCAGCCCATGCAACACCCATCAATTCAGGAAGCACATACGCTGAAACTTGAGCATCAGCTATCGCCCAAATAAAAAAATTTGTTAAAAAAAGCAAACAGAACGCATGATTTCGACTATTTTTTCGCAACATATAAGTCCTTGATATGATACGTTTTGTATAAAATTTATTTGCTCAAGGTTCTCAGAATCTAAAGTGTTTGTCTAGAAACAATGATATACAGAATGTCATCTGCTAATCGCACATTGCTCACTCATCCAGAACTATATACTCAGGTCCGCTACACTCTATAAATTGTAGTACTGCTTCGTCAGAAATAGGCTCTATTTTGTAAACAGAACTGTTGGTACAACTCTTTGGGCAAAATTTCCTTGATGATACTCGAAGGTTATAGCAATTATCGCATCCGTATAAATTGTTTACATTATGAGTAAGTGCACAAAAAGTTACATGATAATAAAATCTTTTTTTATCATCTGGATTTTTTGGATTGTATCTTTCCAACAAACACCATGGGCATGTCTTACATACAGATATCAAGTGATTCTCGCGAACTCCTTGATTAGTGAGTTTTTTTTCACAAACAGGGCAGGTAAATCTCTTCTTACGGTCAAGACATCGTTGCTCCGACAAAGTTTCGCCATTAACAAGATTTATCTGTAATTTATCATCACATGCATGGGCATAAAATATATGATGCGATAGAGCATTACATTGTCTACAGAGCCATAATGATGTATTATTTTTTTTAGCACATTCTGCAATGTGTTGTTGTCTTGGTGCTAGCACTTCATTAGAGCACTCTTTCCACACGCCAATCTGAAGATCTGGGAGATCATCACACCAAGGACACGCATAGTGCACATTCAAAATATGCCGTGTAGCAGATTTATCGTCGGGAGAGATTACATCGCATGACGTACAGAAAAACCCTTCCGTTTTACGCTTTATAGATTGAACGCCAAAATTTGGTATCAGGTCTCTGTGCATGGCACTGCAATGCGATCCCATTAAAAAATCAAACCATATAAGAAGAATTATAAAATACACGACTACCCTAGCAACTATAAATAGACCCAATGCACCACAAACTCCATCTGATAGGTATACCTTATTTTGTTGCATCAACAAGCACCATGCGCTCTGCAACACGCCTAAATAGTGGTGCAGCAACTTCAGAGGCCCAACGTGCATGCTTTTCGGGCTCTCGAATAAACGTAATAATCACACGACGATAATTATCATCCTTCTCAACAATTCCTGCAAACGTATACAGTCCACGCTTTTTAGAATAGCCCTTTCCTTCAGCACAACGAGCCGACCCTGTTTTTCCCATCACTCGATATCCAGGAATACTGTACCGATTGCCAATTGCTTGAAGAATTTCTTTCATGTCATTGATCGTAGATTGTTTGTATAAACGTTCTTTTTTACCCACACCTTGATTACCATTTTTCAAAAGCGTTGGCTTCACCAAATAGCCGTCATTTGCAATTATAGAGAATGCTTGCGCAAGCTAATTGACGAACGACTCCAATTTTTTGGATGATTCACAAAACCATCACGCTCACCAGGAAATTCTATACCCGTTTTTTTGCCAAACCCAACACGACAAAAATGATCATACAATTTTTTCCCTACACGCTTGGCAATTTTTGCAACTCCAACATTGCTTGAATAGCGCATGACATCACGAAATGGCAAAACGCCTACACTTTTCCAATTCTCTACTCTAAAACGATCGATGGAAGTAACCTTTCCTTCACAGTCAATTTCTTCATCTAATGTTACAACCCCCTCCTCAAGAGCTGCCAGCGAAGAAAATACCTTTATAACAGAACCAAGTTCATAACATTCGCACACCGCATTATTTTTTGTAACATCAAGTGATGGAAATGTTTTTTGGTTAGGATCAAATGTCGGATAGTTTGCAAGCGCAAGCACTTCCCCCGTGTCGGGATTCATCACCATAACAGAACCCACTTGGGCCTGATATTCCTCAACTGTTTTTTTAAGCTCTTCATATGCAAGAAACTGCAAATTGCTATCAAGCGAAAGTGTGAGCGATTCGCCCTGAACACCTACCTGATCAACAGCTCGTTCAAAATAATAATTTCCCGAACGAGCATCACGTTGCATAGTAATCTGTGCGGGCATACCTTGAAGCGTCTTATCAAACCCAAGCTCAACCCCCGCAATTCCTTTGTTATCAATATCGGTAAAACCTATGAGATGCGCAAGTGATTCAAAGGGGTAAAACCTTTTTTGTTCGTTGATCAACGTAATATCATCAGTTCCGTTTTTTTTAAGCCATGCTCCACGCTCTGGCGTAAGATGTCTCTCAAGCCAAAGGAAATGACGCTCTTTGCTGGTATTCATACGAGCAAAAACATCGGGATAATACTGCTGCATAAACCGTTTAGTTTTATCGGGCTGTTTAAGCTGATGAGGCAAAATAAAGGCTGATGGAACTTCTCGATTAAAAGCAAGCGCCACCGTTCCAGATCGATCAAAAATCAGTCCACGCGCTGGATTGATCGTTAACGTGACTTGATGTTGTTGAACAGCAAGTGTATGAAAAAAATCTTTCTGATGAATTTGAAGTAGAAAAAGCCTAACCGCAAGCACGGTATAAAGAGCCAAAAATGCGATAAATACCAAAATCACTCGCACTTTATAATTTCTGTGTTGAATCATGCTAAACCCTTGGTGATGCTTGAGGCAATGCGATTTTACAATTAAAAATATCACTCGATGATGCGTGATAAAAATCAAACTCATATACCTGCTGAGTTACCGTTACTACTTGCGATAATGCAAGTGTCGTCATCCCAAGTTTATGGCTTGCATTACTTCTTGTTTGCGTGTAGTCATGAAGCTCACATAAGCGAACTTGTAGCTCAATCTTTTGTTTTAAAAGCCGCTCTTTTTGCAATTCTAAGCGTCTTTTTTTATACATAATTTTAATGATCTGGTTATGCTGGTAAACGGTAACAAAAGCACCTACAAGAATTATAGACGCAAAAAACTTAATAAATTTTCCTTTTTTCATTTCAATCAAAACCTCTTAATAATCTTAGCAAGTGATCGTAATAACAGATTTTTTTTCACCAAAATGAGCGTAACTATACTTGTCTTGAATTTTCCAGATATTATGGAAAAAAGTTATGAGATATATGGTTATTTTTTATTATGAAGGATCTGTATGAAAACAAAAAAATTATTTTTGCTATCGCTTGCAACTTCAAGCTTGCTCATGTTCTCTGGATGCAGCAATTGCAAATTTTGTGATTGGGCAAGCTCATACTACAAAAAAGCTTGCTCTTTCTTTAAATGCTCAACTGATCATAAACCTTCTGGTAAAAAAATAGTAACCAATGGACCTATCATTGCTCTTGAATCGTATGCAGACTTTGAAACGAAGGTTCTTCATTCAGCAAAACCTGTTGTTGTAAAATTGCACGCTGCGTGGTGTGGTGCTTGTCAAGAAATGGAACCGGTCTTCCATGCACTCGCTTCAC
>CAYSDC010000015.1:7574-8124 GCA_964429765.1 uncultured Pseudomonadota bacterium
ATGACATTACTTTTGCAACCGTTGATATTGATCATGTGAGCGAAATTGGTCAGAAATACAATATCATAGGTGTGCCAACATTTCTCTTGTTCAAAGATGGCGAAGAAATGCGCTCAGACAACCGCGTAATTGGCGTTGTTGAGCAGGAAGCTTTCAAAGAAATTTTAGAAGAAACATTGCTCAAATAATCACCCAAAATACCATTTACAAAAGCAACCAAATTGCTTACGATTGGCCATACGATTAAAAAATCTATGGCCAATTTTCTTAACTAAGAATAGTTATTTTATTATGAATATTTCACTAACAAATACACTTACCAAAAAAAAAGAGCCTTTTGCTCCAGCTGATGCCAGCTCCATAAAGCTCTACGTATGCGGCATTACACCCTATGACTATTCACATCTTGGTCATGGCAGAGCCTACATCAATTTTGATATACTTGTCAGGCTGCTTAAATTTCTAGGAAATAAAATCACCTTCGTTCGAAATTTTACCGATATCGACGATAAAATTATCAATAAAGCGATTCAAGAGGGTATTCCTGACG
>CAYSDC010000015.1:8134-14001 GCA_964429765.1 uncultured Pseudomonadota bacterium
GCTATATTGATGCATACCATCAAGACATGTACCGACTCAATTGCATTGAGCCGAATTACGAGCCACGCGTTACCCAGTACATTCCAGAAATTATCGATTTTACCAGTAAGCTTATTGATAAAGGTCATGCTTACGTTATAGACAGCGATGTCTACTTTGACATCGCAAGCTTTCCATCATACGGAAAACTGTCGGGCAAAAAGCTTGAAGATCTTGCTGCTGGAGTTCGCGTTGAAGTTGATAGACGCAAAAAAAATCCGGGCGATTTTGCACTCTGGAAAGGAAATGAAGAAGGAAAATTTTGGCAATCTCCATGGGGCTATGGACGTCCTGGCTGGCACATTGAATGCTCGGTTATGGCCAAAGCACTCCTTGGTCAAACGCTTGATATTCATGGCGGTGGCATGGACTTGATGTTCCCTCACCACGAAAATGAAATTGCGCAATCGGAATGCTTGCACAACGCACCACTCTCTCATTTTTGGCTTCATAACGCATTTATTAATATCAACAAAGAAAAGATGTCTAAATCACTAGGCAATTTTTTAACACTGCGCGATACGTTTAAAACGTTTGACCCAATGGTTATTCGCTTTTTTATGCTGCAACACCACTACCGTACACCAATCGATTTTAATGATGAAGATGTACAAGCTGCACAAGTGGCATACAAAAAAATTGTTGCCAGCATGCAATCAATTGATATCCCAGATGAGCAGACAAATACCTATTTAAATATTGTTATGACTCATCCAATTACCAAGGCAATGCTTGAAGCTTTGTGTGATGACTTAAATACTCCTAAATTTTTGGGGCTCATATTTGAAAACCTCAAACAATGTGATAGCCAAACTGCAGTATTGGTTAAAATTTTGCTCCAATCAGTTTTGGGTTTAACGCTCAAACCACTGGACGAAGAAATTGTTTTTATCACGCCTGAAATTCAAGAGCTTATTGATGCTCGACAAGCTGCTCGTGCCGCAAAAGATTGGGCTCGTGCTGACGCGCTACGTGATCAGCTCACAGCACTTGGTGTTGAGGTGAATGATAAAAAGTTGTAAACCACAATAGTTTGAGGAGAGAGGAGAGGAGAATGGTATCATCAACCAAGTATGTTTTCACGTCTATAGCTTTCTGTTTTGTGCTTTGTATACCTGCACGCACGGCAATTACTATCGATGATGAGCAAGCGGTAGTGACTGTCGAACAGGTAAGGTTTTTTTTTAATGCACATGATCCTGAAAAATATCAGACTATTCTGACTCATGAACCATACAACATAGCCTCAGTTATTGATCAAGAAGATATTTCTCTTATTCCTATTCTTAAAACAATTCAAAACAATATTCGGCTTAGCGGCCTTATAATCACACCGCTGGATATTGCAGTACAAGAAAAACAAGAAGCATGGATTCGAGCAATACTTGATCATGCAAATTCACTCACTATGCAAACAATTCGGTCTTTCAAAAAAGATCTTGCGCATGCAATCAATGAAAAAAAAGAGCTCAATACTGATGCCGATTGGGCTTACGAATTGTTCTTTGACAATCGATTCATGCTTCACGGACTCGAACGAAAAATCTTATCGCACCAATCTCATGTGCTCATCGATCAGCCCCTTAATGAAAAAGGAGATACCGGCATTATCTTGGCAGCTCGAGCTAGTCGATGCGATTTGGTTGAGCAATTAACAGCACTTGGTGCTGATCCAGAAAAGAAAAATAGCGCAGGAGAGAATGCACAACAGTTCATTAAAAAAGAAGAAGATTTGTTATTAAAGTAAATAACAAAAATTTGTAGCTAAACGCAAAAAATGATTTAAGGAGAGAGATGATTTCATTAAAACAACAGATTATGATGGTTACCGCTTTTTGTCTATCGGTATGCCTTTCTGCGCAGGCAATGGTAACCATTAACGATGTAGAAACTTATTTTACAAAAACTCAATCTCAACCTTCTAATTTTATTTATGAAGTTTTTTGGCTAGGAGCGGGTGTAGAATTGGGCAATACCTTTGCAGAAGAATATGCAATCAAAGACAATCGACCTCTTGAAGGAGGCATAACCCCTTTACAAATTGCAGCGAGGATTGGATCAAAACCTTGGCTCACATTTTTACTCGAATCGAATCAACCCCCATTCACAGAAATTGTTGCTTTGCGAGAAAAAATTCTCAATGCAGGTAATGCAGAAACTGAACTAGAATTTACAGAAGCAGACCTTCGTCACATCAACCAACCACTTAATGAAAACGGAGATACCGCAATTATCCTTGCAGCTCGGGCTGGTCAACATTGTTTGGTTGATCAATTAATAAGGCTAGGAGCTTATCCAAAACAAGTAAATATTGCCGGGAAAAGTGCCCAACAGTTGGATGAAAATAAACAATAACAAGGGTTAAAAGGAGAAAGATGATTTCATTCAACCAACAGATTATTTTGATTACCATTTTTTCTCTATCGATATGTTTTTCTGTACAGGCAACAGTGACCCTAGATATTCGAAATTATTTTATTACCATAAGTGCTCCCAAGCCATCTGAGTATGAAGTTGGACTTTTTTGGGAAGGCCTTTATGAAGACGGGTGTCTTCCTTCTAGCTTTGGGTATTCAATGAGAACTAATAGAATTATCAACGAAACTAAAACTCCATTGCAAATTGCTCTAGATGTTAAAGCACAAAATTGGCTTACATTTTTACTCGAATCAAATAAATTTCCATTCACAGAAATTGTTGCTTTAAGAAAAAAAATTGTAGATGCATGCTCGACGAATACAATACCCAATTTTACAGAGAGAGATATACTCAATATAAACCAGCCGCTTAACGCAGATGGTGATACCACAATCATTCTTGCAGCTCGAGCTAACCATAGAAGTTTGGTTGAACAATTAAAAGCGCTTGGTGCTCATGAAACACAAGAAAATATTGCAGGGGAAAATGCACAAGAGTTAATGGTAACCATTGAAAATGTTACTTACTATTTCACCAAGTCTATCCCTCAGCCCGATATTGGCAACTATATGTGGCTTTGGGCCGGAATTTACGATTTCACAGAGTCTGGTCAGCCCAATACTGGTAACTATATGTGTTCTTGGGCCGGATCAGATGACGGGACTGGCAAGGACCCTGTAGAATTTGTAATCATCAAAAATACACTTCTTAAGGGTGGTAAGACGCCATTACAGATCGCAGTAGATGTTAAATCACAAGCCTGGCTTACATTTTTACTCGAATCGAATGAACCTCCATTCACAGAAATTGTTGCTTTGCGAGAAAAAATTCTCAATGCAGGCAATGCAGAAACTGAACTAGAATTTACAAAAGCAGAGCTTCGTCACATCAACCAGCCTCTTAATGAAGACGGAGATACCGCAATTATCCTTGCAGTTTTAATGGGGCTCAGTGACAATTTTATTAAGCAATTACAAGAACTTGGTGCTGATCCTGCACAGAAAAATATCACTGGCCAATGCGCTTTAGATGTAATGAATACAGAACAATAAAAACCATTTTTAAAAGGAGAGTCGAATGAAGAAACTACTTTTACTCAGCACACTTGCTTGTGTAACACTGAGCTATTCAGTACAGGCGATAACGGTTGAAGAAATGCAAGCCTATTTTTATGAGCATGAACCAAAGTCCAATTTTCTCTTGTTTCCAAAAGAAGGTGTAATGGCTGAGCCAACGCAAGAGCTTTGCGAAATTACTCAAGCTCTGCGAGAAAATTCACCACTTGATGTGAAAGGAACAACCCCACTCGATGTTGCAGTAGAACTGTTTGCAACAAACTGGCTGACGGAACTTTTAAAATTAGAAGAAGAAGAATATCAACTAATTAACAATCTTCTTATATGTGTTCAATCCTCAATTAAGAATGACACTCAGCTTGACCTTTCTTCTTTTGATGAGCAGACACTTAGCCAACCACTTGATGTAGCAGGAAACACCGCACTCCATTTGGCGGTTGCTGCAAACAAACCAGAGATAGTACAAACGCTTTTAGAACAAGGCGCAAATCCAGATAAAAAAAATGTAGCGCTCGATTTGCCAATGACATTGGCTACCAGAGGCCCACTGAAACGATCAGTTTTTGACATACTTATTGAATACATCGATCCTAATGCAACGAGTTCTTTGGGAAACTTATTCGGGCATTTACTGGCTTATTACAAAGACGAAAATGCTGCTTATGCTATGGAAAAACTTGTAAGCAATGGTATGGACATTTCAGCCAAAGCTGTATATGGAGACACCCCGCTGCACGGAGCCGCATGGATACGAAATACCGCAATGATTGAAAAGCTTAGAAGCATTGGTGCTGACATTAACCGTCAAAATCTCTATGGCCAAACACCGTTTCACGCTGCATCAATCAATGGTTGCAAAGCGACAATTGATGCTCTGCTTAAATTTGACTCTATTAACAAAGATCTTGTTAATAAAGATGGTAGTAAACCATCAGACGTTGCGGCAAATCAATGGATTGCAACGTATTTGAGAGAACACGGCTTATAATTATTTGATATTTTTTACCCTTGATAGTTGATAGTTGCAATGTATACTCTTCACAAAGCTAGCCATTGCAACTATTCAATGTATATAGGTACCTTTAAAAAATAGTTTTTTATGAAAAATAAATATATATACACCATTATAATCTCCTTATGCTTCACGCACTATTTTTCTCTAAAGAGTGTAAAGAATGATGCTTCAGATAATGGCCACGTATCAATACACTCAAATACCTCAGTTCTTCAGACACCTCCCTCTCATTTGTGGGCCACTGATGTGGTACAACCCGCACCGCAATGTTATCTTGAAGAAGTGAGAAACAGACGCTCTAATGATATCCCTGAAGAAAGTTATGAGCCGTTAGACCCAGATCAAGGTGTGGTGATTTTTTGCAACTTACTCTCTCATTTTCAGAATAATCCAGAGCATTATTCTCAATCAGAACAGGGAAGCTCTCGTAGACACTCCGCTAAAACAGAAGCGGAGCTGGCTCAAGAAATGAATGAAAAAGAAACAGAACGAAAAAGAGTACACCTATTTAAAAAAAAGCTTGATCTTCGACCCATTTTTCCAAATAAACGTCTCATGCAAAAAACACTCAAAAAAATGAATCCCCACTTTTTTCAACAGCAAGGGATAAATCTTCTTGATAAAATTTACTCAAATAAAAACAATCCTGTTTATACATACGGAGATATCGTCCTTGCACTATCTAAGGCGCTTCATTGTTATAAAAAAATATGTGGATTAAAATATTTTCAAGAAAATAAAGAGCATTTTAATGGGCTGAAGTTTTTTTTAGAATGGTTTTTTTCAATTCATGGGCCACAACAACTCAATTATTCAGAAGCATTAATTCAGCTCCCTATGCGCAGACAATTTTTCCAAGGACTCAAAGTTATGAGCGCTGATTTTTATCGTCGCTTTCATCAGACACTTAACAATATCTTTTGTACAGATGGCTTAACCGTTGCACAAGCGAATAGAACACTACAACAAGCTCTTACTTCATATTTTTTAAAAAATGACATGATCCCCGGTACTCCAGATCAGGTTTCTATCCTTGAAAATGCTGCAAGGGCTCACTTATTTCAAAACCATCAAGATCTCTTGGTTGTATCGGAATATGAGCAAGGCTAAGTCTTTTATAATCATGCCCAATTACTGCATTAAAATAGCTCGTGCAGGCGCTCCTTCAAGACCTTGTAATGCCAAGGGCAGACAGCAAAAGAAATATTCTCCTGGTTGGACCTGAGCGAGCCGCAACCCTTCAATGATGGGAATATTTTTTTCAAGCAAGCGCAGATGCGTTTCATGGCACGGCTGGCCGCGCTCGATGCCCAGATAAT
>CAYSDC010000015.1:14011-24902 GCA_964429765.1 uncultured Pseudomonadota bacterium
AATCAATCCCTACAGCCCTTACGTTTTTTTCTGCAAGAAAAGCTGCCGCAGATTGATGTACATAAATAAACGTTGCGTTAAATGAAGCCTTGCTCTCAAGCACACTGTTTTTTGTTTTAAATAAAATAATCTGGTCTTGCTGAATTGCTACATTTTTAAGATCATCCATACCGATATGATCGTCAACATGTGACATATCAATAACAGTGCATGGACCAACAAGCTTGCTTAAATCAAGCTGATCGATGGTTGCGCCATGCTCCATAAAATGCGGAGGCGCATCAACATGTGTTCCGGTATGAGTACCAAGCGTGATGAGCGCTTCGCGTGCTTGGTCTTGCTCCCATGTTTTAGTGTGCGTAATTGCCACCACTTTTCTGTCTTTGTAGGCGGTCATGCCTTCACAAACCGGCCAGCTAATATCGATAATTTTCTTGTAGTTCATCTAAATCTCATTCATTACATTGTTACTTTTTACTTGGTGAACATAATTCAAGAACTTTTTTTAAAAAATGAGTAAACGTTGGAATTTTTTCAACAACGCGATCAGCTGTTTGCTCATCATATGCATGAGAAGTTATATTCCGCGCATCAACCATATCAAGCGCACATGAAATATCAGAATCATTAATAATTCCGTTTTTATAGATCTCTTTTAAAACTGTTTTTGGGCTATTCATTTCAATACCATGAAACGTGAACAGAAAAAGTTTAAGATACTTCCATGTAGTATCAACAGAGTATTCAAATCGTTGAATAGTTGCATCACGATTCACAACAAAATCTTCATGCTTAATATCAGGTAATCGACTTCTTTCTAATCTGACAAGAATATCTTCGAGTGTTTTAACCATTTGGCTCGCTTGTTCGTATTTTAATTTTATCATCTCCATAAGATGTAATTTCGCTCTATTCAAGGTCTAATTTGTAATCTAAATAAACTATAACACAAAAATATTTTGCTCTTGTAATTTTGCATTAATATTTTTGGTACAGTCATCCTCGAGAGCTCTGAAAAAGCGAGCCGGGGATGACAGCCCCTCTAATACTAAAGTCATTTTACAAATTACAGTTCTAAATTATGTCATCAAGAGTCTGTAATAATAATCTTATCTACAGAAAAAAAAACTAGCCCTCAACTTAGGTCATTTATTACTTTGTCTTCACTGGATGACCACCAAACTGGTGACGTAACATTGCAACAACTTTGGTTGCATAATTGCCACCAGACTCCCGTGACCAGGCACGAACAGCAAGCGCTTTTTCAAGCATATCCATCGGCACATCTGCGCGATGAGCCTCATCAATTGTCCATTGACCGGTTTTATTTTCTCCAATTTCTCCAGAAATAGCATCAAGTGTTTGATCTTGAGCAAAAACTTGATGTGCAAGCTCTAAACACCATGAGCGAATGATTGAACCATTGGACCAAACAGAACTAATTTTTTCAAGGTTAAGATTTGGATAGTAGCCATTTTTGAGTAAATCAAAGCCTTCGGCATATGCCTGAAGCATAGAATATTCAATACCATTATGAACCATTTTTACGTAGTGACCGGCGCCAGCTGGGCCCATGTATTCATAACCTTGTGGAGCTGCAAGAGCCTGAAATGCGGGAATCAATTTTTCATACGCAGCTTTGTCACCGCCAATCATGAGTGAAAAGCCGATATCTCGTCCATGCAAACCACCCGATGTCCCACAATCAAGAAATGCGATATTGTTCTGAGCAAGCATGTCAGCTCGTCTGATTGAATCATGAAAGTTACTATTGCCACCATCAACGATAATTGTTTGGTACGATAAAGAGGGAAGAACCACTTGTATAACACTATCGACTGGATCACCAGCGGGAACCATAATCCAAAGCGCATCAAGCCCAGGAGTAATATCGGCAAGTTTTTCAACGCAAGTAATCTTGAGCTGTGCAGCCTGCTCACATGCTTGCTTACTAAAATCAAAGCCAATAACCTCATGCCCAGCGATGGCCAATCGATATGCGATTGAAAGCCCCATACGTCCAAGACCAACAAGCCCTATTTTTAAACATGCCACTGTATTTTCCTCTCTGGATCTAGATTCTGTAATTGCTCTGGTCCCTTGCTTGCTGGAGCATATATAAACAACTCTGGGTTAATGCGATCAATCTGCTCAATTACATTCCACGAAAGCTCAATTTCATCATTACGTACAAAAGTAGCATGATCTTTTCTGATGACATCACTGAGCAATAATTCATACGCTTCTGGTGTATTTGGACCAAATAATGCAGCATGCGAAAAGTTCATGGTTGCTGGCGTTATTTGATTTGAAACCCCAGGAATTTTAACATTCAACCCTAAATAGAAACCTTCGTGTGGATAAATATTTATGGTCAAAGAATTTTGCTCCGATGGGCATTCATCAAGCAAGCAGTCGACTTTTTTAAATTTTATGTGAATGCATGCCATGCGCGTATCAAGAAGTTTTCCGGTCTTTAAATAAAAGGGAACACCTTCCCAGCGTGGGTTATCAACATACACTTTAAGTGCTGCAAAGGTAGGCGTTGTTGATTGAGGTGCAACATCGGGCTCTTTACGATATCCATCGTACTGACCAAGAACAACAGAAGCGACTTTAATTTTCCTTAAAACCTGAGCCTTTGCATCACGAATATCATCGGCAACAAGCCTGGTTGGTGCTTCCATTGCAATAAGCGCAAGTAACTGCAACATATGGTTTTGCACCATATCTTTTAAAATACCATACGTATCGTAATACCGTCCGCGCCCTTCAATGCCTATGGTCTCGTTCATAATTATTTGAACTGAATCGATATGCTGGTTATTCCACAAAGGTTCAAAAATGCGGTTGGTAAAGCGGACAAGAGCAATATTACTTACCAACTCTTTACCAAGCCAATGGTCGATACGAAAGACTTGGCTTTCGTCAAAGACTTGAGCAATTGAACGATTAATTTGTTGAGCCGACTGCAAGTTAGTCCCAAAGGGTTTTTCATAAACCACTCTTGACCATGGTTTTACCCCTTCTTGCTCATCATCATTTTGACGTCGCACAATATCATACCGAGCAAGATTGTGCGTAATAGCGTCAAAATGCTCTGGCATTGTTGCCAGATAAAACATTCGATTGCCAATCAGGTGAGATTCTTTTTCAAGTCGATCTAAAAATTCTCCAAGTCCTTGATAGGCTACTTGCTCATGAAAGTCTAAACGATAGTAAAAACTATGATTTTGAATTTGAGCCCAAGTCTTTTCATGCAACATGGGGATAAACTTTTTTGACCGATCTAAAATTGTATCAATCTGAGTATCGTCATTTGAAACACAGACAAGAGAAAATTTGCACAATCGATTATCTGCAACAAGCTTATAGATTGCAGGAATGAGCTTACGCGCACTCAGGTCTCCTGTGCCACCAAGAATTACAATGGTGCATTCGTGTAATGAACATTCCGCTGTGCCGTGTTTTTCCATACAATGCCTCATTTAAAAAGTCGTACTGTTTTTCACACTTGTAAAGGTAATTATTTCTTAAACGAAAGCAAGTTCTTTATAAATTTTCTCTAAACTGATATTAAACCTGAACCGCTTCTTCAACTAGAGACTCTATCTCAAGAAGCTTAATAATCCCCAACCGTATAAGTTCTTGCTGAACAAACTCATGGTCAGAACAAAGAATACTATCAATTCCTTGTTGCTGCGCAGCTTGAATATTGCAAGGTGCATCATCAATAAAAAGACACTCTTGAGCTTTCAGGTTGTGGTTTTCAAGTAAACAGTCATAAATTTCTTTCTCTGGTTTGATATATTTTACCCAGGAAGAAAGCGTTATTCCATCAAAGTAATAACTAATCCCATATTTTTCTTCAATTAAATTAAAGCCTTGAATTCCAAAGTTGGAGAGAACATACACTTTATAACCAGCCTTTTTGACCTGCTCTAAAATTTCAAAACCTTTTTCAATGCGAATCACATGATTCTGATACACTTGATTGATATACCGCTCTACATCAGCAGCTACAAATCCAAACTCTTGAGCTAATTTTTGAGCTATCTGAGTAAAATCTGCAACCCCTCGATCCATTTCAACCCACAACTGATTGAGGCGATTTTTTGAATCCTCTTGCGATAAAATTCCCAACATCTTGTCACGCAGAGCATGATTATCATCAAAAATTTCTTTGACAAATTTCACAGGATCCCATTCAACAAGAACGCCACCTAAATCGAAAATAATATTTTTATATTGTTTTTGAGCAACACTGTTTATCGTATTTGCTTCTTCAATTACCTGCGCCGAACCATGCCCAATAACAAGCATCATTACTAATCCTAAAACATAATTTTTTACCATCTTCATATGCTTCATTCTCTCTCCTCTAGAAAATTGACCTTCATCCTTGTATTCAAAATCTATCAAAAAAGGTTACTCAATAACTCCTAATCGCACAAGCTCGGCATGTACATGAGTATGGTCAGAACAGACAATGCCATGAATGCCACATGCAATTCCAGCATCAATATTTTGTGGTAAATCATCGATAAATAAACACTCATGTGCCGCAAGCTCATACCGATTTAAAAGTGTATGATAGATTTCAGGCTCCGGCTTTATCTGGCCCACTCGATACGAAATCACACCCCCATCAAAAAGCTTGAAAAAATCGTATTGTTCTTCAATCGGATCAAACCACTCACGAGGAAAATTTGAAAGTATGTAGGTCTTATGCCCTGCCTGTTTTACCTTGTGTAAGATATCAAGCCCTGATTGTAGAGGCAGCAAGAAGTTTGGAATATTTTCAACATAATGGGTTGCATGGTGCACATCAATATCCAATGCTTGCGCGATAACATGTCCAAACTGATCAACCGTCATAGTACCCCGATTGGCATGCTGACCAATTTTTTCAAATTCATGCTTAACATCACTAGTAAGCCCAGACGATAATTTTTTAAGAACCTCTGGTCTATCTACAAAAATGGCTTTTAAAAAATCTTTAGGACGCCAATCAATTAAAACACCCCCAAGGTCAAAAATGATATTTTTATACTGACTGCTTTCTTGCATGATAGTTCCCCTGTAATTATGAAATCGATTCAAATGCAATAAAATTACGTGAATAAAGCTATAGCTTGAGTGAGCATAGACATAGCTTGGCTCTGGTAGATTACCAAAAAAATTAAGTCTTGAAGTGTGTTAATTATCGAGCTTGTAGATCTGAAGTCAAAAACTGTTTTAAAAAAGTCTTACGCTCAACACCCTTGTCATTCTTAATTCCCATTGCAACAGCTTTGGACTGACCAACAAGAATGCATAGATTTTTTGCACGCGTAATTGCGGTGTAGATGAGATTTCGTTGAAGCAACATAAAGTGTTGCATAAAGAGTGGAATAATAACCGCTTTAAATTCTGATCCTTGGCTCTTGTGAATAGAAATAGCATATGCAAGAGACAGTTCATTCATTTCAGCAAAATCATATTCATGGTCACGCTCGCCAAAACGAACGATCACTTTTTGATCAACACGATTAATATCGATAATAGATCCGATATCACCATTGAATACAAATTTGTCGTAGTTATTGCGGATTTGCATAACTCGATCATTCACTTTGAACAATGTCCCAAACTGCATCATCTGCTTGGCTTCATCATTCACAGGATTTAAAATCATTTGCAATTCTTGGTTCCGGCGGTACCGCGATTCATCGGTGTTAAAACAATTGCATCATCTGGGTGAATACCCAACTGTGGAAATTTCTTCAAGAAAATAGTACGCAATAGCGGAAAAAGCTCTTCGGGCTCTTGTTGTTTCACAAAAGCAAAATCACGCTTACTTCCCGGCTTTGGCGACTCGGGAAACTCCCCTTTATTCACACGGTGAGCATTGACAATAATCATGCTATCTTGTGCTTGCCTAAAAATTTGCGTAAGACGAACAACTTCAATTTTACCTGATTCAATTAAGTCGTTGAGCACATTACCTGCCCCCACCGATGGAAGCTGATCGACGTCACCAATCATAACCAGTGAGGCGTTGTGTGGCATTGCTTTAAGCACAGAATGCATCAAAAAGACATCTATCATTGATGATTCATCAACAATTAAATAATCAAGATCTAATGCATTTTCTTCGTTTCGCGCAAACCCCATAGTTGTTGGCGTAAATTCAAGCAAACGATGAAGTGTTTCGGTACTTCTTCCCGTGCTTTCAAACATACGTTTGGCAGCACGACCGGTTGGTGCTGCAAGGCGAAAACGAACATTAAATGTTTCAAGCTCTTGAATTAAGCGCTTGATCATAGTTGTTTTTCCAGTACCAGGCCCACCGGTAATAATTGAAACCTTATTCTGAACGCAGGTCAAAATACCCCGTTGCTGATCTTCATTAAGCTCAACACCACGAGCATCTGGATTTCTGATTGATTGATAAATAAGGTCAACATCAAAATTAAGCGAGCGTGTTTGCGTTGAAAGCAGACGCTCCATTTTTTTCGCTATTCCCATTTCTGAATAATAAAACTGAGGCAGTGAAAGATAATGTTCATCATTATGAGAAATAAGCTTAACTTTGTCCTGCATGTATAAACTATGCAAAGCTCGCTTAAGCAAGTCGGCACAAACATCTGCATCGATACCCAGAAGCTGGAAAACAGCATCTTTAGACTCTTGCACAAGCTTGTATAAATGGCCATTACTCGTTGCTTCGGATAACACAAATAAGATACCCGCTTTGACACGCTCAATTGAATCTGACGGCAGCCCTATTTTAAGCGCAATTTGATCGGCTGACTTAAAGCCAACGCCCCAAATGTCATCGACAAGGCGATAGGGATTTTCTTGAATTTTTTCAATTGATGCTTGTCCATAGGTTTTAAAAATTTTTACCGCAAATGTTGCTGAAACATCTTTAGAACGCAAAAAAACCATAACCTTAGAGATCTCTTTTTGTTCTTGCCATGCATCGATAATAAGCTGAACTCGCCCTGGACCTACACCCCTAACTTCAAAAAGTCGGTTAGGTTCTTGATCGATGATATCAAGCGTTCGATCGCCAAATTTTTCGACAAGTTTTTCCGCATACTTTGGACCGATGCCCTTAATCAGGCCAGAAGCTAAATATTTTTGAATGCCTTCAATAGAAGAGGGCGGCTTGGCCACAGATGATTGTGCTTGAAATTGCCGCCCAAATTTTTGATGAAATATCCAGGTGCCCTGCAGAGTAACGTGAGCACCTTGATGTAAATCTGCAAAATATCCACGAGCAATAATCGACTCAGTTTTATTCACTTTGAGCGAAATTACGGAAAAACCATTATCCGGGCTTTTAAAAATAACACGCTCAACTGAACCTGAAAGTTCGCTTATATCGTTGCTCATAGTACCTGTATAATACTCAATTTATGCGCCAATGCTTTGTGGCTTTTTTTTACTATTCATTTGGCTCATGATTTTTTCAAATGCAGCCTTAGATCGAGGTGAAGAGCTTTTAATCACACTACCGCACAGTGCAATGATATCGTTGCATAAAAGAGTAAGGTCTTCTACCGTTTTGATATCTTGTAAAGCTAGCGTATCAAAAGAGATTTGTTTATCAAAAAATTGATAGAGTAATGATTGGTTAGGAGCTTTACCATTTCTGTAAGGCTGACCGTCCAGAGACTCTTGAACAAGCGGCTGAGCAATATCTTTGTAATTCTTAATCAAATCAAAAAACTGCCTAACCGGCTCAATAACAGCCTTAATCTGATCTTGAATAATTTTTTGATCTTGTTGATTAACTGATCGTTGCAACATTGCAGCCGAAAGCTCTAGAGTCTTATTTTTAACAGCACGTGCCTGTTGTTCTGCACACTTCATACGAACAATGGTAATAGGAAAAAGAGCGAGCATATTATCAAGAGGACCCATTTGCTCGCTTTTAAGTTCACGTGATACAGGGTCTTCTTGCTGGATAGCAATACTTAATTTATTTGGAGCATCAGATGCTAAAACGATTCCAGATGAAAAAAAGATAACACTTACTAATAAAAGCTGTTTTGAAATCATTAATAATTCCTCCTCAAAGGATTTTTCTCTATTGCAAATATAACCAACATTTAAAATGATGCGGTAAACTTAAGGTACAATGTCCAATCTCTGCCTATTTCTCTACTTGAAATTGTATAATCACCACCAAGACCAAGGCTCATACTATTTTTACCAGAAGGCTTAAATTGATAAAGTAATTCAGAAAAAATTTTATGCTGTCGTATTTCTTGCGAAACGGCATCATCAATACGAATATCATTGAGCTGAAGTGGCGTTCCATCATCTCTCATAAGACGAGTTCCATAAAGCGTCTTAATACGTTCTTTTTGCTGTGCATAAAAATCGTATCCAAGAGCACATCTGACCCGTCGAATATCAACTGAAATACTGGTAACAAAATTAATCACGCCACCTGGATGTACGCCAACACTAAATGCCGAAGGGAAGATATACTGCTCTAAATAATCATTCAAAATCTGAGCAGCTTCAGCATCTCCATCAGGCATAGGGAGATCGGCTGCTGCACCAAGCTCTTCTGGCGTTACAACCTGCTTAACCATAATCAGTCGATCTTCTCGACCTGAGAGCAATTTATCATAAGAAAGCCGCATCCACAACTGGGCTATATCGTGGAATATTCCAATTTTTGATTCAAAGAAGCAACCAAGCCCAAAATGACCTCCATTACCCATACGAGGACTAATGAGGTAATCACGTATGTTAAGCAGTACAGGTAAAGCGTTATCTTGAACCTCATTAAGAACAACCTCTTGTTCTATGATATCAGGCAAATTTGTATTCAATTTCACAGCATTAAATATTTGACTTGTCGGAATAATTCCTTCAAAGCCAACATCCACTTGCATATTAGGCGCATTAACCGTATTTAAACCGGCTTTGAGACGCGTATCTCCAAGTCCTACGCTTATTCTGAAAAGCTCATTTTCATCAAATGCATCGCCTTCTCCCACAATACGACGCATGATTTCTTTTGCTTCACGCTGATCATTCTTGCTTAACCAAAAATTGCGCTCACCAAGTAAAAGTGATGTATGAGCTTGAAGCATCCAAGGTCCACGAATAAATCCAAATTGACCGAGAATGCCGGTCTTTCGTTCTTGAATAGTCATTTTCTTAAAAATTGGAATTACGGAAGAAAGTTCTTCTGCGGATTCTGGGAGGGGGAATGAAAGCAGCTGCTTTACAACCGCATCAACAGTATCTGAATCAAACAAATCTGTTGCCGTAAAAGGCATTCGATTTGTCATATTAAAGAAATAATGAAGCGCAAGACCACCACGCTCAAGTGCGGTTATTTTATGGGGAAGCAGGTACAAAACATCGCGTCCAACAGGAGCCTTCGTTTTGTTGATCAAAGGACTTTTTACTTTTGCCACCTTCATTCCAGTCTCTGGATCAACTTCTACAAGCTGACCTATCAAATCTTGAGGCGTAAGGGTCGATCTAAAAATATCAAACCCATGTTCTGTTTCAAATTCTACAATATCACTTAAATCGAGAACAAACATATCATCGGAAAAATCGCTATCCGCCTGTAAAAATACAGCGAAACATACGCATATTCCAAAACTACTCAATATTTTTTTCAACTCAAATTTCATAATTTGTCACAATCCATACCTATTGGGTAGAGCGTACCAAGTGATACTACTTATCAAAAGACCTATTTGACAATTAACAATCCACATTAGAGCGTTATTAAGAAGAACCTCGCCCGCGCTTGCCAGACGATGGTTACGCCACAATTTCAGACATTACTTGTGCGCGTACCCAGAAAAGTAAACTATAACCACTAGAATTGTCAATGCCTCCCTCGATTTGAATGATTTTCAAAAAAATTAAATCAAAGGTAGTCGAGTCATCCTTAAAGCGTTAGACTATCCAAACTATTTTAAAGATCGCCCATGCAATTTGATAAATTGAAATTAAAATAAAGGAAGATTTTTATGCTAACACATAAAGACCAATCGTCTAAACTCTTCATTCTTGAAGGTAATATCGGAGCTGGTAAATCAACTTTACTCAGGCTTCTCGAGCAAAATCTTGGTGTGGATATTATCAATGAGCCATTGAATAAATGGCAAACGATGAGCGATCAAGAGAATTTATTAGATCTTTTTTACCGTGATACCAAACGGTGGGCATATACATTTCAATCTTATGCTTTTATTTCACGTATTCAATCAATTCTTGACCAACTCAGCAAAGATGACCGCCCTTCTACGAAAATACTTGAACGTTCTGTCTACTCTGATCGCTTTTGTTTTGCAAAAAACTGCTTCGAGGCCGGACTCATGTCATCACTTGAATGGCAAATTTATCAGGATTGGTTCGAATGGCTTGTAGGATCATACATGCCAAAACCGAGTGGGTTCATCTATTTGCGCACAACACCACAAATAAGTCACCAGCGATTAACCAAACGAAATCGCAGCGAAGAAAATAGTGTAACACTCGATTATTTAGAATCATTGCATCAAAAGCATGAGAATTGGCTTATCCATCAAAAAGATACTCCAGCTTATGTTCAGGCTATACCTGTACTTACACTTGAATGTGATAACGAATTTGAAACAAATATTCACTTACAAAGAAAACACGATAGATATTTAAAACAAATAGAATATGAAAATTCATTAGCAGAAATTCGTATCTGTGGTGTAGACGGCTGTAATAAAAAACATAGTAGTAATGGTTATTGTAGAAATCATTATTATGAATTTTGTGGAGGTAAAGAAAAAAGAAAACTTAGGTATAAAAAATATGGGAAGTAATATTTTAGCAGCAAACAATATCTTAAAGTTTGCTCTAAACCCTAAAAATAAATCAGGGCAGG
>CAYSDC010000015.1:24912-26147 GCA_964429765.1 uncultured Pseudomonadota bacterium
ATACCCAGGTTACTTACCATCATTAAACTAAAAGATCATTGCTCAAACATTTTATTTTTGCTTAATCTATTTAGTTTTTGGTTAAAATTCATAATAATTAGGATACACTAAGGATCGAGTCATATAGATTAGTCTTTATTAAACACGAGGTTTTTATCATGGCTGCCTCAGAAGCTGTAAAAATTGCTGCATACATTGCCGCTGGTATTTGCATGGGAATTGGAACTCTTGGCCCATCGTTGGGACAGGGATATATTGGTGGACAAGCGTGCGAAAGCATTGGAAAAAAACCTGAAGCCGAAGGCTCGCTTATGAAGATTATGTTCATAGCATTAGCATTTGTTGAGTCAACTTCAATCTCATTGCTTCTTGTACTATACGTAGGACAGTAAGTTGGCATCAACAATACATTGAAAGGAAGCAATACGCTATGCAAGTCAATGCAACAACATTGATACAAATTCTCAATTTCTGGATTACTTATTTTTTTTTGAAAAAATTTTTCTTCAGACCTATTATTAGAGTATTGCTCCAAAAAGATGCATTGAGAAAAGCGTTGCGTGATGATTTAAGGTATAAAGAAAAAGCTCTATTCCATCTTCAAGAGAAAAAAAATCGTCAGACGGTTGATTTCAAGGAACAGATCAAAAAAAATTACCAATTTCAACCGTTTCAACCATCTGATATCCCCTGTAACCCTACGCATTTGCAGACGGATGAAGAGATAAAAAGGTTAACAAATGCAACCAAAGAGCTTTTGATAAAGAAGGTGCCGCATGCATTCTGAATTTTCTTTGCTTGAAATTTGTTTTGAGCTGTTACTTTTTTCGCTCTTTGTTTATAAGTTATACGAATTGGGTAAGGCATACCTCATTAAATTTATCTATCAAAACTTAGCTCAAGAAAAAAAAAAACAAACTGAGATTCTTGAAAAAGAAAAATTACTTATATCGACGCATCATCGACTTGAAAATCAAATCAATCAGCAAAAGCGCACCTATGCTTTGCTTGAAAAAAAGATTCAGAGTTTGCATGAAGCACTTCAAGCCGAAAAAGAAGAGCTCAAGAAAGAAGAATCTAGACGGTTAGAACAGGTTAAGAGTAAGAGGATTATTCAAGAACAAAACCTTGCTCTTTCACATGCTTTGCAATCAGTTCCTTTTGCTATTCAAGCAACACGAGATGAACTTGCCCACAAATATCTTGGGGTGTGGGGTAAGCAAGAACTTACACAA
>CAYSDC010000016.1:0-3439 GCA_964429765.1 uncultured Pseudomonadota bacterium
CCCTGGCAAAAAAGATGCTCACGGCAATAGGTTGTGGATTGAAGATAAAGGTCCTGTAGACGACCCTGTCGCAGCACTTGCTATCTTACTCTTCCCTTCTCCTGCTGGAAATTTAACAGCTATGACTAGCCATAAAACTAATCTTGGAAAAGATTTGAACGTAATCCACATCGCCCAGTTGCTCAATTTTTGTGCGCTCGTTAGAGCCCTTATGCCCAACATAGGCTCAAATAAGTTTGGTGCGAGTGGTTCTAAATGTTTAAATTTGCTCGCATCACTTGCCCAACCAGAGAACAAACCCTACTTTAAAAATTTCTTGGCTAATACCTTTAATTTTAAAAAAAATGACCCTACCATCCCTCAAGCAAATATGCTGATATCTGCTCTGTGCAAAATTATTGAACTTGAAGAAAAATCTACCAATCAAAAGCTTGAAAACTTTTATCCAAAAATTCAAGCCGAGCAACTTTTAAATGCCTTTTTCTGTTTAAAATTTGGCACGCAAGACATACCAACATTACTTGCACATTTAGATGATTCTATTATTTACAGAGATGTAGTCAATGAACTCACCACTATCCCTTTAATCGAAAAAAGCAACGTTGAACAAGCGGCACAAAAAAATATTGATCAACTTACTCTTGATGATCTATGGGTTTTGCAAAATCAAGAACTTGTTGATCAGATAATCCCCTACCCTCGAAGCAGTACTCCCGTCAATAACGGTCTTGCTTCTGCATATAATCGAACAGACGATCAACTCATTCAAGAACAAGCTTTTCCTGATTGCACGGAAACTGTTATCCGGCACTTGTGCAACTTGCTGTTATATTCAAAAAATATTGCTAACTTTGATCTTTCTTTTCTTAAAAACCGACTGAAAGAATCGCCTTATTTAAAAAATTTAGAAGGTTTTTATGCTTTCCAAACTCCAGATAAAGCAAATTCTGGAGATTTATCAGTTCGCAATGCTTGGTCTAAGGTGATTGGTGGACTTGGTCATCCTGTACGCTACAAGAAAAAATCAGTTACAAGTAAACTGCAGAATGATACCGAAATTTCTTCCGGTATTATCAACATTATGCGTGTACTTAACATTATTTTTGATCTTCAGATTGAAGCCGAACCTCTCTATGAAAACGATCAACAATTTGCTCAAGATGTGGTGGCTTGGGCTCAAAATGGCTTAGAAACAATGTTTCGGCTTATAAGCCCTGACAAAGAAATAACGATTGAGATAAGTAGCATACAAGCATTTAAAGCGTTTGGCGATTATGAATACGACTGCCTATGCACAATACAAATGCAAGTTAACAATGACTTTGAGTTTGCTATAGCCGTTAAAAATGGTCATGCTGAGTTTAACTCACTGACAGTTCTTGCTCCTCAACCAGAGACAATCACTCTAAACGGATTGAATAATATTAAAGAAAAATTCAGACCAATACTACAAGGAACCGTTGGGCAATCTCTTTTGGTTTTGGACGCACAAGTTCATGAACCAGCCCTAGTTCCCTTGTATGATTTATTTCAAAATGGGATCAATGATAGTGTACACATCATTGAGACACTAGAGCATCTTCTTACTTTAACAAAAAATAATCTCGTTACTTTGTCACATGCAAAAACTATTTTGAGAAATTGCTTGCAGATGTTCCTATGGCAAGACTTTGAAATGATGGAAAAAATTCAGCCTATTCTCAGAAAATGGAAAAATTTTGCAGACAAAGAAAATAATATTGATCTCATCAATGTATTACAAGAAGAAGTCATAGGGATTCAATACGACTTATTCAGCCAAGATTTCCAAAACAATGCTGATATGGTATTGAACTTTTTCAAAAACGTATCAACGGTTTTTTATTTTAATAAAAAAAATAAAAATAATTTTTCATCTTTCATAATGAGACAAAAACATGAATCTATAAAGGAAATATTCTTTTCTCATGCAAACATTAATCAGTTAACACTTTCTAGTAATGCATGTCCAAACCTTACAACACTTCATCTTTATAATAATGAGCAACTCAAAGAATTTGCATTGTCGGGCACCTTTGAAAAACTTACAGAAATAAACCTCGTCGACTCTCCAATAACTGAGTTTGACATTTCAGGCGCATGTTACCCTCGCCTTGAGACGCTCAATCTAAACAATAATCCAGATAAACCTTGTAGACCTCGAATAAAAAAACTGCAACTATTAGAGACCTTTAACCAACTCAAAAATGTAAACTTTTGTGGTGCAAATATAGAAACATTAACAATTTACGCTGAAAATTTTCCAAACCTTGAAAATTTTAATGCATGCTTCTGCAACAGATTACAAACGCTAAACTTAAACGGAATTTTTAAAAATCTTAAAGACATTCAATTAGTAGGATCTAACCTTAATGAATTAAGCTTACCAGGCGATTACCCAAGCCTTCAACTTCTCAATCTAGGTAATATTCCTACACTAAAAAATATAATCTTAACTGGAACCTTTAACGCTCTTACATTACTTAATCTGTCAAGCTCTAAGATTGTTGACCTTGCTATTGATGCTCATAATTTTCCAAATCTTAAATTTTTAGAATTACGGTATACTAAAAATTTACAAAAATTAACTTTATCTGGAATATTTACTCAACTTTGCTGGCTAAATTGTAACAGTTCAGGTATTAAAGAACTCGAGCTTTGTGGAACTAACCTTCCAAATATTACCGAACTGAATGTTTCAGCAGTAAGAAAGCTCACCCTTTCACAAACCTTTAATAAGCTTAAAACTTTAAATCTTTACGAAGCCGCTCTAGAAGAATTGTATATTTGCGCAAAGTGCCCAAAACTTGAGTCTCTTGATTTACGTAATACCTCTCAATTAAAAAAAGTAGATGTGCTCGGAAATCTAAAAAAACTTCATGAAATAAAACTTTCAGACAAAGCGTCAACCTTCATAAATGTTACAAGAAAGTGTAAAAAACTTACAACCAACGATCCAAGAATTAAATTCACTGAATCTAATCAAGCTAAAAGAATTCTTGAAAAAAAAGAAGAGCCTTATAATAAAAAATCTTGTCGAATAGATAGTCGATTAGAAGAAGATAATTAAAACAAATTGGGGGTTATCATGAATAAAATTCGTTTATTTTTAAATTCAGTTATTTTTTCAGCCCTTGCTTTGAGCACAAGCTTACAAGCTGGCATATCGCCTTTGGCGTTTAATGGCATTTTCGAATGCTTCAAGCCGGGGTATGAGGTGTATGCACCCAACCTTGGGTGTGCAGCACTTCAAACAGGGGTTATTAACAATATTCGCTTTTGCATGGTTAACCCTGGCAAAAAAGATGCTCACGGTAATCGACTTTGGATTGAAGATAAAGCTCCGGCCAACGATCCTATCGCAGCGCTTGTAATCCTACTCTTCCCTTCTCCTGCAGGAAGTATGACCGCGGTAACCAGC
>CAYSDC010000016.1:3449-6908 GCA_964429765.1 uncultured Pseudomonadota bacterium
ATATTGGTCGGCACTTAATCGTTGAACATGTTGCGCAGCTGCTTAATTTTTGTGCACATGTCCGAAAAAATATACTACACATGGGTGGAAATCGATTCGGTAAAAATCCTGTTAAATGTATTGGCCGATTAGTTGCTGCTGCAAACAAAAAACTTGAACCTCATACCAAAAATTATTTTACAAAGTTTTTTGAATCAGAAGCATATAGCCCCGACACTGTTTCAATGAATATACTGCGCTCATTACTCAAGCACTCACAACAGGGATGTGAGTTACTCGTTGCTTTATGCAAGGCCATCGAATTAGAAGAAAGAACAAGCCTCAATCAACAATTCTATCCCAAGTTTCAGGCAGAGCAGCTTTTAAATGCTTTTTTCTGTTTAAAATTTGGACACGAAGATATCCCTACACTGCTGGCACACTTAGATGATTCAATTGTTGATCACGAAATGCTTCCAGAAGCGCGCTTGATTGATGCAAGCGACATTGAATTAATAAATCAAAAACAGATCGACAATATAACCCTTGATGATTTGTGGGTTTTACAAAATAAACATTTGATTAATCCTGTCGTTCCTTATGACACGAACTCAAAGCCGATAAATAATGGACTTGCATCAGCGTATGATCGCGAAAGAGATTTACTTACCGAGCAATTATTCCCTGACTGCACAGAAACAGTTATTCGACATTTGAGTAATTTGGTACTCTATTCAAAAAATCTTGTATCTTTCGATCTTACACAAGCTAAGAAGCAATTAAAAGATTCTATTCTCTGGAAAAATTTAGAAGAATTTTATTCTTTACAAACACCGGACAAAGCAAATTCAGGAGAAATCGAAATCCGTAACAGCTTTTGTAAGGTAATCGGAGGCCTAGAAAACCACATACGTTATCGCAAACAATCGACCAAAAACTCTGTATCCAATGACGCCGAAGCAGATGCAGGAATTATTAATATTCTCCGTATCATCAATATCATTTACAACCTTCAACTCGGCTCTGAACCTGTGTACCTCAATGATCAGCAGTTTATAAAAGATACAATTCAGTGGACTCAAACAGGATTAACAAAAATGTTTCAAATCCTAAGCCCTGAGAAAAAAGCAATTATTGATATAGCAAACGTATCAGTATTTAAAACGTCAAAAAACCATGAATATGATTGTAAAGCAATAATTAATATTAAAGTAAACAAAGATTTTAAATGCGCCATAAAAATCTGGAGTAATCATGCTCAGTTTGAATCGATTGATATTCTCGCACCCGAAAAACATGTATTAAAGCAGGAATTATTGAAAAATATTGCAGAACGATTTAAACCAGCTTTTCAGAATGGTATCTGGGAATCTCTTTTTCTACTTAATGAAAAAACTAAACAAATTACTCAATATCCATTTTATAAATTATTTCAAAATGGTGTTAACGATAGCACGCAAATTATCGAACTTCTTGATCGTCTTCTTGCTATAACACAAGAAAATAAAATCTCAATAAGTCATTCATCAATAATTTTAAAAAATTGCTTACAAATGTTTTTGTGGGAAGATGACGCCATGGTAAGGAAAATTCAAACCACATTAAAAAAATGGAAAGATTTTGTAAAAACATATGATTTTGAGGCGCTTACAAAAGCCTTGCAAGATGAAGTCAAAATAATCCAGTATGATTTATCTTGTAAAGACTCGTCTCAATCAGTCGATGATCTGCTAAGTGTTTTTAGCAAAGCATCAACACTCTCTTTAGGTGGTAAAGCACCTGAAAAACTAGAAATTACTCACGCCGAAAATCTTGTAAATCTTAATTTACGAAGCCCCAAGAATTTAAAACATCTAAAACTGTCTGGCGATCTTAAAAGTCTTAAATCAATTGATCTCTACGATTCTGATATTGAGCAACTAGAAATTTCAGCTCACCTGCCAAATCTTAAGACACTTACTATAAGCAATACAACCAAATTAACAAAAATAGTGATATCCGGGATGCTTGAAAATATCACCGAATTAGATCTGTCAAATTCTGGCATCACCCATGTAGAACTTTCTGGTGAAAAATTACCAAATCTCAAATCGCTTAATTTATTTGGTACGGAAAAATTATTAACTCTTAAGCTCATCAATGATTTTGTACATTTAAGCAAAATAACCCTTCTTGATTCAAATATTTCAAAGTTACACATTCTAGGTGCTTGCCCCAATCTTGAAATTCTTGAATTAGGATTTACTAAAAATTTGAAGCTCATTAAGCTATCTGGGGTACTAGAAAAACTTAAAGAAATTTCGGTCTCAAACGCCAATGTGCCACAAATAAAAATTTCAAGTAACAATTGCCCTAATCTTAAAAGCCTTATGTTAATGAACATAGATTGCCGGTTATGGATTGAATTATTTGGAAACTTTGAAAAACTTACAAGAATAAATCTGAGTGGATCATCCATCAAAGAATTAAAAATTTTTGGTAATTGTCCAAATCTTTTAACTCAAGATCCACGAATTAAATTTACTACTCCAGATAGAGAAGTAGGCCGCAAACGAATACGAGATGAATACATTCAAAATCAAGTTCCGACTGCAAAAAAATCATACTCTGAGAAACTTAGAGAAAATAATAGCTGTAAGCTACTTTAAAAAACCGTACAACTCTCTTGGACCTTGGTGTTTATTATAAAAAATACTCAACTTTGGTCTATTTTATAATTTTTTGACTTATTTCAGAAAATATGGAATCTTTAGAAGAATGTAATCAATGTTTTGTTTGTGCTTGACCTCAGGAGGATACAAGCCATGATAATCACTTCAAAAGTTCAAAGCCCGCTTTAAGGCTTTATCTCGTGTGCTCTGTAGCGTTTTATGCGCACAGCAGCAACCCATTTTTCCAATTATTTAAACGTTGTTTTTCCTAACGTTTGTTAGGAATATTTTTTGTTGCCAATTTTTTACGCACGTACGGTGCGTACTCATGCAACGGCATGTTTTTGGCATCTATCTGAAAGGACACCCTCATGTCGCCACGGTTTATTGTGCCCGTACTCCTTGTCCTGCTTTCAGGATGCATTCATTCATCACAATCGGGTACTCCAAAAGGTACGGTGATTATTCTAAATGGAACATCTGGAGTTGGGAAATCGAGCATTCAAAAAAAGCTCCAAGAGCTCTTTGAAAAACCATATCTGAAAGTTGGTATTGATAATTTTGTTGTTGGTGTTTTGCCTGAAAAGTATCTTACCGGAACGGCAGCTCATCCAGAACAAATCTGGAAATCCTCCAAAGCAACCACAGATGATGATAAGCCTATTTTCAATCTCGCCTTCGGTCCTGATGGTCGTAAAATAATTTCTGGCATGCACCAGGCAATTGCGGCTTATGCGCACACAGGAAACAACGTCGTTGTTGATTATATTTTATACGACTCTGCTTGGCTTGCAGATCGGTTGCGCTCAGTGCCACGATCATAAGTTCG
>CAYSDC010000016.1:6918-16533 GCA_964429765.1 uncultured Pseudomonadota bacterium
AAAAAGACCGCGCAACGTCACCACAGGGGCATGCACGCAGTATTTATGACACCGTTCATGCGGGCTGTACGTACGACTTATTTATCGATACAACAGCAATCAGCTCTGACCAAGCTGCAGAACAAATCAAAGAATTTATAGAAAAGAACCCAACGCCTCAGGCACTTAAATCTCTTAATATAACGAACGGATAACCTATGAATAAGATTTTATTAGAAATCCAAAACGTCAAAAAACGTTTTGGTGACAAAGAGGCGCTCAAAGGGGTTTCTCTCACACTGTATGAGGGGGAAGTTGTGAGCTTGCTTGGCGTGAATGGTGCTGGGAAAACAACGCTATCATCTATTGTCGCCACACTCAAACCACCAACAGAAGGTGACCTTCTGTTTAAGGGGAAGTCAATTTATGAGGGCGATAATATGACCGCCTACCGTCAAGCACTTGGATTTTGCCCGCAACGGCCCAACCTGAACTCGATGCTGACACTGGAAGATAACTTGCGTTTTGCAGGTCGTTATTATCGCATGAGCGAAGCAGAAATTGATCAGCGCATTGCTCAATTGAGTGAACAGCTTGGCTTGAGTGAGTTTTTAAAAAAACATTCTACCATCCTTTCTGGTGGCTACAAACAACGCTTCTTGATTGCACGAAGCCTTATGCATAACCCTAAGCTGGTTATTCTTGATGAACCAACTGTGGCTCTTGACCCACATGTTCGACATCAGCTTTGGGAGCAAATTCGTGGCATGAAAGATTTGGGCATCACCGTTCTGCTTACTACACATTACATTGATGAAGCAGAATTCTTATCTGATCGAGTATGCGTGCTAGACCAAGGATCGGTAAAACTTGTTGATACACCGAACAATTTGATGAGCACCTTTGCAAAGAGTCGACTTGAAGATGTCTTCTTACAGCTCATGAATGAAAGTAACCCCGAAAAAGTTTAACTTTTTGATAAAATTAGAAAGAAATTCTTATGATTAATTCATTTCATATGCATGTCTTTAAGCAGCTGCTTTGGACCGATTTAAAAATATTTAGTCAGATGATTAAAGATAAAATCATCAACTTTGTCATCTGGGTAACAACTGCTGCATGGGTTAATACCTATCTCATGTCGGCATTTGGTGTCAGTGATGAATTTGCAACTTTTATGATTGCAGGCTCTTGTGCAACTGCCGGATTTTTTGAAATCTACCCATCAGTTATTCACTGGGTAAGTGATATTGAAGGTGATCAAATTATCTCATATTACATGACGCTTCCCATCCCGGCATGGCTGGTGCTTATTCGCATGATTGTATTTTTTGCTATCAGCGCAGGAACACTGAGCATTATTGTACTTCCTTTGTGCAAGATCATGCTCTGGGAACGATTTGATATGAGTGCATTTAGCATCATGCAATTCATGACTATTTTTGTAACTATGAATATTTTTTACGGAGCATTTACACTTGTGGTAACAAGCTATGTTAAAAATATGTCTTCGCTAGGAAATGTTTGGATGCGCTTTGTATACCCTGTTTGGTTTTTGGGCGGATTTCAATACGCATGGACCACATTGTACAAAACGTCACCATTTTTTGCATACGTTGGGCTCATTAATCCAATGACCTATATTATGGAAGCAACCAGATGCTCAATCCTTGGCCAAGAGGGATATCTATCATTCTGGGTCAGTATTGGGACTGTTGTGCTCTTCACAGTTTTATGCACATGGTTGGGAATTGTACGCCTCAAGAAACGCCTTGATTTTGTATAAGTCGCTTAATCGGAGGCGATAGAAATCGCCTCCGATTTTTTCAATTTAGATTTGTTGCATAATTAGAATTATACAGGAGCACCAATTCTTGAACCGGTTATTTGAATAATTTTCATAGCAGCGTTAAGAGGTCCACCCGTATTGGCAAGAAGAACAGACTGATCAGAGGTATTAACGAGACAAATTTTATCACCACTATTAAGTGATACGAGAGCAAATCCATTAATAATTCCAATCTTTCCTAATTCCTGCTGGCCGGATTGCGTTGCTGAACTATATTCAGCTCGCCGGAGAGCCCTTCCATTACGGAAAAGCTGGAAAGTAATTATCCCCGACTCGTTCCCTACATTCTGCAGGCCTTTCACCAATTTACCGCCTACATAAAACTCAATAAGGTAAACCCCATCTGTTAATACGGTAAAAGTAGTCTTAGCTGCATTACTGAGAATTCCGCTTATAGGACCAACACTATCAAAGTCAACTTTGCCCTGTCTATCCACTTGTTCTAATCTTGCATTGGTAGCAAAAGCATGTGCGAGATCAATTGTTATCTCAGGAGATCTTTTAAAAAGTTTATTCCGTGTATCATGTTGCTTGTGTTTATTTTTTTGTTTTTGCGATCTTATCGTATGATGGACTTGAAGTAATCCAGCTTTTCTACCTTCAATCGCCATGCAGGCTGCACAACTCAGCAAGAGCATCAATAATACTGCAATAAATCTCTGAACGTTATTATCCATCTCCTAACACCTCTTTTAAAAAACATACAAATAATAATTACTCCTTACTGTACATTTTTCAAATGATTAATTGCAAGCATGCATTTTGAATCGAGAGGATGATATACAACTTTTCCATTTTATGATAGGGTTTGTGAAGCAAAATAAAACTTTTTAAGGAGATTGTTTATGAAAAGTCGTTTAATTCCCTTTGCATTTTCAATATCAGTCTGCTTGATTTCAAGCTCATGTAGATCTGAAAAAGCTAAAACTGAACCCGCTGCATCAGCCGCAACAACAGAACAAAACAGATCAATAGAAACCGAAAAAACTCACTCTGAAGTAGCTCTTAACAAAACTGAAAGCATTGCTCACCAAGTAACAGGACAGGATCTCTCTATGGAATTTATCAAACTCGACTCAGGCCTACAATACCGCGTACTCAACCAAGCAACAAGTGAAAAGAAACCCACCGCTGGACAACGTGTAACCGTTCACTACACCGGCTGGCTTGTTGATGAAAATGGCAACAAAACTACTAAATTTGACAGCAGCTTAGATCGCGGTCAAAAGTTTGTTTTCACCGTTGGCATTGGTCAAGTGATCAAAGGCTGGGATCAAGCATTGCTTGATATGAAAATCGGCGAAAAGCGTGAAATTGTACTCCCTCCACATCTTGCTTATGGCAAGCATGGAGCTGGCGGAGCAATTCCTGGTAACGCAACGTTGCTTTTCGAAGTAGAACTTTTTGACGCAGCGTAAAAACTGCCTTGCTCTACGTTTCTGGGGTGCTCACTGCACCCCAATTTTTTTGGTTTCTGTATTACAAGGAGTTCTTGTGATTGATTATAATAAAACTGCTCTTATCTGCTTATTACTGTGTTTTTTTATAACGAAAGATTGTATGCCATTAGCTCAAGCAACAACGCTTCAAAAACATACCAATTTTACACTTCCTCTAGGAACATATCGTCACTACAAAGGTGATTTATACGAAGTTATTGGTGTTGGTCGACATACAGAAACCAATGAAGAACTTGTTTTCTATCGATGCAAATATTACACCAAAGAATTTGGCAATAATGCACTTTGGGCTCGTCCTCTCTGTATGTTTCTTGAGACCGTTGAGATAGAAGGCAAGCAGGTACAACGTTTTCAATTTGTTCAATGATAAAGAATATTATCACTTCATTTTTGAGGACAAAGCTTTCAACATTGTTGCTTTGTAAAAGAATTGTTACAGGCTCAACGCCTTATGAGCGCAACAATTTCCTCGTATAATTTACACACAATAACGCCATTACTCTCTTGTAAAAGGAACATCAATGAATGACCAAACAACAACCATCCAAGAACTTAAAGATAAATTTACACAATTTTGCCAGAACCGTGACTGGGAACAATTTCACTCTCCAAAAAATTTAAGTATGTGCATCGCCGCGGAAGCCGCTGAACTTATGGAACATTTCTTGTGGATTGATGTTAAAGAATCTTCTACAGTCATGGAAGAAAACCGCCATGAAATTGAAAAAGAGGTTGCTGATATTGCTTTTGGACTTTTGCAATTTTGTGCAATTAATAAGATCGATCTGACAAAGGCTGTAGATACTAAGCTACAAGAACTTGATCGACGATATCCCGTTGAAAAATCGTACGGCCGTTGGACAAAAGATAAAAACTTGTAATACATCAAACGCACATTATGCATAGTATGTTATCTCATACATTGATAACTTAATGTAATCGAGACAACATCAAGCAAGTTTGACATGACTTTATCGTCTGGATGTATTCCACTTCCAATTGTTTCGACAGTGAATTCCGCTGGTAGGCAATAACGCATTACCACATCTTGATACGTAACATACGGCTGGCTTGATGCAACTAAGCAAGACCCTGAACTCGGTTTTGGCTTTTGCTCATTAACAAGTGTAAGTTATCGAAGAGCAATTCTACAAGCCCTGTCTCATTAGTAGGCAAGATTTCAGGAAGTTTTCACCCTAAATTAAGATGCAGCATCTTGTAACGATCCATTACAAGAGATCTCGGTTAATGCAAGCAACTCTTTAACTACAGATGTTATTTATTGTTCACTATTCACCAATGCAGCCACCCGCTCATGAGCATCAAACGGGATACCCGCGTGAACACTATTCAACAACACGATACAGCTCAACAAAAGAATTTTTCTTACCACTTCTTCTCCAATAATTTCAACACATACTCTTATTGAAAAAAAATCTAGCATGAATGCCAATCAAAAACAACTGCGTTTGATTAAAAATTTCAATTTGATATAATAATTAAAATTATGATATTAGAATCTATATTAAAAATAGGAGGTTATTATGAAAATAATATTTTTTTTACTCATTCTACTTGTACAATCTTTTTCAGTTTATCCAGATATTCACCAAGCACTTCGTGAAGATATGTATGCTATTGATTTCACCCAAGCTCCAGATGAAAGGATGTTTGGAAAATATGAAAGAGCAACAGCTCCCAAGCTTTTATCGGTCCGAGAAACAACCGGAAAGATGAGTTTAAAACAAAATGAAAAAATTTCACTTCTTAAACCTTGGTGTAAAAATTTCTCTGAACTTATCGACGAAAAAATAGTAGATACAACTTCAATTCAAGCGCATGATGTAATGATTACGTCGATAGTCCAATATTCAAATAGATATCTTGTATCTTCATCATCAGATAAAAAAATAAAAATGTGGGATCTCAGAACTTGGACATGTGAGAAAAAGCTTGTAGGACATACAGATAAAATTAATCTTGTGATTAAACTTCACAATTACAATCTTGCATCGTGCTCAGACGATCAAACAATAAAAATTTGGAATCCAGTCATGGGTACATGCATACAGACGCTGGTAGGACACACAAAACCTGTTAATTCAATTACTCAGCTTGCAAGCGGTCATCTTGCTTCTTGTTCATGGGATCAAACAATAAAGATTTGGGATTTAGAAACCGGTGAGTGCATAAAAACTCTTGTCCAGACAGATACTATCACAACCCCAATGATTATTGGACTTGTCGATGGATGTATCGCCTCATGCGTCAATCAAACAATACAAATTTTAAATCCAATAACTGATACATGCGAACAGACGCTTATAGGGCACGAAGAGAATATCTGCGCGATCATTGAACTTGAACACAATATTATTGCTTCTGGCGCAGAGAATGGAGAAATAAGAATTTGGGATCTCAAAACGGGCAAATGTAAGCAAACACTACAAGCACATGCACACACGGCACTGCCAACCGTTAAGCTTTTCGATGGGCGACTTCTCTCGCACTCATGGGGTAAAAGAGTGGAAATCTTTAATTTAAACACATATGAATGTGAAATAACATTTCGCAGCAACCTTGAATCAATCATACAACTTAACAATGGCTCACTCGCTTTTGGCACAAAAGATGGGTCTATACATATTTTGCCCTTATATTCAAAAAGAGTAAGAAAACTTCCAGTGCCAGCACTTCTAGATGAAGAATTACCAGATCAAGAGTTCTTAGATTCAGATGAAGAGTTCTTGTCTCAAGGGGATGATAGTTCTAAACTTGGAATTGGAAAACGCCCCCTCAATCTAGCTTCCCTGAAGACTCAAAATTCAAGTCCAAAGCGGGCAAAAAAGTAAGTTAACGGCTTTTCAGGTTACAAATAGGCTCAAAGGAGCAATTTCCTCCCTCCCCCACTCAAGATCGCTCTTATTTGACAAAATATTTCAGTTTGATATATTTAATGAAATAAGTCTTTATTTACTATTCATACAAAAACGTGAGGTTATTATGAAAAGAATACTCCTTCTTTCAATGTTGTTGCTACAAGCTTTTACAACTCAAGCAAATATACATGAAGAATTCAAACGCACATTTGCTGATGTCGATCTATCAAAAGAAATAAATTCTAAAATATTCGAAAAATTTAAATCAAAAGAAAATTCTAAGCTCTTGATGCAGAGAGAAGTTGGAAAAGACCCCCGCTTTTTTATTTCAGCTCATAAAAGAAATGAAAAAATTTTATCGTTGAAGCCTTGGTGTAAAAATTTTCCAGAACTCTTAGCCGACTTTGAAGTAACTACTACTAAAAATGTCTATGGACAAATAATTTCGATGGTAGAAGGCCCAGATAATACCGCAATATTAGGCATTGAGCAGAAATCCGAAAACCAACCAAATAGGATAGAGTTCATTGATTTAAAAAACTTAAATACTATCGTCAATTCATCAATCTCAGAGCCTCCATTTCGTATGATAAAACTTCAGAACGGGTGTTATGCATCACTTCATAGAAATAATAATACTGTCAACATTATTTATCGTGAAAAAAAAAAGGGATTAACCTTATCTCATGAACACCTTGAATCTGGGAATAATAACGATAATGATGATACCGAAGGTGATAAACTTAATAGCCTTATAGAAATTGCTGAAAAAATTATTACTTTCTCACAAGAGGGAATTATTACAAAATGGTCTAATCCTAGACTTAATTATTGGGATAAAGAAACGTTTAATCTAAATTGCGGAATCTATTGTGCAACTAAGGTTGACAAAAGAACGATTATCTTAGGCTTAGTAGATGGAAGAGTTGCTCTGTACGACCACGTAAATAATGGTGCTACATTTTTTGACGGCCATAATAATAACACCCAGAACGCATCTGTAAACAGCATTATTAAACTTTCAAATGGAAAAATGCTGTCAAGTGCTGATAACGGAACTTTGATTGTTTGGGACATTGAATCAATGGAAAAAGAACAAGTTTGCAAACCAGCTAATTATCCCATTCATTCTACTATTGAACTTACAGATGGCACTATAGCATTTATATCTTCTTTTCATTCAGACATAAGCCTCATTCCTCTTGAATCCATTATTATTTTTGATCTCAAAAGCGAAATGATTACAAAATGGTATACTCTGCAAACTAATCAATACGTAGAGGCTATTATGCAGCTGAATAACGGCGAAATAGCTGCGGGCATATCCAAGGATTTAATAATTTTTGACTTATATGGCCAACTAACTGAAGAGCTGAACTTAGAGCAAACAGTGCTGTATGTCCAATTGATTAGAAATTATAATAAGGGAGCAGATCTTCACGTTATTCACTCTGATTGGATGAATATTTTTAATACCCTTCCTGCAGAAATACAAAATTTGTTTCAGGTAGAAGAACTTGTCCAAGAGCAATACTTGAACGATCAGTTTCAGGAACAAGAAAATGAAGAGTCTGCCATAAAACAGCTACCTGCTAAAAGACGTACTCGAGAAAGCGAAGGTCAACCTGACCAGAAGAAGAAGTGCCTAGAATTTAAAAATTAGAAAATAAATCAAGAAAAACCCCGTCATAAAAAACGGGGTTTTTTTATGTAGCTCAATGACATCGAATCATATATCTTTTGGCAACAAAACTGTATCAATAATATTAATGTAGCCATTTGAAAATTTTATATCTGATGTAATAACTTTTGCTTTTCCTATTCCACCGATAACAATGATATTCCCGCCCTCTTTTTTAATGGTAACTTCGGTGCCATCAGCCGTCACGTGGCGCTCTTTTTCAACGCACTGCTGGGCTGTTAGGTCGCCAAGAACAATTGAATATTTAAGGAAGCGACGCATTTTTCTTTTATTACTCATAAAACCGGAACGATCTTTCCAAGAATTCATTGCGGCATCGTTTGGAACAAAGATTGTTGCTGTGCCAGAGCTTTTTTCCATAGTCTCTTTGATGTCATCCTGCGTATTCATCGCTTCAATATATTTGGAAGCTCCATGTGACTCAAGCTGCTTCATAAAATCTTCGCCACCTGCTTGAATGGCGATCAAGTAACCAACTATAACGACCAAAATTACAACACCAATATATTTATCCCAACTTTGCATGACTCTCCCTTTCCCCAAAAAGCAAACCCCAAATAGACATTAAGAATCATATCGAAATGAGAGTATCAAGCACAAGATTTCTTCAAAACAACTTGCCCCCATTGGGAACTAAAAATGATGGCGAAATAAGAACGACATCTTTATTTTCATCGGGAAGGCCAAGGACAAGAACTTCAGAAATAAATGGTCCAATCTGCTTGGGCGCAAAGTTTACAACAGCAAGCACTTGCTTACCCACCAGAGACTCCTTGTCATGCCGCACAGTCACTTGTGCTGAAGATTTTTTAATGCCAATTTCTGAACCAAAATCAACCATTAATTTGAATGCGGGCTTTCGTGCTTGGGGAAAATCTTCAACAGCAATAATTGTCCCAACACGAATATCAACAGCCTCAAAATCGTGGTATGAAATAGTAGCCACAACGTTCACTTTCAAAAAAGCTAAAAAACAAGTAGGCAACTTGCTGCAACAAGCACTGCAAATGCGATAACCAACGTATTAAAATATTTATCAATAAATGTCTTTATTGCAGGTCCCCACCAATAAATTGCTCCTGCAAGCATGAAAAAGCGCGCAGCCCGTGCAATAAATGAATATAAGATAAAGGGAGCGAATGGAAGTTTGCAAAATCCTGCTGAAACGGTAACCGCTTTGTATGGAACCGGCGTAAACCCTGCAATGAGCACCGCCCAAGTTTCGTAGAGCGTATACTTTGTAACAAGAGCATTAAAGGTTGCCTCAGAAATCAACCAATGAACAAGCGTTGCTCCAATAGTTTGCCACATACAGGCACCAATCAAATACCCAAAGGCACCACCAACAACCGAAGCGCAGGTTGCAATCGAAGCGTAGTATAAGCTACGGCGATTATTTTGCAGACAAAATAAAATGAGTAATGGATCAACGGGAATTATGAATACCGATGACTCGATGAAAAAGAAGGCGACAAGCCACCACTCTGCATGGGGTTGATGAACTTTACTTCCCATCCAATCATACACTGCTCGTATCACTTTCATTGTATACTCCCTGCACATAGAACTGATTATTGAACTATAGTTAAGATACCAGCTTACCAGCAACTTTGAAGTGTGATACTTATTTTGAGATTGATTAGGCCTCTTCTGAAACTCGCTTAGTATTATTTCCTAAACGCTCTTTAAAGTTATTCTAAAAAAAGATTGAGTGGACAACTCACGAAGCTTAGTGAGTTTTCCACT
>CAYSDC010000016.1:16616-20545 GCA_964429765.1 uncultured Pseudomonadota bacterium
AAAAAAAATCAGTTCTCTTGAAGAACATGATACACAAACATTTTTGACTTCTCGCGAGTTTCCCCAGAAATAAATTGAAAATCTTCGCTCAAAGTAGTCTCATTAAAACCTACACTTTGAAAAATTGGCACGAACCAATCCCAATTCAAATTGGGTTTTAATTCAAACAAAATTTTTGTTGGTCGATAATTTTCTGCAAAAAAAGCTTGTAGTTTTTCAATAACTTGGGCGAACGTACTTTTCTCATCTATATTATTGATGAAATAGTAATCCAAGCCATCAATATACACAATCTTTTCTGAAATATCGTTTGTTGTGCTTTTTTGCTCTATGATACTAAAAATACAATTCCCATTAAAAATATCTGAACCGGATTTTTCACTCTTTGAACACAGAACTGCAAATTTATGCGTTTCATTTTTGAAAATATTATTGTAACGACAATCATCGCCTTGGATCTTGGCTGCTATCTTCTGGCAATATACAAAGTTAAAATATGTTGGTTCACCAACGGCAATACTTATGAGATGACTTTCAATCCCCAGCACCGCAGTATCAAAAGTAGCTTCATTTGTACCTATTCGAACATTAAATTCAGAAATTGCATACGCTCCGTACGACATAAAGCCTAAGCATGCCAACATGCACGCACCATATAAATACTTTTTTAGCATACATTCTCCTTTTTGCTTAGAAAGTCTTTTTATCCAGAGATACACGCTCTGGATGGATAGCAAATACTCACGACCATAGTAATTTTTCATGAACATACTGTCAAGGTAGCCGCACAAAGACTTTCTAATACACTTCTTTGAGGTCTAAACGCAAAAAAGCCACCCAGAGATTAATTTCTCTGGGTGGCTTTTAGAAAAAAAATTTACTGAGTAAGTAATTTGTCTAGATATGAAGGCACTTGATCAATTGCAATGCGCTCTTGCTTAAGCGTATCACGATCTCGCACGGTTATCTGACCATCATTAACACTGTCAAAGTCATAGGTAAAACAAGCAGGCGTTCCAATTTCATCTTGACGACGATAGCGCTTACCAATTGATCCAGAATGATCATATTGCACACTATACCCCTGCTGCTTAAGCTGTTGATAAATGGCATAAGCCTGGTCACTCAACTTATTGCTGAGAGGGAAAATTGCGGCAGTAATTGGCGCAACTGCTGGATGCAATTTAAGAACAATACGTGTTTCGCCTTCAACTTCATCTTCGCAGTAACTGTCAAAGAGCAAGGTTAAAAAGAGACGATCGACACCAACTGAACATTCGACAACATGAGGCATAAAGGACTCTTTGGTCGCTTCATCAAAAACTGACAAATCTTTACCTGAATGCTTTGAATGCTGAGAGAGATCAAAATCTGCTCGGTGAGCAATGCCTTCAAGCTCTTTCCAACCAAATGGAAACTCATATTCAACGTCGTAACAGGCTTTTGAATAGTGAGCAAGTTCGTCAGATGCATGAGGGCGAATTCTAATGCGCTCTTGCGTTAATCCAAGCTGCTTAAAAAATTCTTGACGACGCTGTACCCAAACATCAAATAATGTATCTGATTCATTTGGATGACAGAAAAATTCCATTTCCATTTGTTCAAATTCACGAACCCGAAATAAAAACTGTTTTGGAGTAATTTCATTACGAAATGCTTTACCAATCTGCGCAATACCAAACGGTATTTTTACACGAGTACTGGACATGACATTTTTAAAATTGATAAAAATTGCCTGCGCAGTTTCTGGACGCAAATAGGCTTTACTTGCAGCTTCGGTCATTGCACCTAAATTGGTTTCAAACATAAGCTGAAATTGCCGAACATCTGTCCAATTTTTAACGCCACAAGACGGGCAATTTTTTTCAAGATCAAGATCAACATCATCTGCGCGATAACGCTTTTTGCAATTCATACAATCAACCATCGGGTCACTAAAATTAGCCAGGTGACCTGATGCTTCCCATACCTCTCGAGGACCCAAAATTGAGCCGTCAACAAGCACAACATCTTCAGGAAAACTGGTCATTGCTCTAAGCCAAAGGTTTTTAATATTTTTTTTAAGCAGAGCTCCCAATGGACCAAAGTCGTATACCCCGTTTAAACCGGAATAAATTTCTGATGATTGATAGACAAATCCACGTCGCTTACAAAGCGCAACAATTTTATCAAGCGTCACAACATTGGCCATGAGTATCCTTCTTTGCTTCAAAGTTCAACTAGTATCTGCTCAGACGAGCCGATACCAGTTTAGCTCAAGAGTCAAAAAAGTCACTTTCAATGCCTAAAACCCACCAATTTTAATTGTAAACCAAATTAACAAGAAATCATTGATCCCATGAAGGCAAAAGTAATTCATTAAGACAGCCAAAAATCGTTCCCCACGCCCTAAGACCATGGTGAAAAAATTTCTCCGTTGAGCTTTTTTCAGGGTATTGATGCTCCAAAATGTACACCAATAACAAATACCCCGCTTCTTGGGCATACATACTTGGACTTTTTTGATGCTTGTCAGACAAAGAATGAAAAAGCATTTCTTTGATTAATAGATCTATAATTAAAGCTCGATGAGCAACTTTCAAAGCATACAGCCTAGCCGCATCACTCACCTGCACAGAGGAAAAATTCTGACCTATCCAGGGGGACTTACGACAAGCTTCTGCAAATAAATTAAGCTCTTTGCATAGAGCTTTCGGTATTAAAATCTTGGACTCACCCGCATTAGTTCTAATGTCCACCATAATACGCTCTTGAAATAGATTACTCACATACTCTGGAATAAGCGTTTTATCGCACCCGGCAGTATAATGAAGAGCATTAGCATTATTGGAGTCAAGGCTCTTAACATCAGCACCAATCAGGATAAGCTTTTCGACCAGCCACTTGTACCCATACCCTGCTGCATAGTGCAATGCCGTACGGCACAAATTAGGGGTACGAGCATCCACAAAATCATGGAATATTCCTTGTACTCTTTTTTGATAAACGTCATCGGGTTCATCTTCCTGCTGTTCGGGAACGTTTATAAGCACGTCGCTCACAGCACAAACCAAGTTCTCCTGAAATCCAAAATTGTGCAAAAGATACAAAAACAGGTTATAGCCTTCAAATTTTTCAGTACAATCTTCTTCTCGTAGCAACTCCTTAAGCTCTTCTAATCCAGAATTTTTTACAGAATCTGGCTTATCAAGCTTTAAAATCTCGGAAGTTAGTTCAACTAAAAAAAAAGGCAGTGGCTTTTCTGGAATACTGGGTTCCATGCCTAAACACCATGGAACCCAGCACATTATAACGATCAATAATTGATTAATAATCCTATTCTTCACAAGTTCCCTTCCCCCCTATAAACAATTCTTCAATCAAGCCGATACTTGCTTGATGCCCCTAACGAAGAACGACCTGGTGACTGCAATAGTCGTTGCGACCGTGGCGATAAGCAAATCTCTGCAAGCTCACTTTTTATCAGTTCATACAGCGCCTTGTTCGTTTCTGTATCACCTGTAAGCCCATCTAAAAAAGCACGTAGCTTTTCATGAATACAGTAATCTTGAGGATTTTTTTGATATTTGTCATGTGAATAGGCTGTTTGCAAATCAACTAACAATATCTTGAGTATTTCAAGACGATTCAGCAAGTTCCTTTGTGGTTTAAGCGCGGCATCCTCGTTTCCATCAGGATTTAATTTAAGCCGCTCCATCTCCTGAATATCTTTTAAACTTGTTTTTCTGAGTAATGTTTTCGTTTCGAGTTTGGAAAGATCTAATTCTTGTTTCTTTGGAGCAGGATCTTGACCCTGCATATCTGGATAGACGCCAGCTGCACAATGAACAATAGATGCTTCGTCTATCGTAAGAGCATCGACAAAAGCACCCTCTTTGAGTAATTGATTAAATAATAAGCTAATGTATTCTTTTATTTCTTTTGCGATT
>CAYSDC010000016.1:20555-25427 GCA_964429765.1 uncultured Pseudomonadota bacterium
AATAATAAAATAAATATATTGATTAACCTCTATCCCGACGTTTTTTAATAATTCAAGGACGCTAATCATAAACGCCTCATCACTTCCATGAAGATAAAACGCAAATTCTAATGGAAAAAGGTTACTACCAGGTTTTACCTCCTGACAAGCAAGATTGTTATCCTTTTTTAAGGCTAATTTCATGGCTTGTAAGCATTTACCTTTAATAGCTAAGCCCAAAGTATTCAACTGATCACTTGGATGGTCATTCACACTGCTTGGATGAGCAAGTGTTAATACTGGCCCTTGCATCGGGTTTGCCACCCCACTCATTAATACAACATTAAAAAAAATGATGCCCACCGATAACGACTTCATACTTGTTCCTTTCTCATAAGATGCTTTATCACACAAGAATAACGTTACCAATTTTTAAATTTTTTTCATATATTTTAGCATATCATTTGTGCTCTGAGCCGCTGTAGATCAAGGGATTTACTGATTCTTCTGGAGATGTTAAGATAAATACCCTTATATCTATTGGTCAATATTTTAAAAAACAGGACAAGGTGTAAACCATGAACTCATTCGAAGTTAGAAAAAAATTTCTCGATTTCTTTGTTGAGAATGGGCATACCGCCGTTTCAAGCTCATCGCTCATTCCAGCAGAAGATCCAACCCTTCTTTTTACCAATGCCGGCATGAACCAATTCAAAGATCTCTTTCTTGGCAAAGAAAAAAGATCGTACGTTCGTGCTACCTCCAGCCAAAAATGTGTACGCGCAGGTGGCAAACACAATGACCTTGATGCGGTTGGTTTTACCGAACGCCATCTCACCTTTTTTGAGATGTTAGGGAACTTTTCATTTGGTGACTACTTTAAAAAAGAGGCGCTTCGGTTTGCATGGGATTTATTGACCAAAGGATATAACATTCCCGCTGAAAAACTTTTTGTCACAGTTTTTGAAACGGATGATGAAGCATACGAAATTTGGAACAAAGAAATTGGCATTCCAGCTGAACGTATTTTTCGCCTTGGTGAAAAAGATAACTTTTGGGCAATGGGTGACACCGGACCATGCGGCCCTTGTTCAGAAATCTATTATGACCGCGGAGTTGAAAAACAAGGACCTTATGAAACGGCAAGCCCAGGTTCTGATAGCCCACGCTTCATCGAAATTTGGAACAACGTTTTCATGCAATTCAACCGCGATTCTACAGGCAAGCTCAACCCTCTAACACAAACCGGTGTTGATACCGGTATGGGTCTTGAGCGTTTATGCGTGGCAAAGACAACGTGTATCAGACCGACATTTTTCAAACACTTATCCAAGCAATTGATCAACTCACCGGAGTTTCGTACCAAAAAAGCACACCTGACATTCAGGCTGCTTTCCATGTGCTTTCAGACCACGTCAGATCAACATCGCTCCTGCTTGCTGATGGTTGCTCTCCTTCAAATGAAGGGCGTGGATATGTGTTGAGAAAAATTATTCGACGTGCAGCATTGTTTGCACAAAAGCTTTCCGATGATCCAAAGCTCTTTTCAAAACTAGCACAAAAATTTATTGATTTCATGAGCCCAGTATTCCCAGAACTTGTAACGAGTAAAAACTTGATTTTAAACGTGCTTGATAGTGAAATTGAACGCTTCTCGGTTAATTTGATACAAGGACAAAATATTCTTGCTCGCTATATCGATGAACACAAAAAAGCTGGCCGATCGCTTATTCCTGGCGAACAGATGTTCAAACTCTATGACACGTATGGCTTCCCGCCAGAATTAACGATGCTCATGGCCCAAGAAGAAAAATTTGCAGTCGACATGCAAGGCTTTGAAGAAGAGATGAAAAAGCAGCAAGAGCTTTCTGGAAAAAAATCAAAAGACGTTGAGCAAGATTTCATTGTGACAGAAAAGCTTACAACTCAATTTATTGGGTATACAGAGTGCAAAAATGAAAGTACTATATCATTTTTCAGCCCAACCGATACCGGTGCTTGGATTATTACGCAAGAATCACCCTTTTATGTTGAATGTGGTGGACAGGTCAATGATACCGGACATGTTATTATCAACGGTTTTATCTACGATGTCCTTGATTTGCGAAAAACGGGTGAAACATTTGCGCCTGCAATCGCAGTAAAAATAAGACCACGTGATGCAGCTGCAGCTAAGTATTTACCTTCAGTTAAAGTCGGTGATACGGCTATCAGCATTGTTGATGAACTTATTCGCATGGACACGGTGCGCAACCATACGGCAACACACTTGCTTCAAGCCGCACTCATTCAAGTTCTTGGGCAACAGGTTAAACAGGCGGGTTCTTTGGTGCACCCTGACTATTTACGTTTTGATTTTAGCCATCATGAACCGATGAGCAAAGAACAAATTGAACAGGTTGAAAACTTGGTCAACCAAAAAATACAAGAAGCTATTCCTACAAATATTTTCCATACCACGCTTAAAGATGCAAAAGATAAAGGAATCATCTCTTTCTTTGGTGAAAAATATAATCCTGAGCAGGTTCGCGTTGTACAGGTTCCTGGCTTTTCTGCTGAACTTTGTGGGGGAACCCATGTCAGCAATACCGGCGTTATTGGACTGTTCAAGATTACCTCTGATGCGGCACTTTCAACGGGCGTACGTCGCTTGATAGCACTCACAGGACGCGGTGCAATGAAAAGTTTTCAGCAATCATTTGCAACCTCCAAAAAACTTTGTGAAGCATTTAAAGTTCAACAAAACGAAGTTGTTGATGCTGTTGAAAAGCTTCAAGAGCATTATGGGCAAGCACTTTCTGAAATTAAGCAGCTCAAAAAACAATTGGTACGCTTTCAGATTCCGTCATGGATTGCATCATTTAAAATGATTAACAGTATCCCCTGCCTTTACAAAGAACTTGATGATATCAGTAATGATGAATTAAAGGCTATTATTGTTGAGTTAGAAAAAAACAAACCGGGTCTTTATCTGCTTATTAATAAGTCGACCGGTCGTTTTGGCTTTTCTGCCTATGTTGCAAAAGAGGCAAGTGCAAAGGTTAACCTCAAATCACTTTCTTCTTTTTTAAAGACAACGTACGACATCAAAGGTGGCGGTAGCGGGCAACAGATTCAAGGCGGAGGAACATTAATTCCCGCAAACTTTGAATCCGAGCTCTTTGAGTGGCTTACGCAAAATATTCAGTAAAATTTAATTGGGGGAATGTAACAATTCCCCCGTTCCCTCATTCTCTTTGCATACAATAAAACATGCTCGTCTTGAGATTCAGCAAACTCTTTATTTTCAAATTTTCTTGTTTTTCCTTGTCACCAAATTTTATTCTAAACAGATAAACTTATCGATATTTACTTGCGTAATGCTCAAGGGAGAACAAGATGCAACTGCTCGTAACCATTTTATTATTTTTTATGGGTGGAATATTCTTTCATGCTCAACCAATGAGCTCAACACCTAAAATTTTTAAGATTATTGATAGAACTGAAAACTTTACATCAGATCTTTCAGATTATTTAGATACCAATAAAAGCAATCTAACTACAATTCTCTCTCAAACCTATAACGATGCACAACCATTACACTACGCTCTGAAAGAGCAAAAGTTTATATTTGCAAAGATACTGGTTAAGTATGGAGCAGATGTAAATGCTCTTGATAATCAAGGTAATAACTCTTTACTTCAAGCCGCATTGGCACTTGAAAATTATGCCGGCTCTACAGATATCATCGATTTTCTGATTAAAAATGGCGCATCAACAAAAATTAAAAATAAAAATGGTGAAACTCTAGAAAACATTTTAACCGATCTTATGCAAGGATATACGAGCGATACAGTCAAAAAATTGGATAATATCTTTACAGCAATTGATGGTAATCATGAAAAACAGATTAAACAAATGCTACTGGACTATCCTGAACGATTGAATACAAAAAATGAATCTGGAGATACTCCATTGCTCTATGCCTTAAGGCACAATAACGATCTGTATGCTCTTGGCTTTATTAATAGTGGTGCTGACCTTCAAGCTATTGATAACGATGGAAATACCGCTCTGCACCTTGCTGCTCAAAATGGTTATACCGATTGCGTGAAAGCACTTCTCACGCAAAGAGGTGATTTAATTAACCAACCAAACAATATGGGCGATACGCCACTCATTAGAGCGGCTGCATCTGACAAAACAGAAATCGTTGAAATGCTTATCTCCAGCGGAGCAAATCTTAACCATCAGGGAGCTCACGGGCTCACAGCGCTTCATTGGGCGGCTGGTAAAAATAAAGCTGATATTGTCGAAATATTAGTTACGCAAGGTGCCGACATCACTATTTCAAGTAACCACGGTAGTCCGCTAGAGCTTGCTCTTAAGCAAAATTCAGTTCAAGCCGGAAAAATTTTAGAGAAACGACAAGAACAAATTAATGTAAAAAATGATATATTTAAAGCTATTGATGCAAACGATGAAGATGCTATAAGCAAACTCATACAAAGCAACAAAAAAAATCTAGAAAACAGAAATGCCGACGGTGATACTCCTCTGCTTTACTGCTTAAAAAATAAAAAGTCTAAGCTTGCCTCAAAGTTTATTGCGGTACCCGTAGATATTAATGCGCAAGATAAAGATGGCAACACAGCTCTGCACCTTGCTGCTCAAAATGGCTTAACCGCTACTATTAAAAAGCTCTTGAAAAATACTACGTGTAACTCAAATAAAAAAAATAATGCGGGGCAAACTCCGCTTATGCTTGCTGCGCAACAAAAAAATCAACATGTACCCAAGCATCTAATTGATGGGGGAGCTCAACTTAATGAACAGGATAAAAATGGGAAAACAGCCTTGCATTACGCAGTTGAAAAAAAGAATGAAGCACTCGTAAAAAATTTAATTCAAGCG
>CAYSDC010000017.1:0-1861 GCA_964429765.1 uncultured Pseudomonadota bacterium
AATAAATTTATTCACAAAAACTTTTTTCTTCTTTGCGCTCTCCAAAATCAACGCGCTCAATCGACCCCGCATAGACCACGCTCGGTTTGCCACTCGGATTAAGGTTCTGATAACGATGCAAATGGCCAAGCGCAACATAGTCAAACTGTGGTAACGCAAGCTGTGATGGCAAAAAAATTGGATCCGTGCCAAAAATAGCACATTTCTCAGAACCCGAAAAAATTCCACTACTGACCGTCAAGTGTCCGGCCAACACTGCGGGTATTGTTTCATCAATTTGTTGCGCAAGCTGATTGATTAGCTGTCCAACACGCTCGGAAAGATATGAGGTAATTTCAGTTGCCGATTTCATACGGTGCTCATCATGCGTTACAACATTATTACGAGCCGGCCACGGAATGCCAACAATCTGAACTGGCCCACTTTTAGTTTTAATGGTGATCAGCTCTGGTCGAGAAAAAACATAAAAACCTTCAACGGGAAGATAATCAAAAACATCCATAGAGTGAGCTTTACCAAAACTCAGAGGGTGGTCATGATTTCCAACAACAATGACAACAGGAATCCCGGCTGCCTGTAACCTGAGCAAAAGCTTAGCCAAAAGTTTTTGCTGCGTTGGAGTTGGATATGATGTTATATAGGCATCTCCGCAAAAGAGAAAGAAATCGATGTTCCGCTCTATTGCTTGATCTACCATTGATGAAAGGCTTTTGTGAAAATCCAAAAGACGGGAATGGATACCCGTCTTTGGATCAATTTTTCCGTAATTTTCAACACCAAAATGAATATCTGCTGTATGAAAAAAGGTAACAGATTTTTGATTAGGCATGTTCTTTGTGATCTGATTTAGTTTTTACTGCACCACGAAAATTAAACGATAGATCATCATCTTCATTTGCTAAGTCTTTTTGACTTGCAAGCTTTTCTCTTAATTCTCGTGCATAGCCAATTTTATTTTCTTGTCGTGCTCGACCAATTGCCAAGCTTTCAGATGGAACATCTTTGGTAATAATCGACCCCGCAGCAGTATATGATTCTTTACCAATATGCAAAGGGGCGACAAGCGTATTATTGCTTCCAACAAAAACATTATCTTCAATGATAGTCTTGTATTTACGTGCGCCATCATAATTACAGGTAATTGTACCTGCACCTATATTTACCTGTGATCCTATATGAGCATCACCAATATAGCTAAGATGCTTTGCTTTGCTCTTATCACCAATCGTGCTGTTTTTTACTTCAACAAAATTTCCGATTTCAGCATTATCACCAATAACACCGTTTTCTCTTATCCGCGCAAATGGCCCAACGTGTACATTGCAACCAATGGAGCTATCTTGTATAACAGAATGAGAATGAACAGTGCTTCCATCGCCAACTTGTGAGTTAGCAAGAATTGAGAATGCACCCAAGAAACACTCTTCACCTATTTTTGTACCGCGCAATAGATGAACACCTGTTCCAATAAACGAGCCCGCTCCAATTTCAATATCAATGTCAAGATGAATACTTTGTGCAAGCTCAAAACGAACCCCACGTAACATCCAATGTTTAATGAGTTCAGATCGTTTAATTTGCTCAACTTCCCAGAGCTCTTGAAGTGTATTCACGCCTCGAACATCATCAAATGGAACCGATAATGCTTGAACAGCCAAGCCACTATCACCTGCCATCTTAATTAAATCAACCAAATAAATTTCACCCGTTACCGGACTTTTTGCTAACTTAGTAATATTTTTTTCAAGAAATTCCCTAGAAAAAACATAAATACCGGCATTAACGCGAATAACTCACGTTGCTGATCTGAGCAATCTTTTTCTTCAATATGTACAAATTGTAATTACTTTCCTATCTATAT
>CAYSDC010000017.1:1885-6164 GCA_964429765.1 uncultured Pseudomonadota bacterium
CCATAGCCGGTTGGATCCATCACCATGGTTGTTACAAAAGTAATAGCTGCTTGTGCTTCTTGATGCCTAAAAATTAAACTTCTTAAATGTTCCGATGTTACTAAAGGAGTATCACCTGACATGACCAGAATATTTTCCTGATCCCACGTATCAGCTGAACAAGCAACAGCGTGCCCAGTTCCTTGTTGATCAAGTTGTTCTACAAATGTTACTTGATTAATCTGAGCATCTTGAACCTCTTGCTTAACCTCTTCTGCCTGATATCCAACAATAACAGTAGTCGGAATACCCAAACTTTCCAATGCTTTTAACGGATATAGAATCATTGTCCGGCCGCAAATGTTGAAAAGTACTTTACTTTTTTTTGTTTTAAAGCGAGTTGCCTTGCCTGCAGCAAGTACAATAGCCCTTGTTTTCAGCTCATTCATTGGTCACTCCTACTTAAATTTTGTGCTGATAAACGCTACACACAAAAATATTCCTCAACTTGAGCATTTACTTAAGATAAAAGCTGATTTAAAATGGTTTTGTAGCGTTAGTTCTTGTACATAATAACTGCGAACATATCTTTAATGCAACTAGTTTTAAAAAATAAAAAAACGCTCAGAATTCAACGTTTTCCCCTGTAAAACGACTTAAAAAAATTGAAATTATAATGTAAAATCATGGTACGGAGAGGTGGCTGAGTGGTTGAAAGCGACCGCCTCGAAAGCGGTTATTCCGGCAAAACTGGAATCGTGGGTTCGAATCCCACCCTCTCCGCCATCCTACGCCCTACGTGGCTACGGATGGCAGGCCTGTTTGGCAAAAAGTAACTGATAATACACATGAACACAACAACAAAATCCACGCACGCCAATAAAAAAATAAAACGCGATCAACTCGATAACCTCGTTCCCAAAATTTGGGGCCATGAAGAGTGGATTATCAATAACGCGCAATACTGCGGAAAAAAATTGGTCTTCATGCAAAACCATGGATGCTCTTTGCATCACCATAAAATCAAACATGAAACATTTTATGTCCTTTCCGGAGAGGTAATTCTAGAGCTTGAACAAAACGGAATGCGCACTATTCGACGTATGGAACCGGGCGATACTGCTCAAATTCCTCAACTCACGTGGCATCGACTTATCGCTCTAACTGACGCTGAGGTCATGGAGTTTTCAACGTACCATATGGAAGAGGACTCGTACCGAGCAATCGATGCCCGGAAATTTGAACAAGATGATATTGATAAACTGTGCGAGCTTTTGTGAATAAGCTTACCCGCTTTGCATTCCTTGCTCTTGCTTGCTCCTGCTCAGGAGTACTCTTTTTTTTGATTCAACGCGAATTTATCATTATTCAATGGTCATACCCACCAAAAAATATTTCACAGAATTTTTCTGTTGATGGAACAACAACACGAACAATCACGCTTTACTGCTGGAATAATGAACGGCTTCTTGATCATCAAGTATCGCTCATTTGGTATAGAACCAATCCAGCTGAAAACCTTAAAACGCTTGTTAGTGCATGGATTGACTTTGCACATTCGGAGCATATTCTTTCAAAGTCTATCGTACTTCAAAATGCTTGGTATGCAAGTCACAACAAAGAGGCGTATCTTTCATTTGATCAACCAATTTTTGATGCTACATGGTCGATTAAAAAGAAAATTTTCTTAATGCAAAGTTTATTGAAAACAATTGGTAAGACCGATTTACAAATTCAACATCTTGTCTTTTTAATAAATCATCAACCAATGATCGATGACCACCTCGATTTTTCATATCCATGGGCACTTGATGGATTTATCTCAAATTTTTAAAAACGATACCTAACACTCAAAACTCTATAAAACGGACGTTCTGTATTTTTTCTGATGAGCCATTTACAAATACTCACTGTTTAAGGTATAACAATTTTACCGTAAAAGCACAGAACGTTATTCATGAAAAAAGGAGAATTGTATGCTTTCGTTATCAAAGTTCTTTTTATTTGCATTGCTTATTTCACCAGGAATTGCTTCATGCCAAGACCACCAAGTTAAAGCCAATGCCGACTTCGTACAAGAAGAATGCAGATCTTGTGGCTGCAACAAAAATAAAACAAAACGTGGAAAAAAACAGCACACGCGTGGTTCAACTGCATGTGAAACTGAGCGATGTGGAATTTGTGCCCCAGCTCCACAAGAGGAGCCGATTGATCTTATTGAAGAAGAAATAATCGAATCCAAATGTGGCTGCAGTGCTCCACCGGTAGATGAGCCGGTTAGTCTGGATGAAGAAGGAAGATCAATTGAATCAAAATGTGGCTGCAGTGCTCCACCTGCGCCAACAGAAGAACCTGATGAACTCAGCCTACTTGACCTATCCAAATACTATTTGGAATGCAGCTGCGGTAAACCTCCAAAAAAAGATCTTCTTTCTGAACTTGTAAAACAAATAGAGCAAAGACGTCCAAAACCAAAAAATAAAAAAAAGCAAAAACCTACAAATGCTGCTGTAAACCCTGATTGTGGCTGTCAAACAGCTCCTACTCCAACACCAGACTGTGGCTGTCAAACAACTCCTGCTCCAACTCCCGACTGTGGTTGTCAAACATTTGCAATTGCTGAAGGATTACATGAAGAAATAAAGTGCGGAATTTGTGCACCCGCCCCAGAAGAAGAAACTCAAGATACAAAGAGAATGCACCATCCTGAAATTCTTGGATCTACATCGGAAAATAAAGATCTCCACAAATTAATAGCTTCATTGTTACAGCTTGCAGCTTCTGCGACAAAAAAAGAGGACGCAAGCCCAGCAGCTCACACACGCAGCATTATATCTATTACAAATCAAATTTTAGACATCAGCAAGAAAGAACATATCCGTAGCCAGCTTTTTAGCCCTTACCTGTCCGCTCTAAGCGACATAGCGTCTCAGGAAGAGAGAACGAACCTTGTACGTAAGCTTCTAGCCAGCCCAGAAGACTCCAGAGCTTTTATTTCAGAACTTTTAGACGCTGCAGATGAGTACTTATCCTTTCATAAAACAACGCTCCAAGATGCACTTTCGAGCGCGTTTAATGACTTAACCGATGATGCTCAACGCACAGCAAATACGGCGGCAGTTGAAGAATTTTCAATTGGAAATATAAAAATACACAACGGTAGCGGCCAAGAGCTTCAAATTATCGTAAGAACAGCTCAATAATAAACCCACTGCACCTTATTAAAAACCTGTGATATACTACTCAAGAAACGTATATCACAGGTTTTTGTTGTACAATAGAAAGCAGTCTCATGGTTGGTTATCGACTACTCATCTCAGCGGCCATAGCGATTTTTTCAATGACGAGTTGGAATATTATGAATGCACAATCAAAAAGAGCTCACGCCAAACGACCAGCTCAAGAAATTTTTTACTATCAAGGTGAGAGTCTTGTCAAAGAAATAAATCCGAATCTCAAGAAACTTACATTTTTTTATAGAAACCCAATCGGCAAATTTATTCGCCAATTTATGAAATTGCGAACCTTTAGCAAAGTTGTTGGTCGCTATTACGATTCTAAACGAAGCATTCGTGCAATTGAACCCTTCATCAAACAGTACTCACTTGATATGTCCGATTACGAAGAAAAATCATACACTTCATTCAATGATTTTTTTACGCGCAAACTCAAACATAACACCCGCGTCATTGATAGAAATCCTTGCGTTGTAGCTTCACCCTGTGACGGAAAACTTTTTGTTATTCCAAAAATCTCAGACAATACTGTTTTCTACCTCAAAAGCCTTCCTTTCAATCTTAAAAAATTTCTCGGAAATTCAGAGCGAGCAGAACAGTATATCGGTGGAACACTCATGATTTTTAGACTTGCTCCATACGATTATCATCGCTTCCATTTCCCATTAGATTGCACACCATCAAAGGCTATTGTCATTAATGGAAAACTTGAATCCGTTAATCCTATGGTTTACAAAAGAGGCATTCAGGTTCTTACTGAAAATGAGCGACATCTCATTGAATTGAATCATCAGGACCACGGCCAAGCACTTATGATTCCTGTTGGGGCAATGTGCATTGGAAAAATAATTGAAACCTTTCAAGCCGACCAATTAACTACAAAAGGCACTGAAGCTGGATTTTTCTCATTTGGAGGCTCAACAGTAGTACTCCTTTTCCCTCCAGAAAAAGTTACACTACCCGATACGTTCATAAAAAACTCTGCACTCGGTTTTGAAACTGCAGTCAAAATGGGTGAGTTGGTCGCTACATTTAATGAGAAAAAAAATTTTGAGGAAGCGTAA
>CAYSDC010000017.1:6326-23985 GCA_964429765.1 uncultured Pseudomonadota bacterium
CAGTTCTTGAACCAGCAAAAAAAACCATTTCGTAATGGCTCGGATGATGATCATCAATTTGTATTGATAGTTGATAAAGATTCTTCTGCTTTTTAACATCAAATGTCCTCCTTACCCAACCGGCTGTTGTAAAGCAATCACACACCTGAATGGTATCTTCTTGTGAATAAAAGTGAAAAATGTTCCTAAACATTGAAGATTTCACGCAATCATGTGTCTCAATATGCACAGGAGTACCAAACATCACCAAACGAGTAATTGATAGCTCTTTTTGTTGCTCTTCTTCAATATGCGCAAGGTATAAGGCAACATTCCCAGCATGACTGTGTGTCCACAGCTCGATCTGGACATCAATATCATTTTGAGACAATTCTGCTTTCTTTTGAGTCAGCGCATGATAAAGCGCTCGAGCTCCATCTACTCTGCTCTGATACTTTAATTGACCTTCCCATCCAAAAACGAAATATTCCCGCGTTTCGTCTGGAGCTTGCTCTAAATCATTGGCAGTGTTGTGCTGGAGCTCAATAAGCTTTTTAAGCCGTGCAGCAGACGGCGTGTAAAGATTTGATACATGATCACCATCTTCAATCTTGTGAAGGCCATCAACACCAATAGCTTGATGTGAATACATCCCCTTAAAGCGCAAACCGTTCAGATACCCATCGCCTTTAATCCACGAAAGTACTCCGCTGTGATGTGGGACTGGCAAAAGAGTTCCATGAAGAATAACAAACATTCGGTGAATAGGTTGAGGAAGAACTGTTTGTACACCCAAGCACATGGTAAACAGATGGAAACAAATAAGCGTATATTTTTTTAGGTTCATAATAAACTCTTTTTAAATAATGGCGAAGTGTTTCATGCTTTACATCTATCAACATTGAAGTATATACAAAGCTTGCATTCAAGAGAAATAGTCGTTTGGAAAACTGATAGTGATTGTGCAAAAGCTTTTGATAGGCTCTCACCATAACCCAGCTTTTGCATAAAAAACAATGATATGAGTATAAGAAAAAAGGGAGCCTCCCAGCACTGAGAGGCTCCCTTTTTTCTTAGCTTTTTTGAAATGCTTCGATAAAAATCAAACGATCATCTCAATTTTTATTCAACAGCGTTTTGATATCGGTTCTTCAAATAATCGGGCAAAGAATTATAAATATCAGACCAGAAAGCATCCAATTTAATTTTCTCCTTATCACCAGCATATTTGCTCAATCGAAGGACTAAATAGATTTGTTGCGCAGAAAGATCTTTTGGATAAATACTCCAAATTTTAATCGTCCTATCAGCTGAACCTGAAGCTAGATTACCATCTCGCAATTCAATCACTGAAGTAACCGCATCAGTATGCCCTCTCAGCGTGCGCAGGCATTCACCACTATTTGGATTCCAAATTCTAATCGTTCCATCTTGTGAAGAACAGGAAGCAAGATTCCCATTGCTCAATTCAATCACTGAATTAATCCGACGAGTATGCCCGGCCAGCGTGCGCAAACATTCAGCACTCTCTTGATTCCAAATTTTAATCGTTTCATCATCTGAACATGAGGCAAGATTTCCATCTCGCAATTCAATTACTGAATAAATAATATTAGTATGCCCTTCCAGCGTGCGCAGGCATTCACCACTATTTGGATTCCAAACTTTTATTGTTCTATCACCTGAATATGAGGCAAGATTACCATTGCTCAATTCAATCACTGAATCTACCCAGCTAGTATGCCCTTCCAGCGTGTGCAGGCATTCACCACTATTTGGATTCCAAATTTTAATTGTTCCATCACTTGAACATGAAGCAAGATTTCCACTGCTCAATTCACTCACTGAATTAACCCAGCTAGTATGCCCTTCCAGCGTGTGCAGGCATTCAGCACTCTTTGAATTCCAAATTTTAATTGTGCTATTACCTGAGTAAGAAGCCAGATTACCATCTCGCAATTCAATCACTGATTTAACGATATTATAATGCGCTTGCAAATTTCGAGGCCGAACATCAAATAGATCCATACACTCAGAAAAATATGAACATACCGGACCTGTGATATTCTTATGACCTCGAGCTACTATTTCTCGCTTGATAAAATTTTCAATCTCTCGTTCATCATTCAAAAAATTATCTAAATACCGACATGTCTGGCTTAATGATACATAACTGGGAAAATCCAACCCTCCTGCAATCACCAACACTATTTCAGGAGGCAATTCAGCAAAGCCACAAATTTGCTTTGGGTCTGCAGGCTGTATAACCACTGCAGCTTCTTCCATACTTTCTTCCGCATCTTCTTTTTTACTTTCTTGGAGATTTGCTTGATCTACAACTTCATCGCCTTCATCTTGATTCTCTTCGAGCTTAGCCTTCTTGCGATCCGGTTGCACATCGCCACATACTTTAGACTCACGCTTTCCAAGAACTGATGAGGCTTCAGGCTGTTGTGCTGCTTCGGCTTCTTCTACGCTGTTGCTTCCAAACTGACCAAGCCGTTGCTTAACAAGTTCTTCACGTGCTTGTCGATCTTCAGGCGTCATTGCATTCACTTGAGCTACACCAAGCAACCCCAGCAACAAAAATATACTTTTAATATTCAGATTCATAACAACCTCCATATGTAATATTCGAATTCAACTCAATTTTTATTAAACAGCGTTTTTATATTTATCCTTCAAATAATTCGGCAAAGAATTATAAATTTTAGCCCAGAAATCGTTCAACTTGATTGTGCCGTTATGACGAGCACATCGGTCCAATCGAAGGGCTAAATAGATTTGTTGCGCAAAAAGATCTTCTGGGTAGAGGTTCCAAATTGTAATCGTGCCGTCATATGAACACGAGGCAAGGTTTCCATTGCTCAGCTCAATTACTGATCTAACCCAAATAGTATGCCCTTTCAGCGTGCGCAGACAGTCACCATTCTCTGGATTCCAAATTCTAATCGTGCCGTCATATGAACAAGAAGCAAGATTTCCATTTTTCAACTCAATCACTGAATTAACCCGATCAGTATCTCCTTCAAGCGTGCGTAGACATTCACCACGCTCTGGATTCCAAATTTAAATTGTCCCATCATCTGAACGCGAGGCAAGATTGCCATAACGTTTTGATATTTAATCTTTAAATAATCTGGCAAGGATTTGAAAATTTCAGCCCAGAAATCATCCAACCTGATTGTGCTGTTATAACGAGCACATAGGTCTAATCGAAGGACTAAATAGATTTGTTGGGCAGAAAGATCTTCTGGGTAGAGGTTCCAAATTGTAATCGGGTCACCCCATAAACAGCAGGAAGCAAGATTACCATTTCTCAACTCAATCACTGAACGAATCCAAGTAGTATGCCCAGCTAACGTGTGTAGACATTCACCGGTACTTTGATTCCAAATTTTAATTGTTGTATCACGTGAACAGGAAGCAAGATTACCATTACTCAATTCAATCACTGATTCAACCTCATCAGTGTGCTCTTCCAGCGTACGCAGGCATTCACCAGTATTTGAATTCCAAATTTTAATCGCTCTATCAGCTGAACACGAGGCAAGATTACCATCGCTCAACTCAATCACTGAACGAATCCAACTAGTATGCCCAGCTAACGTGTGTAGACATTCACCGGTACTTTGATTCCAAACTTTAATCGTTCTATCACCTGAACACGAGGCAAGATTACCATCGCTCAATTCAACCACTGAAGTAGCCCAACTGGTATGCATTTTCAGCGTCCGTAGAAACTCACCACTCTCTGGATTCCAAAATTTAATAGTTCTATCACCTGAACACGAGGCAAGATTACCATCTCTCAATTCAATCACTGAAGTAGGCGGATTGGTATGCATTTTCAGTGTCCGTAGACACTCACCACGCTCTGGATTCCAAATTTTAATAGTTCTATCATCTGAACACGAGGCAAGATTACCATCTCGCAATTCAATAACTGAATTAACCGGCCTAGTATGCCCCACCAGCATGCGCAGACAGTCACCACTATCTGGATTCCAAATTTTAATAGTTCCATCATCTGGACACGAGGCAAGATTACCATCTCGCAATTCAATCACTGAATGAATCAAATTATTATTCTCTTGCAAATTTCGAGGTTGAACACCAAATAGATTCATACACTCAGAAAAATATGAGCACAGCGGACCTGTGATATTTTTATGACCACGAGCTCTGATTTCTTGCTTGATAAAATTTTCAATCTCTCGTTCATCATTCAGAAAACTATCCAAATACCGACATGTCTTGCTTAAGGATGCATAACTCGAAAAATCCAATTTTCCTGCAATCATCGACAGTACTTCAGCCGGTAGGCTTGCTAACCCACACATTTGATTTGGGTCTGCTGGCTGTATAGCCACAGGAACTTCGTTTTTTTCTTCTTCTTGCTTTCCTTCGTACTTAGGCTTCTTACTGTTCGGTGTGTCATCCCGCGCCCTGCGCTCACGCTTTCCAAGAACTGAGTCTCCAGACTGCTTTTCTACTTCAGCACTATTGCTTCTCAACTGACCAAGTTGTCCTTCAACTCGCTCTTTGCGCGCTTGCACATCTTCAGGTGTCATTCCGTCCAATTGAGCTGCGCTCAGCAGCCCTATCAACAAAAATATATTTTTAATACTCAGATTCATAACAACCCCCATATGTAATATTCGAATTCATCTCAATTTTTATTCAACAGCGTTTTGATATTTATCCTTCAAATAACCGGGCAAAGAATTATAAATATCAAACCAGAAAGAATCTAATTTTATTGTATCGTTACGACGAGCATATTTGCTCAATCGAAGGACTAAATAGATTTGTTGTGCTGAAAGGTCGTCTGGATAAAGGTTCCAAATTTTTATTTTTCCATCCGGTGAACAAGAAACAAGAGTCCCATTTCTCAATTCAATTACTGAAACAACCCCGTCAATATGGCCCTTCAACGTACATAGGCATTGGCCAGACTCTGGATTCCAAATTTTTATCGTGCCATCCGATGAACAAGAAGCAAGAGCACCGCTTCTCAATTCAATTATTGAAAGAACCCAATGATTATGCCCCTCCATCGTACGTAGACATTGGCCAGACTCTGAATCCCAAATTTTTATCGTTCTATCATCTGAAGAAGAAGCAAGAGCTCCGTTTCTTAATTCAATTACTGAATTAACCCAATCATCATGCCCCTCCAACGTGCGTAGACATTTGCCAGACTCTTGATCCCAAATTTTTATCGTTTCATCATTTGAAAGAGAAGCAAGAGCTCCGTTTCTTAATTCAATTACTGAATTAAACCACTGAACAAGCCCCTCCAACGTACGCAGACATTGGTCAGACTCTGGATTCCAAATTTTTATCGTGCCATCCGATGAACGAGAAACAAGATTCCCATTTCTTAATTTAACTACTGAATTAAACCCCTGAGCATGCCCATGTGCTTCAACATCAGATACTTTCATGCACTCAGGAAAATAAGAACCCAGCGGACGACGAATATTTTTATGACCTCGTGATCTGATTTCTCGCTTAATAAAATTTTCGATCTCTCGCTCATCATTCAAAAAATTACTCAAGTAAGTGCATGTCTTGCTTAATGATTCATAACTTGAAATATCCAAATTGCCTGCAATCATAGACACTATTTCAGGAGGCAATTCAGCAAAGCCACAGAATTGTTTTGGGTCTGCAGGCTGTATAACTACTCCATGCCCTTCATCCCGATTCTCTTCATGCTTAGCCTTCTTGCTATTCGGCTGCTCAATGTCATCCTCTTTCGGCTGCTCATCGCCACATACCTTAGACTCACGCTTTCCAAGAACTGTTGAAGCTTCAGGCTGTTGTTCTACTTCAGCTGCTTCTACGCTGTTGCTTCTAAACAGACCAAGCTGTTGCTTAACAAGTTCTTCACGAGCCTGTCGATCATCTTCAGGCATCATTGCATTCAATTCAGCTGCACCAAGCAGCCCTATCAACAAAAATAAACGTTTAATGCTCAGATTCATAACAACCTCCATATGTACTCAATTTTTAGCTAACAGCGTTTTGATAGCAATCCTTCAAATAGGAGATGCAAATAAATGTTTTTGCATCGATTAGCAACCACTATACTATCAAATGGGCATTTTATATACATTATGGTCCATTATTATGATAGTGCCAAAATTAAAAAAATTGTCAAATTGATGTTTTTTAATGATAGTTAAGAAAAATCTTAACTATCACCACATAAACCCTTTTTGAACCGGCAATTCAAATCCAGCCAATACACTCCATTACTTTAAAGCTTACGTTAGCTCTCATCGATCAAGACTTTTTCGTCTATAAATAAGCAGAAAATGCTAACTTTTTCTCTCTTAAAAGTTAGCGGCTGAATTAAACACTTTTTAAAAGCAACTTAGAGAATTTTTTGCAATAGAGGTCGACTCAGCCATAAGCACTTGTAACCCTTAGGTCATACAAGAAAAATCCAGAGATCTTGCAAGAAAATTGTGTGCCGAATATGATGTTGTTGAGTTGCACTATTACTTACTCGGCTTCCCATACTTTATTTATCCACATCGCTGAAATGGGTATCCATAAAGAAAGATCTTATGAAAATTTATCCATCGCTTATTTCAGCAGATCTGCTCAACTTAGCTCATGTTATTAAAACAATTGATGCACATTGTGATGGTTACCATCTTGATGTCATGGATAATCACTTTGTTCCCAACCTAACGTGGGGCGCAGATTTTGTTAACCGCATCCGGCAAGCAACCACAAAGCAACTTGATATTCATTTGATGGTTGATAATCCACAATCATGGCTTGCTCGCTTGCAACTAAAACCAAACGACATGATTACGTTTCATATCGAAGCGGTACATCAACCAAAAGAAATCTCACAATTTTTATCCGATATTCATAAAGCAAAACTTAATGCAGGAATTGCTCTCAACCCTGCAACGCCTGTTGAAAAAGTATTCGCTCATTTGATTGACTTGGACCATGTTTTACTCATGTCGGTTAATCCAGGTTTTTCTGGACAATCGTTTATTCCAGATGTCGTTGCAAAAATTCAACCACTTGTTGCACAGCGCACCCAGATGCAAGCGTCGCTGCTTATCGGCATGGACGGAGGTATAACTACAAACAATATAAATCAGCTTGCACACAGCGGTGTTGATTACGTTTGCGCCGCATCGGCAATTTTTGCACAATCCAATCATATCAAAGCACTTAATGATTTATATGCAGCAACAAAATAAATTTTTATTAAAACAGACTTGAATGTCTTGACGCTGTGGATACCATTTTCTATCTTGTTCATCTTGAATAGCAATTATAAAAAATTCATGTAAAGGACAAGTCGCGTGGCACATGAAGACTCTATCATAAAAAAATTACGCGTCGGCGTTTTAATGGGTGGAAAATCACCTGAACGAGAAGTATCATTCAATTCCGGCAGAACCGTTTGTGATCATCTTGATAATACTCGATATCATATTTTTCCGATCTTTCAAACGCAAGACGGTACATTGTACCAACTCCCTCTAAAATTTCTTCATCGAGGCAAAAATGCAGACTTTGCTCATCGCCTTGAAACCGAAGCAACTCGCATCGAGTGGGACACATTAAAACAATGTGTTGATTTTGTATACATCGCTTTACACGGACGCTATGGCGAAGATGGTACCGTACAAGGAGCACTTGAGCTCCTGGATATCCCTTATCTTGGAAGCAAAGTTTTAGGCAGCGCGTTGGGCATGGATAAAGCATTCCATAAAAAATTACTTACCGGCGCTGGTATCAAAACCCCACGCGGCATTGTCTTATCGCGTGCCGACATTGAAACGCTTACGCAAGAAGACATCATCAAGCGGCTTGAACAAGCAAACATCCAACTTCCCTACTTAATCAAACCATCACATGAGGGTTCAAGCCTGGGCATGGCACAGGTCAAAGAGCTTGACCAACTCATGCCTGCATTGCATCGCGCATTAATTTCTGATCAAAAAAATGTAGACGTTCTTGTTGAACAGACCATCACCGGCATGGAATTTGTCTGTGTATGCCTGCAAAACCCAGATGGATCATGGTTTTCATTCCCGATTACCGAAGTGGAACTGGAAGCAGGAACATCATTTTACGATTATGAACAAAAATATATGCGCGGCATGGCAAAAAAAATTACCCCTGCACGTTGCAGCCAAGCGCTGCATAAAAAAATAAGTGAGCCCTGTATCAAAGCATCATCGATGCTTAATTTTTCAACAATATCTCGGATCGACGGATTTTTAACCGATGATGAAGAAGTTATTCTCATTGACCCGAACTCACTGACCGGCATGGCACCTGCAACGTTTTTATTTCATCAAGCAGCACAATATGGCATGAATCATACACAACTGATTAATTTTTTGATCGACCATGAGCTCAAAGCTTACGGATTTGACGATGCATCTTATAAGGATTCGAGCATGCAAACCTCTCATGAGAAAAAAATTCGTATCGGTGTTTTACTAGGTGGCGATTCAAATGAACGAGAAACTTCGCTCGAGAGCGGAAGAAATATTTGTTACAAACTCTCACCAAACAAATATGAAGTCACACCACTCTTTTTGCATCAGTCTAAGCTGTACAAACTGACACAAGAGCTTTTGATTAAAAATAGCACGAACGTTATTGCAGAACTTGTCACACCAGAACTCACTGTTGATTGGTCAGCATTGAAACAACAGTTCGATTTTATTTTTAGTGGGCTGCATGGCGGCAAAGGTGAAAATGGCGTTGTTCAAGGTATGCTGGAAATGCTGGGCATGCCGTACAATGGCTCCGGTGTTCTTGCAAGTGCCCTGTGCATGAATAAATTTAAGACAAACGAATTTTTACGCATGCAAGGCTTTGATGTTCCTCATTCGGTTCTTATCACACGCAAAGAGTGGAACACTCTTTTCTCGTCTAATGAAAAAGAAGCAACGCTCACAAAATATACCACTACAATTGGGTTTCCTCTGATTCTTAAACCATATGATGACGGCTGCAGTGTTTTGGTCAGCAAGATCAAAAACATACATGAGCTTGAGCAAGCAATTAATCAGTTCTTTACAAGCGCTCCAGACAAAGATGCGGTCATGCTTGAAAACTTGATTGTGGGCATGGAAATTTCATGCGGCGTTATGGGCAATAACAATGTTACGGTACTACCACCATCACGAACCGTTACCCAAAATGATATTTTGACGATGAAAGAAAAGTTTCTTCCCGGCGAAGGTGAAAACCAAACGCCAGCACCATTACCCGATTCTGGCATGCAGCTTGTTCAATCGACGCTTGCAGACGTTTATCGTGCAATTGGCTGCAAGGGATATGTACGCATTGATTGTTTCTACCAAAATGCACATCAAAGCCCAACAGGTGTTGAACGCTTAGTAATTCTTGAAATCAACACACTCCCTGCGCTGACGCCGGCTACCTGCATATTTCATCAAGCGGCAGAAATTGGTCTCTCTCCTATGGAATTTATCACTAAAATTATTGAGTTGGGATTTGAAAACCACGGCACTATTCAAAACATAGTGCCAAAAAGTGATAATCTTGATGACATTACTGACGTGGTGGTAAAGAAAGTAATGGTGGAAGAAGAGTTGCCTCCTGCGCCTCCTGTTATCGAACAACCAAAGCCGCAGGCTGAGCTTAGAATGGCAGTTCCTGAGACCATGATTATGCGCATGTTTTGAGTAAATACAAAGATAACATGCAAAAACAAAAAAGAGCTCCCGTGTGTTACACGAGAGCTCTTTTTTGTTAAATTTCTAAAAGAAAATGCTATAAGCCAAAATAGAGATCATCTGCTTGATTGAGGAACCGACTGCATGCACGTTCTAGGTCATCGGCCTTTAACCCAGCAGCTACTCCAACCAACCCGCCAATAGCAGCAGCGGTGAGAACAACCGCCACGCAAGCAAGAGTCACTTTAACGACACCCCCAGTACTCACCAAAGAGGCTTGGGTCAAAAATTTTTGCTCAAGAGCATTGAGTATTTGTTCATCACTCAAGCCAAGCGCTTTTAATGCAAGAACGGAGGATTGAACTTGTTGAACAAGCTCAGCTGATTCATTCAGAGGACATCCGGCAACTGAACGTGGTTGGGCATGAAGAATGCCTGCAATATGAAGCAAGAGTGCTAACCCAATAACTATTTTTTTCAACATTTTTTACTTCCTTTTAATAGTAATGGTTATCTGATTTTTTGGTCCCTATATACAAAGCAATGCTTGTTAATGCCGCAATGCTTGAGGATGCCACAACAGTGAGTGCAAGCAAAAGATACATCTTATTCTTTGAAATACATCCAGCATGTGGGTCAAGTACCTTCTTTGCAGCACCAACTTTTTTGCTGATCATAGATTCGATCTCTTTATCTGAATAACCCATTTCATAAAGCTTTGTAATCGACTGATGCGCTTGAGTAATACAAACTTGTGACTCAGCATTGGATAGACCGGTCAAAGCCTGAAAATGAGCAACATCATACTTATGCAGTGCATCTGCTGATACGTTCATACTCACAACAGAAAAACATGCTAAAATAAATATTTTCTTAAACATAAAAATCCTTTAGTTAGAAAAGCACAAATAGGCAAACATTCTAACAAGCCCCACATAATTAGCAAGGGCGCTTGATAGAAAAAGTGCCGCTCTGATAACAAATTACGCCACTTGGGCCTTTGCATGCAAAAGTGGTTCATACGGCTTTTTATGCAGAATAAATTCTGCAGTTCTATCAACCAAATCTCGAACAGTTACTATCTCACTCATTGGGTTTATTGTGTTGTAAACATATAAAATTTGTGGAATAAATCGACTATGAAAACCGGCCATTTCAAGCATTGGAAGCATGTACGAAAGATCTGATGTAACATGAAAATATTGCCCCTTAATCTGCAAATCTTCGCGCTTAATGCGCTTGAAAAGCCATGAGTAAAATGTCTTTAGATGTGATGAAACAAATGGATACTCTCGAATAGCATTTTCTTGAATAACCTCGGCTGGAATTTGACTACACCTACCAACATATCCTGGATGTGAGTGTGCAAACTGGCCGTACGTCATCCATACATCTGGATTTTTATAGATTTGGTTGAGTATCGTTAATACATGTAAGCAAGAAAGTTCATCATCTCCATCAAGTAAAACGACTATTTCATCATCATGGCATAAATTCATCGCAGTAATAAAATTTGCCAGTATTCCTACACGAACTTTGTTTTGTATCAAGCAGACTCGATCTTCTTGATTATATTTTTTAATAAGCTGAGCAATATACTCACCCGATCCATCGGGCGAAGCATCATCAATACAAATCATTCGAAAATTTTTATATTGCTGATTAAAAGCACTCAGCAAGCAACGTTCCGCCCATTGCTTTGTTTTATATGAGGTGCTCACGATAACAAATGGTTTTTCATGTAAACCTTTTACGGGAGCCTCAGTAGGAGCAACGATTTTGGGTACCATTAATTCAACCTCTTGGCGCTGAACATCGTTAATATCTTTTAAAACCGTTAATGGCAGCTCTGGTAATGGATCATAATGACTTTTTGATCTAATCATCGCAACAAACGCGTCACGCATTAACCATTCAACTTTATCAATTTTTGCAGTATTTTCGGTGTTGTAGATATATAAAACCTGATCAATAAATGTGCTGTGAAATCCCGCCATTTCAAGTATTGGAAATGTATACGCAATATCGGTTGCCATAGGGAAAAATTGGCCACAAACTTGCAAGTCATCTCGCTTAATGCGTTGAAAAAGCCCTGCATAAAACGTCTTTAAATGAGACGAAACCCACTGATAGTTACGAATAGAATTTTCTTTAATCACTTCATCCGGAATTTGACTACACATCCCAGTATATTCTGGAGATGAGGTAATAAACTGACCATACGTCATCCAGACATTTGGATTTTGATAATACTTATTAAGCGTTGCTAAAACCTCGGGCCCTGCAAATTCATCATCTCCGTCCAGTATAACAACTACCTCGTCGGGACGACAACTATGCACAGCATTGTAAATATTTTCTAACATTCCGATACGAAATTTATTTTGTATCAACTGAACCGCATGCCCCTGTTGATATTTTTCAATATGCTGTGCAAGCTCATCACCTGAACCATCAGGTGAAGCGTCATCAATACAAATAACTCGAAACTTTTTCTTGTTATAATTCTGACTAAAAATGCTCTTGATACAACCTTCTGAGTATTTCTTTGCCTTATGTGAAGCACTTACAATGACAAAAGATTTTTCTGAAATAGAAACTTCAGGCTCAGATTCAATAGTCTTGGAATACCCATTGCTCCAGAACAAAGCGACAACCAAAAATAATATACTCGAGATCTTCTTCATCACATTCATCCTCTTCTCCTCAAATAAAATAATCTAACTCCCACTCGTTACAATAAAAATTTCACTCGAATAAGCTGAACAATCAATCTGTTGCAACAATTTATGTAACAACTGGAATGACTCCGCTTTAAGCACAATGTGCCGCATTTCATAATCTTGAATTTTAAATACTACGGGGAGGCTGGGGCCAAGAATTGCAATGCCAAGCTTATGCTCTTGATTATATTGCCACAGCTGCTCACAGACCGCCTGTGCATCACGCTCAAGCTGAGTAGCATCTTTATGACGCAATTCAATGCTTGCAAGGCGCACAAGAGGTGGATACTTTGCCATCTGACGCATAGCAAGTTCTTGTCTACAAAACTCAAGGTACCGCTCTTCGTTCACATACTGAAAAATTTCATGATCATGGAGTGCCTGAACTATCACGGTACTTTTTTCATGCTCTCTTCCAGCACGTCCCGCTACTTGAATAATCTGTTGCAATGTAGTTTCTGCAGCATTATAGGCAGGAAAATGTAAATTCAGGTCTGCCCATAAAATACCGACCAGCGTTACGTGGGGGAAATGATATCCTTTGGTGACAGACTTAGTTCCAATTAAAATATCAAGTTCACCCTGCTCAAATTGCTCAACCGTTTTATGCCACGTTTTCTTTTTGCTCGTTGAATCAAGGTCAGCACGGGCAATGCGTGCAAAGGGAAAAAGCTCTTGAAAAATTTCCACTACTTGCTGAGTCCCAATCCCTTTTTTTAATAAATCAGATGAACCGGCTTTACACGAAGTACAGCTTGTTGGTGGAGCCAGTTTATACGTACAGTAGTGGCAACAGAGCATGCCCTTTTTTTCTTGCTGCCCTTGCTTTGAAGTCATATGTAAGGTCAAGCTCACAGAGCAATGCGGACACTGAAAAATAAATCCACACAATTTGCATTGCACAAAAAAACTGAATCCTCGACGATTGATGTAAATAATTACCTGCTCTTTACGAGCAAGCGTTTGAGTAACGGCTTGCTCAAGCTCTTTACTCACCCAAAAATATGCACGTCGTCGATTGTGCTCAGTTAGTAAAACTTTTTTAACCTCGGGAAACTTGCCTGCAAATCGCCGCGTAATCTGAAAGAGTTTCCACCCTTGTTTTTCGACCTGAAAAAGCGTGTTAACCGATGGTGTTGCTGAACCAAGGACAATAGGGATTCCATAGATTTTTGCACGCCACAAAGCAAGCTCTTTGCTGTTAAGCTTAGGATGCTTTTTTTCAACAAATCCTTGTTCGTGCTCTTCATCAACAATGATAACTCCCAACTTGTGTATCGGTAACATAATGGGCAGATGAACTCCAATCACAAGCATGGGTGTATGCTCTAGAAGTGCATGCCAGAGCTCTCGTTTTGCCGTAACATTAGTTGCTGAATGAAATCCAAAAATCAAAACCCCTGGAAGCTGCTTACGCAAACGATGCTCAAATTGCACAGCTAATGATACTTCAGGAAGCATTAAGATGGCTGACTTACCGCCTCCAAGAGCTTTAAGAATAAGTTTTTTGTACACTTCGGTTTTGCCTGAGCCGGTAACACCGTGTATGACCGTTGGCACATAAGCAGACTGCTCAATAAACGGCTCTAGATAATCAACCACCGCTTGCTGTTCATCGGTCAGCTGCACCTTTTCACTATGAACAGGTGGTAACGTTGATGGCGAATCTTTCTCATCAGCAGTCTTTTTTTCATGCAGGAATGATTTAATTCTTCCAGAAAAATGCATCTGATTAACAAATGCATACGCAGCAACTGTTTTAATAAACGTTTGATAGAGTGGATCATCAGGCATAGGCTCAATAGCTGCAATCTCTTTAAGCTGATATGAAACCTTTTCGGGCAATCGCTGATGAACGCTCGTCACTACCGCACCAACCAACTTATCTTTGAGCGGAACAATAACGATTGTACCTTGCTCGATGCGGCCTGCAAGAGCATCTGAAACTTTATATAAAAAGGGGCGACTAAAGCCACTCAGCAGTTGCACGTAGGCGTATATTTCCATTATCGTACAAGTTCGGGTTGCATAGAATTTAATTCGTTACAATATTTCGCTTGATGAATAGTAACCATAATTTTGCTAAATGGGAGCGGTACTTTAAATTGGTCCCAGCTTTTTTTGAATGTATATGCCCATACGGGAGTACACTCAACAAAAATAATCGGAAGCGATGACTTAGCGGCTAAATATTTAATTCCAGGCTGAAGCTGAAATGCGGGCCCTCGTGAGCCATCACCCACTAAACAAAGCCGCCGCTCGGTTGACAGTATACCAAGGGCTTTACGCACCAATGAAACTGATGTTTTGTGTGAAGAGCCATAAAGAACTGAAAATTTAAGCTTTTCACAGATAAACCCTGCAAACTTCCCGTCACTGCTCGGGCTGATGATACAATGCCCAACGCCACCTGATTTAAAAAAGAAGTACATTCCAGAGATAATATTTTGATGCCAAAAATAAACAACTCCCTCATTATCTTTGATTGGTTGCTTGATCGATGGGTGCAGCTGAACCTGCAAGCGGTAAGTTGCAAAAAGAGTTCGTAGGAAAATATAGAGAGCATGTTTTACAAAAAAACTAAAAATTCTACTCTTTTTTATTTTTTTAATGATAGGCTTGAGTATCTTTGACCAGTTCATACGCTATATCCCCTGTTAAGCAAATCAATTTTTGATAAAAGCCGATATAGTGTAAAGAATATAAAATAATTTTGCTAACTCAAATTGATATAGGTTTTTCATGACAGATCGCTCACCAGAATTTCGTGTCTTCAAAAAAACATTGTCCAACGGTATGAAAGTGGTTACACGGCCCATTCATCACGTTCCTCGCGTTGAAGCCCAAATTTGGTACAATGTCGGCTCAAAGCACGAGGATGCCCACGAAAAAGGAATGGCTCATTTAATAGAGCATATGCTCTTTAAGGGAACTGATAAGCTCTCTGAATCGGACATCAACCTCATAACGCATAAGCTCACTGGGTATACCAACGCGTTCACAAGCCATGATACCACAAGCTTCATTTTCAGATTGCCCAGCAATGCGTGGAAGCATGCGCTTTCAATTTTTGCCGATTGCATGGAAAATGCTCGCTTTGATGCACAAATGCTCTGTTCTGAGGTAAAAGCCGTTATCGAAGAGCTACGGATGTATCGCGATGATTTTCAAAGCACGGTTATTCAATCACTCATAGGAGCCGTGTTTCCTGAGCATCCGTATCATTACCCAATTATCGGTTCAAAATATGATCTTGCTCAACTTGAACGAGATACACTTTTTAAATTTTATAAAAAGCACTATCATCCAGCTAATGCAACACTGGTCATTGCTGGAGATGTTGAGCCTGAAGAAGTTTTTCAAGCTGCTGAAGAAATGTTTGGTCATATCCCAGCATCAACCGCAAACCCTCATTCTTCTTTCTACTTTGAAGACGATATCATCAGTAAAACGGTCACATTATATCGGCAAGTAGCAACACCATGGTGCTGTTTCGCTTACACAGTTCCAGGATTGCAAGAACAAAAAAATCACATTCTGGACATAGCATCACTTATTCTTGGACTTGGAAGAAGTTCTCGTCTCTATAAACGTCTTGTCGAGGAAGAACAAATAGCTGCAGATGTTGAATGTTTTACACTCGATTTCTTCGAAAAAGGGCTTTTTGGAATAGCGGTTTACCCTCTTAAAGTTTCACTAGATTACACCGGACTTCTTGAAAGCATGGAAAAGCAGGCAACGATACTTGGTAGCTTTATGCTTGCAACCGATGATCCTACAAGTCTTGAACGTTATTTTAGTAATGTTCAAACACTTACAAAAGATGACTTGCAAGCTTTTTTTGCACGTTATTTAAGTACGTCCAAACAACACAAAGGATATCTGCTTCCCATCCCTGAACAAGATTTACCGCTTCTTAATGAACTGCAACACAAGTCTGATGCACTTGAACGAGTTATCCTGGAAAAACATCATCGCACCTCTCCGGTTGAACCTGGAAAAATTGTTGATAGCATTGAGTTGCCACCACTTTCACATTTTAACTATCCTCAGCCACAAGAATTTACGTTGGCTAATGGCCTTACGGTATTATTTCATAATAATCCTCTTGTACCTCAGGTTTCATGCGTACTAGAGTTCAAAGCAAACCCTTGTTATGACTCAGAAGATCGCCAAGGTCTTTTTAATCTTCTCTTGGAAGTGCTCACCGACCGAACAGCCAAGTACACAAGCGACGCATTTCACAAGCTATTAGAGACCAATGGCATTTCACTACAAGCAACATCGCAAAGCATTATTGTGCGGTGCTTATCCGGTGATTTAGGGCAAGCCCTTCACTTGCTGGGAGAGCTTTTAACAAACCCATCATTTGATGAAAAAACAATTGAAAAAATTAAGCAGCAACTCTTTAATGAAATCACTGAGTATTGGGATAATCCGCTCGATTTTGTTGATCAACTTGCCAAAGATTATATCTATCAAGATCACCCATATCACAAAAATTCAATAGGTACTTTGGATAGCATCAGAGCGATTACATCAACCGATCTTGAAGCGTGTTATCAAGCGCTTATGAGCCCTCAGGGAGCAATACTTTCTATTGTTGGAGATCTGAGTATATACGATCTTCCAACACTTATCGAAGAGCGACTTGGTATATGGCATGGCCCAAGCATTCCTCCATTACATTATCCAACACTTGCTCCTGCACGTGCACAAATTCTCACTCATCCGCTTAATCGAGATCAAGTTGTACTCGCATTTATTACGCGAACAATTGCACGAACCGATCCATCATACTTGCTCTACGTCTTGCTTGATACAATATTAACTGGTGGTTCTGGAGGCTCTATGAGCTCGCGATTATATCAGTTGCGAGAACAAACCGGTCTTTTTTACGCCATTGGTGGATCGCTTGTACATGGAGCACGCGAAGAGCCTGGAATGATGTCTATTAAGACAATTGTTTCAGCCGACAAAGTGGATGAAGCGCAAAAGCTGATTATGGAAACAATTGCAAATCTTCAAGAACATGGCATTACACAAGAAGAGTTCAGCATGGCTAAAAACCTCTTGTTATCCTCTCTGGTAGATTACTTTGAAGCAAATATGCACATGGCTCATACCTTTTCATTTCTGAAAAAATATAATTTAAGTTTTAATTTATTTGACAAACAACTAGCTGCATTGTCTATAATAAAAATTGAGGATGTTAACCTCGTTGCCCAGAAACTCTGTAAACCGGAATTTATTTCT
>CAYSDC010000018.1:0-1222 GCA_964429765.1 uncultured Pseudomonadota bacterium
ATAAACATAGAAAAGGCGCATGATTTCTCATGCGCCTTTACCATTACAATTTGTTGGCTGGCTCTTATTTATTAAAGTTAGACCTTAATAAGTCAGAACCCGCTATATCTATTTACTCTGCGTTTTCGTCATTGCCGTTGTTATCAACAGCTTTTTTGAACAATTTAGCAAAAGGAACTTTGCCATCGCGGTACTTATAACCAGCATATGCTGTTGCCAATGTTACAACTGATACAGTTGCACCAATTGCAATCTTTTGATTTTTGCTTAAAGAGCTCAAGGAAATCTTTACAGAGCCGGTAGCATCTGCATTTTCAAGAGCTGAAACGAAAGCTGCTTTAATTTCTTCGTTTGAGAAACCAAGAACCGTTGCTGCTGAAACAAAAGCTGCAACTTCTTTAACTTCTTTTGTCTCTTTTGTTTCTACGTCTGTTTGTGCGTTAACACTTGCAAACATTGCAAGCGCAAGTACGCCAGGAATCAATTTCTTCAACATAATAATTATCTCCTAAAAGTGATAATAAAAACCAACACCAACCAACAATTGCATTCAAAATTTTATAATCAAATTTAATATACTAAAAATGCGCTCCTCAGAATCCCCCATCAATATTTACTATTGAGCTATCTTTAACAGCAAGAGCAATATTATAAGGTTTTTTCAAAAAAGCAAGTACAAACCTATTTGAATACAAAAAACACCTTTATAACGGTTATTATTTTTATCTTATGCACGTCAAAGAGTTACCACAAAATTACACAAAACAGCTGGAATATCAATCAATTTCTCACTCTTTTTGCTTTATAACAAACAATATTAATGTAATTGAAAAGCGAAAATAGTGAGAGTATTGATATTATTACTAATAAGAAATTAACCAAGTGATTTTGTTCTTTAACTATCAAATGATTCAAGAAAAGCACTGCTATAAAAACAATAAGCATAAATGTCGTTAGTTTCCCCCAAATAGATGGTTTAATACTTTCTGAACCACCAGTAATACTCATAACAAGATAACCACCAGCCAGTAAAATAGATTCACGCACAAGAATGAGTATAAAAAACCAAACAGGGACCTTGATAAAGGGAGAATCAACGAACACCAATGACCCAAGGCTCATTATCAGAAAAAACTTATCGGCAATCGGGTCGAGTATTCTACCTAATCGAGTATGCTCATTAAATAATCGAGCCAGATAGCCATCAAGCAAATCCGTTCCA
>CAYSDC010000018.1:1232-1763 GCA_964429765.1 uncultured Pseudomonadota bacterium
AGATTACAAAGGCCAGTTTCCAAAGATTCCAAGATATACACAAACAAACAAACGGTGCTAAACAATGCGTAAGCAGGTCAATACGTTTGACATTGTCAACCAGCGTGCTTCATTTGCTAATCGAGAAATCGACTTAGATACAGCTGAATTGATCGAAGCACTCATCAAGCGTTTCTTTTCGCGAGAAAATGACATTATTTTTTCCCTTATTGGTTTATAAAGACGGCCTATGCGGTAAGCGATCGCTGGGCGCCCTCTTGAACGGAAGAGGCATCAATACATTTAACATACCACCCCTGCACAAGCTGAGCTTGTAACTGTATTGAATCATTTGCAAAAAGCGAGTCAATTTCCGTCAAGCGCCTAAAATTCCCATCGGTACCTTGAACCAATGGATTAACACCTCTAAACTTGCATCGTACAAAGAAATCATGCGAACCTTTGGTCGTGATTTGAATTTGCTTATCAGGCGCTTGCAACTTATTCATCACTTCAATCAACTGAGAATCATTGCTTTGACAAAGCTTTTGC
>CAYSDC010000018.1:1773-3299 GCA_964429765.1 uncultured Pseudomonadota bacterium
AGAATAATGAACATCATCCATGGAAATAAGATGAATATCAAGTGCACGGCGCAGTGCCTGAGCAGCTAATGAATCAAGGACAAATATATTTGGGCCTCCCCAAACATGCCGTGTACCATACAAGGAAACACGCGCAAACTTTGCTGCCATTACTGAATCGGTGAAAAACCATTTTCCTTCTTCATACTTAAGATGAGCAAGAATATCATCAACATCCTTCTGGCAAAGCATGCCTGACAGAAGTCCTTCTTGAATATTATATTCAATGCGATCAGCACATAAATCAGGGAGATCTTGTTCAAGAGCACGATGAACATCACTATTTGGAACAATATCTTCCAACTTGATACCATACTTACCTAAAATTTTGCCTATCCCCTGTTTATCAAGATAATCAGCATGAATATCATCTTGATAAGATTTTTTAGCGTCAGCCTGCTTAATTAAGTAATCACCAACATGAGAAAAGACCGTGTGTGAGGCATCATGCAATAAGCCAGCAATCTGCTCTTCAAGGTTTGCACCATATCTGCGCAGAAGTGCCCAAACACCGACACAATGATCATATCGAGTGTATGACTTGCCATATCCATCAACCAATGACCTTGATCCATATTGGTGAACCTTTTTTATACGCTCCATAGCAGAACATTCGAGCAATTCGATGAGTACTGGCTCAGTTACAACAACCTGTCCATAGGGAGTTTGCACGGTCTTTGATTGGCTAAAAAGCCCTTCATAGGAGTTGGTTACCGCTATATAAGCCCCTAATCCTATCCCTACGCACACCACTAAAGATCCTAATCTATACCATCTTTTTTCGTGCATAACCACTCCTTGTCAATGTTGAAAGATGAAAAAACTTAAAAAATTATGTAAACTAAACTAAAAACTGTCTTTTAATTTCAATGTAAAGTAATACAATGAACGAACTATTATTTCTCTTGCACACCTTTATCATTGCCCTCTGTTGCCTTGGAACTTTAAAACTTGGCAAGGAAGCTTTAATCAGTTTCATTTGCATGCAAGGCATTTTATCAAATTTATTGGTCACAAAGCAAATGACTCTTTTCGGATTTAACGTTACCTGCAGCGATGTTTTTGCGGTTGGGGTCATTATGAGCTTGAATATACTTCAAGAATATTACGGCAAAAGGATTACGCAGAAGGTTATTTGGATTAATTTTTCACTTCTTTTGATTTACTTGGTTATGACACAAATCCACCTCTGGTATATTCCTAACACATTTGACACCATGCACCATCACTTCGTCGAAATCTTCTCACTCATGCCGCGGTTAACACTAAGCTCAATAGGAGTCTACTTTGTAGTTCAAAATCTGGATGCGGTAGTCTTTGGCTTTCTCAAAAAAATCTGCCACAACCGTTATTTTATGCTACGAAGCATTATTGCTCTTACCTTTTCGCAACTGGTCGATACCACTCTTTTTAGCGTCATAGCTCTGTACGGCGTTGTTGAATCGATTAGTCATATTATTATTGTCAGCTTTGTTATTAAACTCGCT
>CAYSDC010000018.1:3309-4122 GCA_964429765.1 uncultured Pseudomonadota bacterium
AAACTCGCTGTTATTCTTTTAACAGCACCATTCATCGCTCTGGCTAAAAAATGTATTTCCCCTTCAGACCAAAGATCAGAACCATGTCATACTTCTCATTCAAAGTAATTCATACTTCAAAAAAGTCCCGCGCTCGTGTCGGAAAAATTCAAACACCTCACGGCGTCATCGATACACCCAACTTCGTTGCAGTTGGAACCAATGGTGCGCTCAAAGCTCTTGATAGCAGGACGGTAGAGCTCGCTGGCCTCCAACAGATGTATGCGCACACCTATCCCCTCATGCTGCAACCTGGAGCTGATCCTATAGCGAAGCCCGGTGGAAACCATGCGTTCATGAAACGCACACCTACGGTGGAGTTTCTGATGAAATTAAAAGCAAAGGAACCAAGCAACACAGCAACAGCGTTCTTAAAATTAATGAAGAAGGGGTGCTCTTCCGTTCTTATCGTGATGGTGCAAAAATTCTACTCACAGCTGAACGATCAATTCAAGAACAAAAGAAAATTGGTGCTGATATTATTGTCTGCTTTGATGAGTTGCCACCCTATCATGTTTCACCAGAAAGCTTAAAGCGTTCATTTGACCGTACACACCGTTGGGAAAAACGATCGCTCGATGAACATCTTAAAAATAAAAATAACCAAGCACTTTACGCTGTAGTTCACGGCGGTCTTGATTTAGAATTGCGTAAAAAAAGCTGCCAAATTCTGACAGCACTCCCTTACGATGGTTTTGCTCTTGGTGGAAGCGTGGGAAAAAATCGTGAAGAAATGATTACCATGCTCACTCAAATTATGCCTTATCTTCCAGA
>CAYSDC010000018.1:4132-11205 GCA_964429765.1 uncultured Pseudomonadota bacterium
TAGGAATCGGCGATATCCCATCGCTTGAATCAGCAGTTCCACTTGGCATAGATACGTTTGATAGCGCTCATCCAACCAAAGCGGCACGGCATGGCCTTTTGTTTACCAAAAATGGTCGCTTGCGTGCTGTACAAGGTGGAAATGCAACCGCATTTCGACCAATCGAAGATGGCTGCACCTGTTACACATGCCAGCACTATACACTGGCTTATCTATGCCATTTATTCAAAGCAAATGAACTCAGTGCTTTCACACTTGCAACAATCCACAATATCCATTTCATGGTAAATCTTATGGCCGATTATCGTGAAAAAATTATGCGTGATGAGGTTTAAAAATCCTTAGGTATAAAACCTAAATCCTTTAATTTATCTTTTTTTACTAAAAAGATTGCTATTTATATGAGTTGATTACTAGAATGCACTCAGTAAAAAAAGATGTACATTTTTCCACATCATATCTAAAAGGAGATATTATGAAAGCAAGATTACTGTTGCTAACCGTTTTTTCCACATTTATTACAATGCAAGCAAAAACAGAAGCTCCTATCAAAGCAATAGAATTAAAAACAGAGGTTGCGGTACCATTAAAGACTCCAACCGCATTTGAAATTAGTGTAGATAATTTCTTTACGCTTCTTCAAGCAAGCACCGATGACAGTGGTTATGCAAACGTAAATAGTTTTCTTATTCCCTATAAAGTCAAACCGGCTGGTATGGCTATTCTTTTAAGCGCAAGAAGAACTATTGGCGGCGTTGCTAACACAACCCCAGCTCATATAGCTGTACAAGGAAATAATCTAGCCATTACAGCAGCATTATTTTCAAAGGCATCATATGTAGGAACAGAATTCAATCAATACTTTTATACACTCATGGCTAATGCTGTAGATGGAAATAATAAAAAACCAATCGACTATACAACAGTCGGCTCCCCTATTTATAATTTCTTACTCCCCTATACAATTTAATAAAACATATTTGATTCATAAGAGCCCAGCTTTTACACCTGGGCTCTACCCATTAAATCATGTTTTAAAAGCGGATACTGATCGAAACCAATCAAACGACATTCCGGTTCTGGAACCAAACCAAACTGCTCAAAAACTCTACGCTGCATTTCACGAACAAGCGCAACAATATCGTTGCTTGTTGCACCTTCAAGCGTCACAATCATATTAGCATGCTGGTGCGAAACAATAGCATTCCCTACACGCAAAGCACCCTTTACGCCAATTTTATCAAGGTAATAGGCAATAAATTGAATCTTCTTATCGTTGATTAAAAATGGAATTTCATCTACATGAAAATTTCTAAAAAAACTCCCACAGGTTCGAGCTACTGGGTATCGTGCAGCACGATGTCGCATCATTTCAACACTTCGACCCCGAGCAAATGCTGCTTCAAGAGAGTTCACTGGACTCAACTTAAACGTTGCATCAACCAGATAAAATTTTCCAGCTTGCAACGTAGAGGTATTATAACCAAAGCAAAACCATGCCGGATCAACACGCATAATTTGACCGCTTTGAGCATCAATGATTCGAGCAGAAGACAAAAAATTGCTTAATAAGAATTCAAAGTAATGGATATTGATGTACATCGAACCGCCAACAGTACCGGGAATTCCGCTAAACTCTTCAAGCCCTATTAAATTTTTATCGAGACAAGTCTTAATTAAATGAGGCATCCCAACGCCAGCACCAGCAGTTACCAGCCCTTTTGAATAATCAATACTCACCTGTTCAAGCTTTGGAGCAATCACCAAGCCATCAAATCCATTATCACTGACTAAAATATTAGCCCCATGCCCAAGAACAAAAATTGGAAGGTTGTTTTCTTTGGCAAAAGAAATAGCTTGCTCAAATTCTTGATCATCGCGCGGCTGGCTAAAAAACCGCGCCACTCCCCCAGTTCCAAACCAATTTTTGTCCGCTAGCGAAATGTTTTTTTCAATATTCATATTTATTCTCAAAATCGCATGTCAAATACCTCATATCTCATCTGGCTGCCAGTATAGGTATGCTTTGGAACAAATCAACAGAAGCTTATAAAAAAATACCTCAACTTACATATCACAAACCCTTGGTAAAACCGAACAAAAATGCCCATTGTTTTCTATTTGTTGCTTATTAAATTTACAAACTGATAATTTTAATGAGCAAAGACAGAAGAACAACATAACCTTGGGGGGATTATGAATATTTCGTACAAAAAATCTATATTCTTAGTAATTAAAATTCTTACACTATTTTCCTGCGTCGCAAATTACGCTTCAACTCAAACCATTCAACGAGCTCAAATAAGTCAAAATAAATTAAATTGGATGGAAGTATCCCAGGGGAAATTTGCAACACAAATTATGTTCGACTTTGCTCAACCTATACGCTTTGATAAAAAAATTAATAAAGAAAAATTTAGGCTTAAGCTCATTTTTCCAGAGATGCACTTGCAGCAATTTAAACATTCACATATTGTTGGACAACTCAATAAGCTTAAAAAACTTGGGCTTGCTACAAATATCTGGCTACATGAAAAAGATACCCCAACTAAGAGCATTGTTCTTGCAATTGATTTTACACAAACATCAGAACATCAGGGTAAGAATAAACAAAAAAAACCATGCATTTCTGAAAAAAATAAGCTTTTAATTAAGTGGGCAACACTTGAAAGTCCTAATCGTTTAATCATTGATATTTTTACCAAACAAACTCTTGATGAACTTGGAAAACATCAAAACATGATGCTGCAAGCTCATAACAATGTAGTTATAAGCGATACAGAACAGGCAATTTATGTATCTGGTCAAACCAAAACACAAAAAAATTTGCGTATCGTTATTGATCCTGGACATGGAGGAAGTCAATCTGGTGCTCGAGCATTTGGACTGCAAGAAAAAGATCTTGCCCTTGATATAGCACAACGTGTTAGAAGGCAACTTAACGAAGCTGGATTTAACACAATCTTAACAAGAAATGCTGATCGAACCATGAGTTTATTGGAGCGATCTGAGCTTGCAACACAATTAAAAGCTGACCTTTTTGTCTCAATTCATGTTAATGCAACAGGAAAAAAAGACCCTTACGAACATGGTATTGAAACGTATTATCTCAATAATAAATATTCTTTTCCGCCCGCAAATAAAAGTGGTTTTATTCTCATGAATCTGAAAAATCAAGACCACTTAACTGAAACTGTAAATAACGCTTTACAAAAAAATGCTACCGCTTCTCGTAGCCTTGCAACAGAAATTCAAAACAATTTAGTCACTACATTACAAAAGAATAAACACCCAATTATTAATCGTGGTATTAAAACCGATGGATTTCGTGTTCTTTTACGTAGCGCTGTTCCAGCAGCACTTGTTGAAGTTGGATTTTTATCAAATAAAAAAGAAGCATCACGACTGGCGCAAGAGCAATACCGGTCATTAGTCGCACAAGGCATTTGTCACGGTATTAAAAATTTTGTACAAACAAATCACTAAATCTCCACACACACTCGCTCAGCTCACCTGGGAAATTTTTTTTAGGTGAGCTTTTTTATTTCCCATATAAAGCTCCTAAATAAACTTCTCTGACTGAAAATAACGCTGCTATGCGGCTGTAGTAAAAATTAAAAAATACATATAGACATTACTAGTTGATATATTCCCATATGCAAAAGCCTTGACCAAAACCACGCGAACTACCTTATAAGCGAGCATGAATCGACACCTCTCTTGATTAATAAACGCCTCTGCGCTCACAAAAAGGCTTGTTCATAAGCTCATTTATATGAATTTGAGCAAATTTTGCGTATACTGTGGTTTGTAAGGTTAAACAAACGTTTTTGGTACATCAACCCGCTACCCTCTATCAAGACATTATTAACACCATGGAAGACCAAGGGAAAGGATTTTCATGAATAACAACAATATTTCGCTGTCGCTTGAGCTCATTTGTCTCATGAGTTGGCTTTTAAAAAATGAAAAGCAAGGACTCAATACGCTCATTAAACACGCAGTGCAACACGGTTTTTCTGAAGAGTTGGAAAAGGTTGAAAGCCTTGATTATTCAAAGGTCTCAGAACAGCTTTATGCGACGATCCTTGATTTTTTAGTCTTACTTGAACAAATTTTAATGAAAAATCTTGAAACAATTAGTCTTGATACCACAACAAAAGATGCTATTTTGCCAGCACTTGAACAAATGGATCTTGATAGTCTTGATGATCGCACAATCTGGCTAAGTATGCAGCAAACAAAAGATAAGCTGCATAAACATCATAACCATAATCACAAGCATAAAAATCACGATCCCGCTGAAGAAAAACCAACAAAGCAAGCCTCTCATGAGCAGGCAAAAAAGATATTATTTGAGCAGCTTATCAAAAATTGGAAGCCAACCAAGAACGAACCACTCCACTAATTTTTAAAGCATACAAAAAAATATAGGCTTATACGTAGACGTATAAGCCTATATTTTTAACTATTTTCAAATAAAAATCTTTATTAATTTTTATTTGTTATTGAACTGCTAGCAACTGATTAAACAGTCCTGTAAGAGACGTGTAACCATTAGCTGCTGCATAATCGACCGCTGATTTGCCAGTACCATCTTTTGCCGTAATAGCTTGCTTTTGGAAAGCACCACTTACAATGCGTGCTTGATTTACGAGCTTTACAACCATTAAAGCAGCTGTCCCTTCATCTGGGTTATTAGAAGCAGCTTGCATGAGAGTTTGCCCATTTTGAACAGCTGTAAGTATCGCAGTGATACTTGGAGCATCATAATATTTTTTCACAACTCTGGAAAAGCCCATATAGTCACTCGTACCTACGAGCTGAAATGCTGTATTAATATCAGCTTGTAATGTACTTGAAGGAGTCGATGCTGGTGCTGGTGATTGTGCTGGCTGCGGAGACGAAGATGATGGCGAAGATGATGATGAGGATGATCCAACAAGACCGTTGAGCATAGAAGCAAGTTGTGCATTATTATTACTTGTTGCATAATCGACTGCTGTTCTACCATTACTATCTCTTGCCATAAGAACCTGCGTTTGGAAGGCTTTACTAACTCTTAGTGACTGATTTGAAATCAATGCAACTAAATTAATAGCAGCCCCTACCGATGAAAAATTTGCAGCAAGATGCAGCATCGTCTTACCATCACTTATCGCTGTTAGCATAGCTTGAATACTTGCGGAATCAGTATACTTCTTTATGAGCGAGCGTGAACCAGGAAAATCACCTGAATTGAGCTTTTGAAAAGCTGAATTAATATCGGCTTGCAATGCAGGCGAAACCTGCGCTTGTAAGCTCACATTCATAAAAGCGCTCACAAGGCTCACAACTAATAACATTTTTTTCATATGAATACCCCTTCTTTCCTTCTAACAATACTTACTATCCTCTCACTGAAATCATATAACCAAAGAGCATACAGCTCTACATTACTAAATTTAGCAGTAATAAATTCAAATAGTCAATACAATTATTACTAGAATTTAAAATTAGGGGTTACACACCTACTTAGTTCATAAAAATACCTTCTATCTCAAAGGTTTTTTTAGATCTTTTCCAGTATGCTGAACACCGAATCTGATTGCAGTCGTTAATCATTGATATTATTCAGCACATGAACCAAGCTTAATAAAAGAAAAGGGGAGTTCTTCAGCCTTAACCATATTACACAAGACACTCCTGCTCAGCGGCTTGCGTAGCTGTTTAACCAATAATGAGATATTTGATTTGAATTTTAATGGCTTTATATTCCACGAATCACTCTTATCAGCGCTTATTACATAGTAAAGTTCATTAAATGATATCAACAATTGCTCTGATGAACGCGGCAAAAAGTCTTTTTGATCACAAAACCTGCGATCAAAAGTAACAGTTCCAACCACTTGATTGTCTTTATACACAGTCCATTTGGTTATACTCTGAGGAATTACACGCTCAGCGCCCCGCTTTGTTTTGCAGGTAAATGATCCCTGCTCTTGATAACTCGAGCGTTTCATAACAACCGATTTATCATCAAAAGTAAATTGTAGACAATCCCCAATTCCAGGATTTTTTACAGAACGTCTTATAAGCCATCCCCAGTGCTCAGCGTAGTAAGCCGGCTGAGTCGGAAGCATGGGATCTATAACGCGAATATTATAAATCCCTTGTTTAATAAGTTGATAAATATCGCACCCACCAGCAATATAAACAATTGTTTTGCCATCGCGAGCAGCCTTTTTTAAATTTTTTAAGCATGTAATATGCCATTCTTTCCATCCATTGCCAGCTAACTGCTTCCAGATAACCGAATAGAGCAAGCGTACAAGAGGATGATAGTCAGAAGAAGTCAATCGCCTTTTAAATAAAGAAAAAGTCTGTGGTGAAAAACAGTATTCAAAGAAGTTATTTGCAACACTAAATAAATATTCTCGCTCATCATATTTTTCAGAGTGTGCTAATAATAACCTCAGGAATGCATTATATTTATTGATAACTGGATTGTGTGGTAATTTTTTTTCATGATGATTACGAGCTTTTGATGAAAATTCATGATCATCAAGATAATCAAGAAACGCTTCAATATCGCCTTGAAGCATTGGATAAATAGTTTTAAAATGTTCAAGCAATAACAGTTCATTTCCAATAACTGGCTTGGCATCCAAAAGAGCATCAAAATAAAAGGTTAATGCTTTTAAACTCTTTGGATATCGCAAAAAACAACCTTTTAGAGCCTCAACTGATTGACGCGACCTCATTTTTTTCAGATTAACTTCAGCAAAAATATTCTGCCTATACTCTCCATCACCATTGATCCAAGAAGAAAAAACCTCGGTGTCATTACGTGTTATTTTGCTGTGCAAAACAGAAAAACTCATTACAGCACAAACACATACAAACAACGATTTAATCGAAAAAATGAACATGGTATCTCCCCCTTGGCTTAACATTTTTATTGTGCCATAGGTTGAAACACCAATTCAAGAGATCACAAGAAGCTAGGCCGCGCTTAGAGTTTAAATCGCATGGCCTTGAGAGCTTGAACAAGTTCAAATAAAGGAATTCCAACTGCTCCAGAATATGAGCCT
>CAYSDC010000018.1:11215-13635 GCA_964429765.1 uncultured Pseudomonadota bacterium
GAAAAATTTTTAAGGAATGATTGCCCTGGACCTTCAATGACACAAGCACCACACGCATAGAGCGCCATAGGGCTTTTTTCAAAATAAAGATCAATTCGCTCAGGATCAACATAAAATTCAGCTACAGCTGTAGAGGTCCAATGATTAAACTGCTCCACACTCCATCCATCAGCCGTTTTAACCATACGCTCTAAACAACACCCTGTCACAATTTCAATTGACTCTTGAGATATTTGCTCAAGCATTTGGATAGCATCCGCTTTATCGCGCGGCTTACCTAAAATTTGTAAACTTTTGCTCGTTCTAATGAGTGTATCAGCTGTAAGCGCAAATAAATAATTAGTCTGAATAGATGATGGTTTTGGCAATTTGAGCGTGCGCATTTTATCGTAAGCAATTGAAAGAACATGCGCTGAAAAATCGTGCTTATTTTCTAAACCACACTCGCCACTCTCATGTTCAAGAATTCTGAACTGAATATCGGTCTGAGTAAGAAGTTGCTGCCGAGAAGACGACTGCGAACCAAGATAAAGTGTATCTCGCATCATGAGTTTTTTTCCCACGCCCCTGTAAAACGTTGTGATACTTTACCCTCCAGCTGCAGTTCAAACAACCTATTTTGAAGCTCAACTACGTCAAATCCTGTACGCATACTCAACTCATCAATAGTACAAGCGTTGGTTAAGGCACGCAAAATTGGATCACTTTCTTCTATAGTTAATTGTTGACTCAGTTCTTGCGTTTTTGTTGCTCCAATAAGAGAATCATCTTTTCGTGCGGCTGTAAATGTAGGATGTTGAATCGATTCATTAAACTCTTCAAGAATATCATTAACATTTGCAACAAGCTTTGCCCCCTGTTTAATCAACTCGTGACATCCAATACTTAATTCATGGTCAATGAGCCCAGGAACCGCAAAAACTTGCCTACCATTTTCGAGTGCAAATTGAGCAGTGATTAACGCGCCGCTTCTTGCCCCTGCTTGAACAACAACACATCCATGACTCAGCCCAGCAATAATTCGATTACGTGCAGGAAAATTTCCTTTATCTGGAGGGGTATTCAGTGAAAATGTAGAAATAACCGAACCACCCCATTGATCAATATGTTTAAATAATGAAACATTTGCTTCAGGATATGGCTTGAGCAAACCAGATCCAAGAACAGCAATTGTCTTACCAGAACAGGCCAATGTAGCAGCATGAGCCATGGCATCTGCACCAAGAGCACCACCACTCACTATGTGCCAGTCTTGTGCTACAAGCGCTGGGACCAATTTGTTAATAACCCCTTGAGCATAAGTTGTTGCCGTTCGAGCACCAACAATAGAAATACGCTTTGCTGTGTGCTCAAGAGGAGCCCCCTTACAATATAAAACAAGAGGGGGAAGATAAATTTGCTGTAAAATTTCTGGATATGACTGATCAAAAATAGTGATAAGTTGAATACCATGCTTTTCAAGCAAAGAACATTCTACTTCAAGCCTAGTTTGATCTGCAAGTCCTGCAACAATTTGCCGTGCAACTCTTTCAGAAAACCCAGCACGCTTCATCAGATCATGCGCAGAATAAAAATAAACCTGCTCAAGATCAAGTTCATCTTGGTGCTTAATTAATTCAATGAGGTCAGCATCAAGCATGTCAGGGTAACGCTCACTAAAAACATGTTTAATGAGCTTTAAAGCTCCTGCAGGTCCAACCCCATCAATTAAAGATATGTGCAATAAAATTTTCTTATTACGCTGCATATAAAACCAAGGGTTAAGTCACTCCTATCCGCAGATATACTCTACTAGTGATAATCAAAGGGCATAAGCGAATTTACTTCTCGTCTTGCTCATCATCCAAGAGCGATTCATCATCCAATAGATCATCTTCATCTTCTTCTTCAAGCGCTTCAAGATCAGTTTCATCTTCCTCGCCTTCATCGTCAAATAAAGCGTCTTGCTGACTGCTTTCTTGTAATGATTGAATTGATTGAGCCTGTTCAAGCGTTTCATCAACATCGCTACTATCACCACCTTCTTCAAATGCAACAACCGCTGCAAGCGTTTGAGTTGCATCAAGACGAACGAGACGCACTCCCTTTGCTTGTCTACCCATTGTACGAATTTCTTGAGGAGAAAGCCTAATAATTTTACCGTTTATATCGATGAGTAAAACATGTGAAGAATCAGATACGCATGCTAAGCCAATGACAAAGCCATTGCGACTATCTGTTGGAATAGTCCTCACACCAAGTCCGCCGCGATGAGCGACGCGGAAATCTACGATCTTGACTCGTTTACCATAGCCGCGTGCAGTAGCAAATAGCAGGTCGCTGCTTGAGTCAGAAATCACTTCCATACCAACCACTTCATCCCCTGTGCGCAACATAATGCCACGTACACCTGCAGCTTGACGCCCCATTGCACGAACTTC
>CAYSDC010000018.1:13645-15667 GCA_964429765.1 uncultured Pseudomonadota bacterium
ATAACAATTGAGTCATTACCACTACTCATTGCACAGAATGAAAGCTCATCACCTTCATGCAGATTTACGGCACGAATACCAGTGCTACGAATTTTGGCAAAGCTTTCTGCTTCTGTTTTCTTAATGACACCAAGCTTTGTAACCATAACAAGGAACTTATTTTCCATATCGCGAGTACAAAGGAGCTTAACCACACGCTCACCTTCTGCTAGTTCAAGCAGATTAACAATCGCTCGACCTTTTGCAATACGCGAGCCTTCTGGAATCTGGAAAACCGTCAAGCTATAAATTCTGCCTAAATTCGTGAAGAATAGTAGTTCATCATGGTTTTTTGCAACGAAAAGATCTTGGATAACATCATCCGATTCTTCAAGATCAGCTATGCCCTTTTTACCTTTTCCACCTCGATGCTGAACAGCATAGGTGTCAAGGCCAACACGCTTAATATATCCCTTGCGCGTCAAAGTCACGACAACTTCTTCGTCAGGAATTAAGTCTGCTTCGCTAAGGCTATCAATAGCACCTTCAATACGCGTCTTACGCGGATCTGCATACGTTGCTTTAATGTAAACAAGCTCTTCCATAATCTCTTTTTTGAGCTCATTTTCATCACTTAAAATCAACTCAAGTTGGAAGATAATTTTTTTAAGTTCTTCAATTTCAGCATATAATTTTTCACGCTCAAGGCCAGTCAATCGCTGCAGACGCATTTCCAAAATTGCTTTGGCTTGCTTTTCACTCAAATTAAATTGAGCATTTAAAAGCTCCATTGCTTGGTCAGGCGATGATGACTTTTTAATAAGCGGAATAATTTCATCAATATGAGCGACAGCAATAATCAAACCATCAACAATATGCGCACGGGCCTTATTGCGAACAAGATCGTATTCTGTACGGCGAGTAATAATTTCTTTTCGATGAACCAAGAAATGTTCCAGTGTCTCACGCAATGAAAAAAGCATTGGGCGATTTTGATACAACGCAAGCATAATAATAGACATGCTTGATTGTAACGACGTATGCTTGTAAAGCTGATTCAAGACAACATGAGGGTCATCACCACGTCGAATTTCAATAACAACTCGAATGCCATTACGATCAGATTCATCACGAATATCCGATATACCTTCAATGACTTTGTTCTTCACCAAATCGGCTATTTTAGTGATCAAGTCTGCTTTACAAACTTGGTACGGAAGCTCAGAGACAATAAGCGCATTACGCTTCTTATCTTGTTCAATTTCAACAATACCGCGCATAATCAATTGACCATGACCAGTACGATATGCTTTAACAATTCCTGATCGACCGCAAATAACACCACCGGTTGGAATATCAGGCGCAGGGATGATTTCGAACAAGCGATCATCAGACATTTCTGGGTTTTTTAACAATTCGATACAAGCATCGATAACTTCACCCAAATTGTGAGGCGGAACCGATGTTGCCATACCAACCGCGATACCAGTTGATCCGTTAATTAATAAGTTTGGAACTTTACTTGGTAATAAAGTTGGCTCCATGCGAGATTCATCAAAGTTTGGAACGAAGAAAACTGTATCTTTTTCGATATCAGCAAGTAACTCACGCGCAATTTTATGCATGCGAACTTCGGTATATCGCATTGCTGCAGCGTTGTCACCGTCAATAGATCCCCAGTTACCTTGCCCATCAAGCAATGGATAGCGCTTTGAAAAGTTTTGGACCATACCAACCATAGATTGATAAATTGCCGAATCACCATGAGGGTGATAATTACCAATCACTTCACCCACAACGGTTGCAGATTTTCGAGGGGCTTTTTCATGATAGTAGCCAAGTTTGTGCATAGCATACAAAATGCGTCGGTGCACGGGCTTAAGACCATCGCGTACATCCGGAAGTGCTCGACTAACAATAACCGACATCGCATAATCAAGAAAGGATGTTTTTAACTCTTTTTCAATGGAAAGGCTCAGTACTCCTGGAACCTTACTCCCCTCTTGGGCATCTTTGAATTCGGGCATTGACTATTCCTTTCTT
>CAYSDC010000018.1:15677-16788 GCA_964429765.1 uncultured Pseudomonadota bacterium
TATCCAAGTGATCGAAGTTGTTTCAGTCGTCGAGAATATAATTATATGTGTGAACAATCTGCGCTTCTATAATACCCATTTTTGCGCTACATAGCAAGCTGAATGCTTGTTCCAGCAGCAATTTTAGCTGCAATAATGAGGTTCTTATCACAATTTAAATTTTATACAAAAACAGCACTTATTTATAAAAACTGCTGTTCATCAAATAAACCAAAATTTGCGCACAAAGAGCTGCTAAAAACCCAGCCATTCCATCATCCAACATCACTCCCCAGCTCCCTGGTAATCGTTCTAAGTGATTGATGGGGGAAATTTTTTTTATGTCAAAAAATCGAAAAAATATAAATGCAATGGCATACCAACCAAGTTGTTTTGGTAACCCCAAAACGGCAACAGTCATCCCAAAATATTCATCTATAACGATCCACGACGGATCATTAATCTGCGCATTCTCTTGAACACGATTAACCGTTAATAAGCCTGCACCTAAAAGAGCTATTGCTACCGCAAGATAAACCCAGATGGAAAAATCTGGTATTAAAAACAGCGTGGCTACTGCAACCAAGCTCGCCCATGTTCCCGGCATCCATGGCAAATAACCAACACCGAATCCAGTTGCGATAACATAACTTAAGCTCATTTTATTTCCAAACATAATCAAGCCCTGAATAGAGAGTCAATACTGCAACTATATATAAGCAAATACAAGCAAGCATAACACTCACCTCGTACCACAGTACTGGAGCTTGTAACCACTGAGCAAGCAGACATATAAAGAAGAAGTAAATCGAAACAAACTGAGCAGTCGTTTTAAATTTTGCAAGCATGCTTGTCTGCAACATACCGCCATGAGCAATTTTTTGTAACCGGAGCAACGTAACTAACGTATCACGAATAACAATAACCAATACCACCCACCATGACACTAAATCAAGAACAGCAAACGCACAGAGCGTTGCACCAATCAATATTTTATCGGCTATAGGGTCAAGAAATGCACCCCAAAATGTATAGGCTTCATAACGACGAGCATAATAACCATCAAATGTATCGGTCAATGCAGCAATGGTAAAAATAACCAATGACAGGACGAGATACCATCCACCCTGAA
>CAYSDC010000018.1:16802-22172 GCA_964429765.1 uncultured Pseudomonadota bacterium
CAAAAAAAGTGGTGTTAAAATGATACGTAGCATCGAAAGAACATTAGGTAGGACCGATAACCGATTCACAAGAAAAGCTCCAAGCAAATATATAAACATAAGCAAAGTGCCGTTCACACCAACAACCGCTGTGCGCGAACGGCACTTTATAATTTGCTTTAAGTATAGCCTATTTTTGATAACAAAAACAGTTCACATGCTATTAAAACTCAAAGTTCAGATCAAGATTAAATGTAAGCTCTTTTGGATAATTTCGTCCTGCAACTGCATACGATGCTGCAAATGCTGCACGGAATGTATCGTTAAATTGGTAACTATACTGCGCACCTAAAATGTGACCGACTGACCATGAAGCGTAGTTCAAGTCAGAACCGTCAAACTCAGTACCATTGCGTTGAGCACCCAAATAATCACGACCCTTAATTTTCTTGATGTATTTTAATTTTGGTTACGCTGTCTGCAAAACGCTTAACCGTTGAATCGGGCAGACTAAATAATCCGGCTGGAGCAGGAACAAACATCAAATTATCACCTAAAACAAAGTCATTCAACCCTCCAGCGTCTGTATCAACTGTTCCATCAGTATTCAACTTTGTCGTACGTGTTTTTGCAACACGACGCGTTACGCGTGATGAGAATGAATAGGAAGCCTTGCTATGAATGTTTGGATTAAACCAACAGCTTTTTTCCCACATTGCTGAAAAGAAGCCACCCAATTGGACAAATCCGCCATTACCCAAATCATGCCCCCAGAGCTTGTCTGTATCAGCTTCACGAGCTGATGGGAGAACAAGATGTGCACCAAGAATAAAGCGATCAATGTGACGAGAATGAATGTTAATGTTTATATAACCATCAATATCGCCAAGTCCAACTTGTGTCGATGCTCGCTCACTAAAACTCATCCCCTTTTCTTCGAGGATCGTAGATACAAATTCTTTTAAGCCATCAGGATAAAGCTCAGAAAATTTATAATCTGCGTTAAAAATAGCGAGTTGTGCAGCATTTGCACCAATAGCTGTTACAACACGGGCATCTGCTGCAGTAATATTTGCTTGTATTGTTGGATCAATCTCATTTCTTAAGCGTAATCGATGTGTTTTGCCAACAACTGGGATATGAATCCCAATCGACAAATCATCATTCCAGTAGTGACGCGCAATATTAAGACCAACACCAAAACGATTTTCCCACGCGTCAAATACCAATTTCTGATCTGCAAGAATACTTAAATATAGATTTGCAGGAACACCACCCGCTGCCATATTTAAAGGCGCAAGCCCTGTACTTACTTTATTTTCTGCAGCCAATTTACTCACGAGCAAAACATCATCAACCGTAATTACATCAGTTCCAAAGATCAATGTTGAAAAGTCTTTGGTTTTACCACTAGATCCATACGCTTGCGATGCTATGCTGAAATCTGCAAGCAACTGAATAAAATCACCTTTGTTGTAAAATAATGAGTAGTAAGGCAATTGAGGCAAGAGATATCGATCATCAGACTTACCGTGCTTTCTTCTGGCATGCGCTTTATTCATAGGTTTTTTTGCTGGAATATAGCCTGAACGCTTAAGCTCATGATTAACATTCTGCTTGATGCTATTTTTCAACTGTTGATGCTCAGCAGAAGAACGCTCAGAAAGCTGTCGATTAACTTCTAACTTAATTTGCTCCTGCATGTATTCATTATCAACATTCTTACTCGCTCCGCAATGCAAAAACATGCTCAGAGCAAGCATACAGACCACAAGCTTACCTTTGCCATGCACGAGCATGCTTTGGAGTGACTTTGCTTTTTGATTCATAGTGATACCACCTATTTTTTATAACTCCCTGTTCCTCGTACCATTTTTTTAAACGGTAAAGCAAGCTTCTTGCTGCATAACAGGATGCCTTAATCTTGTTGCTCAATCGACTTAATTTGTCGCTTTACTTCTTTACGAATTTCATCATTAACTCGAGCAAGCTCATTGTTCTGCTCAATAGCTTTAATCGCTACTGGGCTCTCTACTTTTCTCTCAATGTCTTTTATCTTATTCTCTGTATATTGAAGCTTATGCCCAGCTGTTGATAATTGTGCTTCAGCCATTTTAAGCTTTGCTTCGGCTTCTATGACCTTGAGTTCAGTTATTTTCACATGTTCTTCAAGCTTACTGATGTCATCGAGTCTACCTTCTGTTTGCGTTAAACGAGTTTCAAATTCTTTGAACGCTTCTTGAAACTCAGCTGGTAGATTTTCAACTTGTAGATTTTTAGCTTTGTCTATTGTGCCATCTTTCAAATACATCTGCGCACCAAACCCAAGCGCAGCTGCTACCGCAAAAAGCCCGATCATGACATTTTTTTGCATGTCCCACCTCTTAAACTATTACTTTATTGACTTCTTTTTTCATATTAAATAACCCTTTTACATTGCTGCAAGAGAATACTTAACTTACTTTCCAAGCTCAGCTTCATATGCAATGACACGAGATACTATTCTATTGCCACTCTGATCAATAGTGAATAACTTACCGCTGCCATTAAAGCCTATAACTAAACCCTCTGCAGCATTATCGTTAGAAATCTGATCGTTTGCATCAAGCTGAATAATAAACATTGGTGATTGAATCGATCCTTCACCACCTAAAAGTTCAAGTTTCTTGTTAGCATTTTCATCTATAAAAAATGTACTAAACGTAAGGGTTGGAATAATATTAATTAATCGACGAATTATTTCTCTACCTGTGAATAAACCCTTAAGCCCAATAAATTGGCCGTTGTCTTGAATAAGACCAGCAAACGCATTTCCTTGATGTATCATAGAACCATCACTCAACTGAACAGTTACCGCATCATCTTTTGCAGCAAATTGCGCAATGCCCGTGCCATCGGTTTGTAAAATGCCTTTTTTAGTATCAACAAAAGTTTTAACAAAGTTTTTGTTAAGTCCAAGAACAAATTTACCACCGTCTTCAAAGCTCAGCGTTCCTTTGCTGATAAATGCGAGGTTCGTCAATACCCCGGGAACATCAAGCCGTTCATCATCTAAAGCATTGATTTCTAGAACGCCTTGATTACCGATATAGATCTTAGAATCATCATCAACACGAAGACTGAAGGTTGAACTTCCAATAATTGATAAGCGTGCATCGCCCTCTCTGACAATATCATCACCATCAACATCTTCATTCAAATTCCACTCTGCTTCACGATCAAGTGTAATGTCAATTCCATCCGGTGGGAGTGTTGGTTCATCAAGTCGACCAATAATAAGATGCTGACCTGCGCGAAGATTCAACTGTGCACCGCGATCAAAGAGCAGTTTCCCATCACCATCAATAATAACGGTTGACTCATCATCACCCAAAGTAACCAAAACACCTTCATCAAAAATTAACTTGGTTCTTTCTGGAGTAAGTTTGCCACCCTCAAGCCTCATGGTAAAACCATCACCAAAGACAACTTTCCCTCGACCAATAAATCGAACAAGCGCATCATGTGGAATATCAAATAATGATATCTCCTCTGCATCAAAAAAGAGTACGGGATCTTTACCATTATCCAAGAATTCAAAGATCAACTCTGAAGCTGGCGTCATAACAATCTCACCTCGAATAGTGAAGTGTTCTTGAATTTGAATACGATTATTCAAATTACGAACAAAAATCTTATCGTTTGGTTTAAGGGTAGTATCTTTGAATCCCTGTCGAACCGTTCCATCACCACTAATGTTATTACCAAGATAAAGATTCAATTGATTAACAGGATCAATACCAAAATCTGATCCAACACCACCTGTATGAATTAAAACGTTGTCTGAAGCATTTCCAAGTTTAACAACCGAACCACCTTGTTCAAATTGGAAACTTGTTGGTAGAACAAACTCACGTTTTACAGTTTTATGTCTTCTGATTTGGTCTTGAACATACGCTTTAAGTGCTTGGAAGTGCGCATTTGCACCACTCATGAGTGATCGACTCAAACCACCCTGTGCAACCATTTCTTCAAGAAGTTCTCGATAATGCGCACCGGTTTGTTTTTTACGACCATACTTATTCTGTTTTTGCTTTTCGCGATTGCTTGATAGCTTTGGCCTTTGAGGTCTATTGCTTACGGCAATATTTTCCTGCATTCGCTCGAATTCTCTCATCCGTTTGATATCAAGTGCACTAATGATATGAGTTCGAGGTTGTTTTCTAAACTGAGCAACCCGAATGAATGACCGATCAATTGCATTGAGTTGATCTGAACGCAGAGTTAATCCAGAATCTAGGATTAAGTCTGCAGATGCCTGCTTGATTGGGAAGCTATTTACTTCAACATTGTGACCACCAATAAATGCATTCGCATCCGTAACAAAAGAATTACCATTTCTATTGATGATAGTCGCCCAGAAATCATCAAATATAATACTTGCACGTCCCAGAGCAGAGCTCAAGAATAATAGGTCTGGTCCAAAAATAACTGATGGATTACCAACAATTGGATCTTGTAAATGGAATGAAAAGTGTAATTCACTATCAAATAGATCGCTGTACAAAATAAATCCTGTCAGTGCAAGACCGGTATCAAGCATTCTGAGAGCATTACGATTTCCTTCAACAACAAAAGTTGCATCCGTATTTTTTTCTATGTTTACTTCAGCTCCACCACCAAAAGCAAGAGCGCCAACAACTATGGTACCTTCAGCATCAAGTCCACGTGTAATAGATATATTTTCAACACCACTCAGTTCAACTTCTTGCAATAAAAGCGTATTAAATCCAAGGGTGATATACTGACCTGCTGCGGCATTTTGTGCTAAGATCAAGCGGCGCTTGCCACCTATACCACGAATAGTCCAAACAAATGGATCATTAATGGTTCCTGCGACAGTGAAATTTTCACCATTGAGCACCAGGTCATCTTCAAGCTCAAAAGTTACATTATCACCAATCACAATAGAGGCCCCTGCACCAAGTGAGAAGGTATTTTGATTAATGCGCATCAAGGTGACATTTTGCAGAGTTACTGTTGCTCCAGCAGCAACAACAAATTGTGGTGTTGTTGGGCTACAGAATTCAATCCATGCTCCTTGACCATCAATGGTCAACGTATCAAGTATGTTGATCACTTTAACAGGACTGACAATGCAGTTACAATCCATAAGTACATCTGTTGTTACAGGAGCTACAACAAGTGTACAACAATGCAGTTCTGCTTCTATTTTAACAATCGCATTACTATTATTTTTATTTAAGAAAAGCAATGTATTGCTGTTATCTTTGCAGCACTCAAGCAATGCATTACTGTTATTCTTCGCTAAGAACAGAAGCGTATTACTATTGTTCTTTGTTAAGAAGAGTAATGAGTTGCTGTTGTCCTTGCAACACTCGATCAGTGCAT
>CAYSDC010000019.1:0-4249 GCA_964429765.1 uncultured Pseudomonadota bacterium
CGGCTGCAGTTTTATCATCTGATCCAAGAAATGCAGCTCCAACAAGACCGGCTCCAATGAGGCCAACTGCACCACCGCCAGCAGCAGCAGCTGCTGCACCGACACCGACTCCGGCCGCTTTTTGTTTATTGCTTAATCCTGATTTTTTTTCTTTTTCGGACGAGCTTGCCGCAAGCATAGGAGCTTGATAGGGGACAATTGCCCCAGTTTTCGAATCAAGAGGTTTTGCTGTTGACACAATAGCGCCAGCTCCTTTGTAGGGGACAATAGCGCCGGTCTCAGAGTCAAGGGGTTTGCTTGTTGAAACAATGGCTCCAGGGCCTTTGTAGGGGACAATTGCGCCGGTTACAGAGTCTAGCGGTTTTGAAGTTGAAGTAACCGATTCTAGTTCAGCCACACGCATTTTGCGTTCACGTTCTGGGCTCTCACTTTTAGAGGTTGATGATTTAGGTTCTTTTTCAATTTTTTCTCGGGTTCCAGCAATTTTTTCTTCCGCTACGCGTATGTAAGCTGCTGTTTCGCGTGAACTACTTTGAGGGAGTGTTTCTCGTTCAGCTTTTCCCCGTTCTCCAATTACAGGTTTTTCACGAGCACTTTTGTCGCTAGCACTTACAGATTTTTCACTCTCACGAGCTGAAGGAGGTGTAAAAAATTTTTTTGCTTCATCTTCATTTCTTATGCTTGGACGAGAACTAGGTCTATCGATTCTTGGCAATGTTTTTAGCCCGTCAGTCCAAGAGGATTTAATGCTTTTTGATGTGTCATAATCTTTAGGAACCGCATTAAGAAATTTTCCACTAAAGGTGATGAGCACTAAAGCGAGCATCCCAAATAAAATTTTTTTATTCATAACAAATTCCCCTGCATTTTTAAAACATATAAAATTTCTATTTCTACTTCAAGAATATCAGTAATTATTTCTATTTTGCAATACTATTAAAATGATGTGCACAGAAAAATGAACAGGCGCTTAGAAAAAAGCAACAAACTTATTCGGAAGGTGGAGCAAATGATGACGGTAGGAAGACCGCTTCATCAGGTTGTGATTCGTTTTTGGCAGCATCAGGAGTTTGTGCTGAAGGACTTAAAGCCTCTCTCTTTGCCGCAGCCATACCGCCTAGCCCAGCAGCAAGCGCGCCACCAACAGCTAAAGCACCGCCCGCGATAAGTATACCGCCCCCAACTTGAATGGCCGTGGAATGTTGTGCAATTTTTTGACTCATCGAAGCATTGGCGCTGGCTGCCTTTTGAAATGCTGTAGACTGTTGAATGCTCTCATTGAGGGTACGTTTTTTGATGAGTGCCTCTTGTTCAGTTTCTAATTCAAACTTTTTTTGACGTGAGATTGGACCTTTAAGCTCTTCTTGGATTTTGCTTATTCTCTCTTCTCGTTCGTTTGCAGTTGCTGATTTTGCTTTTTGTTTTTCTCCTGAGCGGAAGAGCGCTGAGGCTTCAAGTTTTTCACTCACTGTCCGTTTTTTCAGTAACGTATCAAGTTCTGATTGAGCAGCTTTTCGATCAACGTTGGCATCTTTTGATGAGAGTTGATCTTTGAGCTGAGTAATACGAGCAGTTCGATCTTCACGAATTACAGCTTTTTCTTCTCCGCGTTTCATTGCTTGGTTGTAGCCTGATTTTTCTTTGAGCGTTGATGCTGTTTGAGCTTTTACAGTGGTGACTCCCTGTTTTGCTCGACTTAAGAGTGATTGATTTTTGTTTGATGAAGGGTTGTTGTCTGTGAGTTGCGATTGACTATTCTTACTTGATGTTAATGATTGAGCTGTTTTATCTCCAAGCAGAATAGGCACTTTAATTGCTAGTGTTGATAGTGATAATGAAAATGCGATTACCCATCTTTTCATCATGCGAAACAACCTTCTTTCAGTGTTGTAAAAATAATTAGTCGATTGGTCCAACCGCTGTAAAATTACCGCCAGAAGAGGAATCTCCAGAGACACTTGTGTCTCCTGTTGGTTGAAACGTTTCCCCTTCAACACCCGAAGTTGTTGGTTGAGCTCCACCTTCAAAAATTTGAACTTGAGCTTGGTCTCCACTTGGTTTTTGTTCACCATCACTACTCAGTGCTTTCGCTGTAGCGGCTGTAGCGGTAACAAGCGCTCCTGCTCCTATAGTTGCAACAGTGCCTAGAGAACCTAGACCAACTTTTTGGGCTATAGCTGCCTTTTTATCTGCGCTATGTTGCTCATGTTCTTGACGTTCCTTTGTTGTGAGGCTAGCCATATAGGCTTCTTTGCCAGCTTTTCTTTCTTCGCTTCCTTTTTCAAGATCACGATACGTTGCCGCTTTTCGTTCTCGTGCTGTCATTGCATTCCATTGTTCTCGTGTAAATTCTTTTATTGTCGGTTCAGCATCAGGGGTTTTTCCTGGTAGCGTAATTCGTATTGGTTCATTAGATTTATCAAGACTTGCGCTCATTGCAGCAACTCTTTTTTCAATTTTCTTTTGCTCATCATTGAGGCTATTTATTTTTTCGGTTCTAGCTTTAAGATCAGATAGAAGTTTTTCTCGTTCTTCTCTTTTTAGCCCTTCTTGCGTTAAACTTTTTTCAATGTCAGAAATTTTAGCTGCTGCCTTATCTCTGCTTAATTGTATTGATGCGATTCTTTCATTATCAGCAGTTACTGTTTTTTCTAGAGTTTTTTTAGTTTGCGGTGTAAGGAGGTCTCTATCTTCTGCTGGAGCTGTCCATCCAGGTCTTCCCGTTGGAGCATTACTATCAGATGTCGAATCGCTTTTTTCAGGTTTTTTACGTGAAAAGACATCTTTCACCCGGCTCAACAGAGGCTTTTTTGCTCTATCGCTTTGCGATTCGCTTGAAGACGTTGGCTGTTCACTGGTAGAGGTTCGAGTGCGTAAATTGATTACACCTTCTTGACGTTGTAGTGATGGCCTCTGGGATGAAATATCAGAGCTACTCGAGGAGCTGGAACCCTTTTTCATGGCATAAAGATTGCTTGTAGCCAAGCATGCAATAAGCATGAATGTTGATGTAAGATATACATACGATATGCGATTCATAACATCTCCTCAAAACAATCTTTTAGAATCTAAATTAATTTATTATTTGTGCATATTTAAGTTTATCATCGCATGTAGCCAGTAAAACAATCAACAATTTTATCATTCATGTTACTTTGCCTGCGGCAAGATTCCTGGAAGTTCTTGAAAATGTGAAGCAGAAGGTGGTTGAATACCTAAAATTTTTGCAATTGTTACCGGAACTTGGGGAATCCATACTTGAGAGTTGATTGTTTTTTTTTGCAGTTTTCCCGCCTGATACATGATGAGTGGGACATGTGTGTCATATTCGTATGGGGAACAGTGAGTGGTTCCTGTTGCTCGCTTGTTGAGTGAGCAATAGGGCTTGGTCATACAAATGATATCTCCCGATCGACCAGGGTAGTATTGATTTTTGTAGTAACTTTCAATTTGAGACGGTGAGAACGTTGCATTTTTAAGTTCATCAGCTGTCCAAACCTCGTGAATTCCAGGTTCTTGTTTGATCAGTGTTTTGATCGATTGCAGAATCTTATTTTTTTCGGTTTCTGAAAGTGTTGTAACAATTTTTTTATCAAGATAAAGCTGACCAGTCTTAAAGTCTGAAATGATATTCTGAATTCCAAATTGTTGTAGTATTGCTTTATTGATGTTCTTGAGAAGTTTCTTCTTCTGAATGCGCAGCGCAATTCCTAGCCCTTTTTTTTGAGAATGTTCAGGAATTGGTGTGACGCCATGATCAGAGGTAAGAACAAAAAGAATTTTTCGATTACCAGCAATTTTTTTTACTTGTTTGATAAAGGTCATAAGTTGCTTATCGAGATGATAAATCATATCGATAACCTCCAAGCTTTCAGGTCCATATGCATGTCCAATCATATCAAGTGTTGAAAGTGAGACCCAAAGCATAAATTTTCCAGGCTCTTTTCGGTGGGGCTTGAACTTTGATTTTAAGCATGTGCTTGCAAGGTCTAAAAGTAATTGGTTTGCCTGTGGAAGCTTTGTAAAAGTAGCCTTACCATCTGGAACTAAATTGCAGGTACAATCTTTTCGTTTACTGATGGTATTTATCGTGCTGTTAGCCCGAGGTGCTTTTTTTGATGCAAATTCATATGCATTAATATTTTCAAAATCATAAGCGTTGTCTGATGCTGGATAACAGGTTTTCCACTCAACTTTTTTAATTTTTGTAATATCGTTTCATTGGGTTCAAATTGCAAGGGGTCGGCAA
>CAYSDC010000019.1:4259-5614 GCA_964429765.1 uncultured Pseudomonadota bacterium
TTTTATTAAATTGTATGAGCCAATTAGGCAGTTTTTTAAAGAAAGACTTACTTGAAGTAAAGGCGACCGTGTTATGGTCAAACCAAATCGACTTGCCCAAGTGTCCACCCATGCCAATGGCGGCACGAGGTTTATAAGAAATCGAGTAAACACGATTTTTTACTTCTGGTGTTGAGCTTAAAATGAGCTGATCAGAAAGCCCATCAACCATTAAGTTTTTTGCGGATATTCCGTATCCGCACGTTTTAGTAGGGTGAAGTCCGTTGAATGAACGAGCGTGTGGTTCGTCGTCTTTAAAGCCTTGGGCATTACCTTGTTCGTCAAGCCAACCATTCAGAACAATTCCATGATCTTTAGCAAGCGTTCCTGTTCCAAGAGCTGCATGGCCTGTTGCTGTGCAGGTTAAACCATGCGGGTGGTGGGCGTTGGTGAAATTAATGCCGTTCTTTAAAAGGTATTTGAATCCAAACTTAAAGTGAGGACTGAGCTTTCTAATGTGGTGATACGCAAACTGGTCAATGACAATGATAACCGAAAGCTGTGGAGTTTCTGAGCGAGGATACAGCGGGGTTATTAATCCTGGCACTCCGATAAGTAGGAGACCCAGGATTTTGCGTAATAATTTCATAGAACTTCCTTTAATTTTTTAAATTCAAAGTAAGATTATTCAAAATAAAGAGCGTCTTATTTGTCCAATAAAACAGCTGTATATTTTTATAATAGTAAATAATTGCGTGTAAAATCTAGAAAAAGAGGAAATTTTGTTGGCAGAGGCATATATTTCATCTATTGGTTTAAGTAATTACGTGCAAGATATGCATACGTTATCAGGGGGAAAGGGATAATAAGGCAGATCCAGGCAAGGGCTACCTTAAGTTTGCCCCATATTGATTGCTCATGTCCTGTAAGGAGGCAAAATAACCCTATGATTTCCACGAGAAGTGCGCAAGTAACTAGATATGAGACAAAGTGAGCAACAAAAAAGGGTGCTGCATAATGTAAGGCTCTTAGGCCACAAAGAAGTGTTAAAAGCTCAAATCCCTGAGTGAACCATTGTTTATCAATGGGTTTAGATAAAAATGCACATGCCAAGCGAATAGTAAGCAATATGAGAAGTAAAAAGATAATAAAAAAGTCCAGAAATATAAAAAATTTTTTGGCCATGGATGAGGTAAACAGTTTGAAGAGCTCATTCCAAATGCCTCGAAATTTTTCGAGCAGTTGAAACTCTTGAGTGAGTGTGTCGTGCGGTATGATTGGCGTTGCTGCGTGTGTGTTAAGTCTGAGCGTTGAGCTGAATTCTGTGCTGGTGCACAATATTAAATCGATTGAGCTTGATGTAGCCGTTTCTGTTT
>CAYSDC010000019.1:5624-6376 GCA_964429765.1 uncultured Pseudomonadota bacterium
AATAGGGGTAATTTTTTCCATTGCTCCGACCTAAAATTCCAGCAACGTGGAGGTGTGTTTGTTCAATTGCTTTCTTCGGGTCATTGATTATAACGGCTATCTGAGCAGTGAAACTTTGCGTGAAGATCCGTTTATTTTTTCGAAAAGCTGAGAAGTATTTTGTTGTTGCTTGAGCAAGTATGTTCCATTTTATTACTTGAAGAGCGGTGTTATCACTAGAGATTTTAATCGTGTCTTTAAAAAGCGCACAATCTTGAGGAGAAAAGTCGAAGTGTACAAAGACTTTGCTTGTTGCAAGTATATCGGTTGGGCTGCTGAGAATCCTTACGTCTAAGGCCTGGATGAGTAACGAAAAAGTAAGTTGCAGGAATAAGCAGATGAGAGAAAGGGTCGTGTTTTTTCGGTATGACATAACCGTGTACCGGTTCTTTAGGTAAAAATACACTTGCTTGCAAATACAAAAGTACGTTTTTTATAATTATTCTTCAAGTTGCGTACGCACAGTATAAAAAGGAGAATCATGTCTATCAAGAAATGTTATTATAAATTTTTATTTTTCATTGCAGCAGTGCTTGTACTCAGTTCAGCTGCTGTTGCAAGAAAGCCAGAAGATCCATGCAAAGCGCCTCAATTAACCGTTGTTATTGTTGTTGATCAGTTTGCGCATCATGTCTTTGAGAAGCTGAAGCCTCATTTCAAATACGGGTTTAAAAGACTTTTAAAAGAAGGCATAATCTATCATCAGGCACGTC
>CAYSDC010000019.1:6394-10805 GCA_964429765.1 uncultured Pseudomonadota bacterium
ACGCACTCAGTACCGGTGTTGTACCACGTGATCATGGTGCAGTGCTCAATCAATGGCTAAATCGCGAAGGCGTTAGAACTCATTATGAGCTGGATGTGTCAGGTACAGCTTCAGTATTTTCTCCAACGGGTACCTATGCTCAAGGCAAGTCTCCACAGCATACAGATGTTGATGGTTTATCCGATCAATTCATCCTTCACTCAAGCGCTGACTGTCCGCATCAAGTTTTTGCTCTTTCGCTGAAATCGTATCCAGCAATATCGATGGCAAACAGAAAAGGCAAAGCTTTTTGGATTGATCAAAAGACGGGATTTTTTACCTCAAGCAAAGCTTATTGTGATCAACTACCCGATTGGGTACAAGAGTTTAACCGTGAAAAGAAACTTGATAAGCTTGTTTGTTGTCGATGGAAGACAATGTACAACCAGAAAAGCAAGGCATATAAATTTCCTGAAATAAGTAACTATGAGCATGCAGGGTTCAATTTTAGCATCATCAAAAAAGGAAAAATTCCACTTAATCGAGCATGCGAAAACCCTTATGAATTATTTTGTAAAACACCACAATCAAGCAAGCTTTTAATCAGTTTTGCCAAACGGTGTATTAATAAAAATTTTGATAAGTGCAATGGAAAGATGCTTTTGTGGGTGTCGCTGAGCAACTTTGATCTTCTTGGCCTCATATATGGGCCAGATAGCATGGAAGCGATTGATCTTGCCTATCACATTGATAAGCAAATTGGAGATTTTTTAAAGTATCTTGATGAGCATATTGGTAAAAATAAAACGCTTGTCGTGCTCACTGCTGATCATGGAATTTCCCCAATTCCTGAAATTATGAAAAAACGAGGATTTAATACTGCGCGTCGCATTATGGCTGATGATTTAGTTCAGCGTATGAATGACTATATAAAAGCAAAATATCTTATAGAAAAAATTGTAGTCGCTTATGAACCGATGCATTTTCGTCTGAATCGTGAGCTTTTAAGTACATTTGCTCAGTCAGAGCAAGATGCCATTATCAATGATCTTAAGCAGTTTCTCATTCAAGAACCCGGCATTAAAAATGCTTGGACAGCCGAAGATCTCAAAACAAAATATTACGAGCTCAGGTCATTGGAGCAATTTTATCGTAATCAGGTATATCGGGGTAGAACCGGAGATATTATTATCCAACCGTTACCCTACGTTCAAGTAACGAATTATGCTACAGGAACTGCGCATATGACTCCATACGACTATGATACGCATGTGCCGCTTATTATCCACCAAAAGGGTCGATTCTGCAGAGATGATATTTACAAAAAGGTCTGGATGCAGCAACTACCCATAACGCTTACGCATATTTTTGGTATTCCACGACCAAGCGCATCGCTCTTTAAAATACTTCCAGGTATTGAATAATTTTGAATTAAAATGGGGTGGCTCTTATAAGCCACCCCAAAGAATTAGCGATTGAAGTTGCTTTTATCGGTTGCAACTTTGTGATGACGATCATTCATCTTTTGTTTTTCTTTTTTGATGAGTCTGACCATTTTATCAACAGTATTGTCTACCGCAACGTACATATCAGCACCTTCATCATGAGCCATAAGGTCAAAGTTTTTTGTCTTGAGATGCATTTCTGCAACGTGGTGAGGATGGACTTTATGCGCCTTAAGCCAGAACTCGACATTAAATGGTCTTTGTTCAGCCTCATTATTGAGCAATTCTAATATTTTTTCTAATTTCTGATTTGTGTGAGCTTCGAGTGAATCAGAATGAGGCATATTCTGAAAGGTTATTTTGATGTTCATGAGACTCCTTTTCTCAAAAAACGTTATTTTTTATGATGCAAGAACTTACCTGCAATTTCATCATAAAACTGATTTCCCAAATAACTTTCTCTAGTATAACTGCTTTGCAGGATATCTTGAACTGTTCCTGATGTTATCATTTCGCCATGGAGCATGACAAAAATATGCTCGGCAATTGAGAGTAACTGGTCAACGTGATGGTCCGAAATAAGAATACCAATACCCGAGGCCGCCATATCAACAAAAATCTTTTTGAGCTCATAAATCGACTTGGGATCTACGCCTGCAAAGGGTTCATCAAGTAAAACAATTGATGGTCGCATGAGCAACGCTCGAATAATTTCAAGCTTGCGTTTTTGTCCTCCAGAAAGAGACTGTGCGGTTTGATTGATTGTTTCAGAGAGATTAGTTTTTTCAAGCCATTGCATTACTTCAAGCTTAAAACTTTCGGCAGATTGGTTTTTCCAGTAGTCGTGATATTCGTAAACAAGCCATAAATTGTCGTTGACGCTCATCTGAGAAAATAAAGAAGTCTGTTGTGGCAAGTAGACTAAACCAAGACCGGCTCGTTTATGGATGGGGAGTTGATTAAGATGGATATCATTGAACGTGACAATATTGCTGGAAGAATCAATATGTGAAAGAGGTGTTTTAAGGACACCCATAATCGTTTTAAGGAGTGTTGTTTTTCCTGCGCCATTAGGGCCAAGTAGTGCGACAATTTGACCCTGTTTAATTGAAAGGGAAATCGATTTAATAATCTGCTTGTTACCAACCGAAAAACTCAGATTACGTACACTGAGCGACGTCATGATTAAACTTTTCTGATACTAAGTTGTATAGGACATCCACGAAGATCGAAATGCTTGCGTAAAATATTTTCGATACAACTTTGTTCAGAATCACCAAACCAAGCTGGATGATTAACGTGCAGAACAAAGGTTGGAATAGATCCCTTGATAACACGAATTTTAAACACACGTAGCGCAATTTTGGTGTGGTAAAGAGGCTTAGTTGCTAATTCATTTTGAACAATTTCATTAACTTCAGTTGAGTTAAAGACTTGCTGGCAACGTTCCCAAAGAGTTTTCACTTCATTAAGAACCTTGTTGACGTTACGCTTCGTTAAGCATGAGGTCCAGATTTGAGGAATTTTCTTTAAAATGAAATCATATTCTTCAAGACTTTGCTCAAGCGTTGTACGCGAGTATTCATCAAGTAAATCAGATTTATTAAACAGAATGAGCATAATCTTTTTTTGTTCATACGCATAGAATAGAAGCTTAAGCTCTTGGTCTGAAATATGTCCCTGAGAAGCATCAATCATCATGAGCACGATGTCGGCTGTACGAACAGCTTCCATAGAGCTTTTAACCATGAGTGATTCAAGATCATCCGTAACATTGCGCTTTTTGCGAACCCCAGCGGTATCAACCATTTGAATGAGGTCGCTGCAGTAATAAATACTTGATTCAATCGCTTCACGTGTTGTCCCCGCTATGTCGGAAACAATTGAGCGCTCTTGATTGATCAAAAGATTCATGAGCGAAGATTTGCCGGCATTTGGCTTGCCAACAATAACAACTTTGTATTGAGGCTTTTCAACTTTACCTTCAATTGGATCTTCGACATGATCAACAATTCTACCGAGCAATGTTCCAATGCCAATCCCATGAATAGCGGATGCTGGAAGCATTTCAGAAAAGCCTAACTTATAGAAGTCTGGTTGATTTTCTTCAAGTTTTGATTGATTGTCTGCTTTATTCAGGAGTAGGATGACTGGCCGTTTTGCTTTATGCAAAGCGCGAGCAATAATTGTATCTTCTTCTACGAGTCCATTTTTTACATCACAGACAAAAAGAATGAGTGATGCTTTTTCAAGCAAAGGCATTACTTTTTCTTGAACTTTTTTTTGAATATCATCGACATGTCGCCCGAAAACAAGGCCGCCAGTATCAATCAAGTCAAATGTTTTGTCGTTCCATGTGATAGTTTCTTGAATGTAATCACGGGTAACGCCTTCGCGTTCAAAAACAATACTTTTCTTCTCTTGAACGAGTCGATTGAAAAGCGTTGATTTTCCGACGTTAGTACGTCCGACAAGTAATATTTTGGGGAATGATTGTACGGTTTCCATGGAATGATATTCTAGGTAATAATTTTTTAACTGTAATCTTTAGTTTGTTTTATTTTACCGGGAAAATGGCGAACTAGCAAGCTGGCAATGGGCCATTTATCAGCATCTTGAATATTTATGGCCTGTTCATATCCTTGAGGACTGGCTGTTTTAGCGGTGGTTCGTTGAGGTGATGCTGGAAAAGGTTGAGTTGTAGCTTGATTTGGCGCGCTTGAAGCTTGAAGCTGGCGACTGGTTGAAGGGGCTTGTGCTCTTGCGGTGAATTGTACATCGCGCATACCTGGAAAATGAGCTTTGAGAAGTGGGCGCCATTGTGACGAGCATTCATCGACTTTTTCTCTGAAAAAAGCGCCATTATTACTTAATTCAATGGTGATTGTATCGGTTTGCTCGTTGTACTCAACAAATTTAGCTTGGCTGATAATTGAGTTTAAAAGATGGTCAGCTTCTTGAGCAAGTTGTACAAGAAATGATTGCCA
>CAYSDC010000019.1:10815-13217 GCA_964429765.1 uncultured Pseudomonadota bacterium
TTTGAGGTTCAGAAGTAGTTTCTTGGACTGATGGTGATAATGTGGCATCGCTTTCTATAGAAGCACTCTGATGGGATAATTTTTCACTATTTGGGCGAGATAACGTCTGCTTGCTTGCCATATTATCGGAAGCACTTTTTGCTGAAGTTGGTAGAGTTTGAGCTCTTGAGTGCTTTTCATAGTGTTGTGTAGCCGGTGCATTGTTACTACTTTGGAGTATCGTATTTTTTTCAAAGCTAGAAGCTTTTATTGGTTGACACATTTGTAGTAAAACCATCTCAATAAAAATATGCTTCTTGTTAGTTTTTAGGAAAAGCTCTTCTTGGCCCCATAAAAGTTGTGCAAGCACTTGTATCCTATTAATTGAGCACTTTTGTGCCAAGTCAAGCAAGATCTGGTGGTCTGAGCCAAAGCGTGGATCGACATTTTTTACACCATAGTAGACCCACATGAGTGTGCGTAGAAGATAAACTAATGCATCCCACAGCGCAGTTGCACTTAGCTGCTCGAAGTTATTTTCCTGCAAAATTTGAAGTACGAGCCCTGATTTTTTTTCTATAATAGCGCTCATTAAAGAGAAAAGTAGTTGATTACTTACTTTTCCCAAGATTTCAGACATTGTCTGTTGCGTGATATGAGTTCCAGAAAAACGAACTCTTTCAAGGAGGTTGAGTGCATCACGTGCACATCCTTCAGTTTCCTGAATCAAAATATCAAGTGCATCATCATCAATGGATACTTGTTCTGCACTACAGATAGACTGAAGGTGAGTCTTGAGAGCAGCTCCATGGAGCGAAGTGAATAATGCCTGAAAACAACGAGATAGTACTGTTGGGGGAATTTTTTGAATTTCTGTTGTTGCCAAGATAAAAAGGACTGAAACTGGTGGCTCTTCTAAAATTTTGAGAAAGGCATTGAACGCAGCTTTACTGAGCATGTGAGCTTCATCGATGAGATATATTTTTTTTTGTCCGCTGAGCGGCATATAGCTGGAAGATTCGATAATTTGTCGTACGTTGTCAACGCCGGTGTGTGAAGCCGCATCAATTTCAATGAAATCTGGATGATGCCCTCGAGCCATTGCTGAGCAAGATTCGCAGCTGAGGCAAGGTATTTGTATTGTTGGATCAAGGTGAAAATCTGGCAGTTTGTGACAATTGACAGCAGCTGCAAATACTCTAGCAGTTGAAGTTTTTCCACAACCACGCTGACCTGCAAACAGATAGACAGGAAAAAATTTTTTTAAATATAAGCTGTTTTTAAGCATGCGAACGGGAATTTCTTGTCCGACAATAGAATCAAAAGTCTTTGGACGCCATTTGCGTGCTAAATTGAGTTGTTCAGCGTTAGTACTCATGGAGTAATATTCCCCGTGATGTTATATAAAATTTTTTTTACTGCGGGTGATAATTGCATTGATGTGATTTGTTACTTGTTCCTGCGTGAGCTTGTGCGTGCTTCCAATTTCGTAAAAATGGTAGTTTGGAATACCGATAAAGTCAAATGTCTGCGAGATTTGTCGACGAGATGGATTGGTTGTTAAAAAGCGTCGATACCACCATGATTCCATTGAAGAATTGATAATAAAAGCGTTTTTTATGCGATGGAGGGGTTGAGGTTTGCCTTTGCCCTGAAATTTCCATGCAAAAGTGGTAATCAAGTCGAACCAGCATTTTAAAATCCCTGGGACCGAATACCAGTAAATAGGGTAAACGATGAGTAATTTATCTGCTGCTAGAAAACGCTCTTTATTTTCATGAAAGAATGCTGACGAATGAAGAGTTGGTATTTGGTCAGGCCTATGCCCAACGTAAAACGGAATTTCATCTTTGCGTTCATACAAATCGAGAATATCAACCTGGTGGCCATCTTGGATAAGATGGTTGGTAACCTGGTAAAATATACGGCTGCTCAGTGAATTTTTGTCATGATTTGCAAGAATGGCATAAATTTTCACAAGAGCCTTTCGATATCATTTCGATTGAATAGTCTGCCTCGAATTTATTAATCAGCGTTTCGAGGTAATATTTTAATAAATAAATAAGGGACAACGTACAGCGGTGTAAAACATCTGCTGCTTCCTTCCGGACCTGACAGGTTGTGCCTTGCACCAACTTACGTTGTCCCAATTTTTATACTTAGTTTATTGCCTAATTGGCTTATCATCCGTAGCCACGCAGGGCATAGGATGGTGGAGAGAGAGGGATTCGAACCCTCGATGCCTTTTTCAAGACATACACGATTTCCAATCGTGCGCTTTCAACCACTCAGCCATCTCTCCTAGACTTTTGCGCTTATTTTTCGCTTGTTTTTGCTTCTTCAGCGCTCGCGGCAGGAGCTTTAGGTTTAGCTTCTGCTTTAACCGCTGGTTTGGCTTCTACGCGTTGTGTTTTTTTGACTTC
>CAYSDC010000019.1:13227-16356 GCA_964429765.1 uncultured Pseudomonadota bacterium
TGCTTTAGCTTCTTCCGCTAACTTTGCTTCTTCTGCTGCTTTAGGAGCGGCAGCTTTGGCAGGAGCAGCTGGCTTAGCTGTTGCGGCAGGAGTAGGAACTCGTTTTGCTTTTGCAGCTTCTTCTGCGGCAGCTCGTCGAGCTTCCATTTCAGCTTTTTTCTTATCAGCAAAAAGTTCAATACCTTCTTTGATGTGTTTTTGAAGGTATTCAAGTACAAAAGCGATCGCCTTTGGTGAATCATCATTTGAAGGGATTACCAAAGTAATTCCGTCTGGATCAGTGTTGGTATCGACCATCGCAATAACCGGAATGCCAAGACGCGAAGCTTCTTTGACAGCGGAATGTTCTTTTTTAGCATCAACAACGATAAGCGCTGCTGGTGGATATTCAAGTTCAAGAATGCCGCCAATATTTTTTTCAAGACGAGCAATATCTTTTTGGATCATTGCAAGCTCTTTTTTCTTGTACAGAGCAGAAGGCTTTTTCATAACATCACGCAAATGAAGCAAACGCGTGATTGCTTTTTTAACTTGATCGAAATTGCTTAATGTCCCACCAACCCAGCGATTGATAACATAAGGCATAGACAATGATGTCGAAATATCTTTGATAAGAGCTTGTGCAGGTTTTTTTGTGCCAACAAATAAGAATTGACCGCCTTGGCTTGCCAGTTCTTTCAAAACCATTCCTGTGCGCTCAAGTAAGAGTGCAGTTTTAGAAATGTCGATTAAATGAATTTTGTTTTTTGCGCCCCAGATAAATGGACGCATTTTTGGAGACCAACGAGAAGTTTTGTGGCCAAAATGCATACCTGCTTTGAGCATGCCTTGCAAATCAATATTCGTTTCCTGAGACATCATATCCTTTCAGGGTTATTCCTATCGCTTCTTACAGGTTATCTTCTGTATATGACAGAAGACTGTAACCACCCATGATTTTAAGAAGCAAGTTCTACTATAAAAACCGTTTAATTTAAGCATAACTGTATGCAATAAATATCAGATAATTCTACCAGATATTTATAAAACAGCAACTATTTCAGGTCGACTTTTTACCAATAACTTCATTGCGGTCAATAGTGGTCTGATACTTTTTCCCAACCATAAATGCGATAACGACCCATATTAAGGCAATTCCAAGCGAAAATGACGATTGAATGAGAATTGCACAATAAGGACTGTTTGAAGCAATTGTTGCAATATTAACAACTGATCCTGAGGTCTTTGAAAATGAGCGACCAAATGAATCGGTCCATGCTTTTGCTTTGAATTGAATATCTTTAACTGTTGGTATATATAAAATTTCTCGAACCGGTTGATTAAATCCATAATATGCTGCACGCATGATAACACAGACAATATAGGTCGTGAGAAGATTTGGTAGTGCAAGTACATACAATGCGAGCGCAATAACCGTTATTGGCATAAGCAATAAGCATTTTTGTACGCCGATTTTTTTAGGGAGTTTTGAGGTGCCGAAGAATGCTAAAAAGAAGCCGACAATTTGAAAAGATAATGTATAGAACAGCATGAATTTGGTCATAGCAAGCACTTCATTATTATATTTGAGGGAAACAAATACTTGCATCTGATAGTCAAAAATGGCGTTCACAATTTCAAAACCATAAACCATGGCAAATATACCAAGAACATATGGCTCTGTGATCATAAGCTTGATCCCCTCCCAAATAGTTGGTTTATTTGAGGAGTGTTCAGATTTTTTATCGGCATCATACGCTGCTTGATAACCATGCAAATGGTTCGGAGAAATTTTCTTGGCGAGTAAATAGATGCATAATGCTGCTCCGATCAAAAAAAACGCAGAAACAATAACAAGAAATGGGATAGAAATCCAAGATTCAAGTTTTGCCTGTGTAACTAATAAAAGGATACTAAGACCGGTTGATAGGATTCCACCGATGCGCGCTGCCGCAACAATGAAGCCATAGTTACTGTTAGCAAATGAAGGGGTGCTAATGGAAGTTACAAAGCTCCAAAATGTTCCAACAATAAGCACTTGGTACAGGTCCATGAAAATTTCAAAAGACCAACCCAAGATTCGCCAGGGGCTTGTCAAGGTATTGTGCAAGCCGTATACCGAATGATTGAGGAAGTAAGCAAAAACAAGGTATAATATTCCGTAAATTCCTAAAAAGAAATAAACAAGTTGGTAGCGCTTGAGGCGGTCAACCAATTTGGCATACAAAATCATCGTTGGAATGAGTAAGATAATCGTAATGATTCGTGTATGTGGTACATATTCCTTGCCAACCAAGCCAAGAAATATTGAAGTTTTAAGTGATCGCAGTATTGAATAAGAGCCTATTATGAAAAAATTGGTAAGCGCTAAAAAAATAAGCTTAAGTGCGTCGTCTTGTTCTGTTTGTAATTCGTTTTTACTTAGGCGTCTGACAAGCTTCTGAATCATGAGATTCCCTACTATCCTTTTAATCTTAACTAAAATTCTTTTGCATCAATCGATTCTTCACTGATAGCAGCATCGTCGCCGATAACTTTTTTGTTATCAACCGCATATTGCAGTGTTCTTCCTAGGAAGTAGACGATAATAAGCCACAGCGATGAAAAACTAATGCTTAATAAGAGCGTTGAACAAAGGGCAAACGACTGAGGCAAGCCCTTTAATGAGACGTTAATGATGGATCCACAGCTTTTTGCGATACGAGATCCAAAAGCATCGGTCCAAGTTTTTGCCTTAAACTTAATATCTTTAGTTGTTGGAATGTATAAAACTTCGCGTGTTGGATGGTTGAGTGCATAGTTAAATGCTCGTAATCCAACAAATAACGCAAAGATAATACCTTCAGTTGGAAATATAAACGTAACGAGCAGTATACCAAGGCAGAGCAACGGGAATGCAAAAAGAGAAGCTCTTATTCCAAAAAACCTTAGCAATGGAGTCGTTCCAAACAATGAAATAATGAGTCCTATGGCATTCATAAGGAGGTAATAAAGCGCATAGAATCCGGTGAGTCCACCAACTGTTGCATGAGCTGCATCAGCATTAACAGCAACGCGATATTCGATCATGACAATCATAATTTCATAGAATAGAACAAGTGAAAATATTCCAAGCACATATGGGTTTTTGATAATTAAGACCAGGCCATC
>CAYSDC010000019.1:16468-22047 GCA_964429765.1 uncultured Pseudomonadota bacterium
GTTTCAAGCTGATAAGCCATTTCGTAGCCGTGCATGAAGTTGTCTGATTCATCTTTATCTAAAAGATAAATACATCCAGCTGCAGCCATAAGCATCGAGCAACCTACTAGGAGGGCTACAGGAAGGAGTAAGAGCTGCTCAGAGGTTGTTGTGTGTGAGATAACAAGATATAAGAATCCTGCGGCAATTATTCCGCCAACTTTTGATCCAGAAACAAAAATACCATAAAAGTTTTTTGCATCTTTTGGTGTATTAACAGAGTCAGCAAAGGACCAAAAAACTGTTGAAAAGAATGCATCAAAGCTTTCCATGAAAAAATAAAACGCCCAGCCAACCAAACGATTAGAGTTAACTTCGGTATTTGCAAGGCCATACACAGGGTGCGAAAGGAGGAAATAAAAAATAATGCCGCCTAACGCATGAAAGACCATAAAACAATAGAGTAGCTGATGCCGCCGAAGCCAATCGACAAGCTTGGAGTAGACAAGAATAAGTGGAATAAGAACGCACAACGAATAAAGCTTTGCATCAGGAACTAGGTAAGCGCCAACAATTTTGGAGAATACCGCAAGTTTGAGAGGTCGCCAAATGACCAAACAGGAAGACATAAAGAGAAAGGTTAGCGTAAGGTAAGAAACCTTAAGCCGAAACTCTTTTTTGATGCTCCATAAACTACTCAGCTTAGCAATAAGCGTGTCGCGCATTGGTACTCCAAAATTACCTGGGTTATTTGTTTTTATTCAGATAGTTATAAATTTCAGTATTATACCCGTCCAGTGGATGTTTTTTGATAGGGGTCAAATACATCCTTTGAGGGACAGAGTAGATAGTTTCCCCAAAATAATATTTAAGTCAACTCGTTTTTGCTCTTTACATCGACTTTTTAGGCATTCAGCGCTGCGACGTGAAAATGAGCGGTAAACTTTTCTATAAATTTGTATTGTAAAGGTACATGGAGCAATTGTATTAATAACAAATTGATCTTGGAAGTAATCTTGAAGTATATTGAAGGGCTTTGTCGGTCGAACGGTATAAGGTAATAGGCTCTTTTTCATAGCTTTTTATAGGTCCTTTAATGAGTCCGGAAAGCGTATGTACAAAGCTTCAGATGTTTTATGTGCTTTAAAGAGGTGAATAATACCTTAATTGCAACATAATTTCAGTATATGGGCTTGGTTGATAATGTCAAATGTTTTACAGTGTGATGAAAGTGAAAAAAACTGCATAATAAGCAATTATTAGGGTGTAATTATAGCGATTTTAATCGATTCATTGAGCATTTTGAGTCAAGGATAGATCTAGTTTGTACTGTGGAACTGCTTGAGACGTGCTTAGGTCACTTCTGTTTACATTGTAGGGTGAGTGCTGTACACTACCCAGTAATTACACATGTTCGGAGCTTTTTGATTGGTTAACGAAGTATTCATGGAAGAATCTAAAGTATTCATGGAAGAGTCTAAAAAAATAATAGTAGGATCACCGGTTTTTTTGCCGGTTCTCCCCTTAAAAAATTTGGTTGCATTACCTAAAAGTATTGTACCTGTTGGTGTTGGTCGAGATATTTCGATTAAAGCTGTCGAGTATGCCATGCGTGGTAACCGAGAAGTTTTTGTCACTGCTCAGAAATCTATAGATACTGAGAACCCATCGCTTGAAGATGTATTTCATGTTGGTACGCGAGCTCAAATTTTACAAGTTGCTCGTTTGTCGAATGGAACATTGAAAGTTTTGGTTGAAGGTATTACACGATCTCAAATGCTTGAAGCTGTTCCAGCAGAAGGTTTTTTAGCGGTCATGGCGCAAGATATTTTGCCTGCGGTGGTTAAAAATGAATCTGAACTTGCGGCGCTTTGGCGTAACTTGTACGATCTATTTAAGGAATATGTTCAGCTTAATGAAAAGGCAACTGCCGATGTGCTTTCGCTTTTTCGTGGGCCAGAAGATTTAGATCATCTTACCGATACTATTGCTGTACAGATGCATCTTGATTTTCACGAACGACAGCATTTGCTTGAAATGTATGATGTTCAAGAGCGCGCGCTTCACATGTGTGTCTTGCTTAAAAAAGAAATTGAGATTCTCAAAGCAGAAAAAAGCATTCGTAAACGCGTGCAAAGTCAGGTTGAAAAACATCAAAAAGATTATTACTTGACCGAACAGATGCGAGCAATTCAGCGTGAGCTTGGCAGAGAAGACCATCAACAAGAAATTAATGAGCTGCGCAAAAAAGCGAAAAAAGCAAAACTTTCTCAAGAGGCTATGGAAAAAGTTGAATCTGAATTCAAGCGACTTGAGCAGATGCAACCAACATCTCCTGAAGCATCAGTAAGTAGAAATTATGTTGAATGGATTATTAATCTTCCATGGCATAAAGAGACTAAAGATAAGGTTTCTATTACGGCTGCTGAAAAGATTTTGAATGCGACTCATTTTGGGATGAAAAAGGCAAAAGAGCGCATTATTGAGTTTTTGGCTGCAAAAAAGTTTGCCCAAGAAAATCTTAAACGTTCACCTATTATCTGTCTTGCAGGTCCTCCAGGCGTTGGAAAAACTTCGCTTGCACATTCTATTGCTCAATCACTTGGTCGAGAATTAGTTCGTATTTCTCTTGGAGGCATGCGAGATGAAGCTGAAATTCGTGGTCATCGTCGCACGTACATAGGAGCAATGCCGGGCAAAATTATTCAGTCCATGAAAAAAGCAAAAGTATTGAATCCTGTGATTGTCCTTGATGAAATTGATAAAATGTCGATGGATTTTCGTGGTGATCCTGCATCCGCATTACTTGAAGTGCTTGATCCTGAGCAAAATAAAGCATTTGCAGATTACTTTCTAGAAATTGACTATGATCTTTCAAAAATAATGTTTGTTACGACAGCTAACGTCGTAGATAACATCCCATACCCGTTACTTGATCGTATGGAGATCATTTACCTCTCTGGCTATACAGAAAAAGAAAAGCTTTCAATTGCTCAAAGTTTCTTATTGCCAAAACTTACTAAAGAATATGGCCTTAAGAGTGATCAAGTAGACTTCCCTGAAGATAGTCTTAAGCAATTGATTGAAGATTATACTAAAGAGGCCGGTGTTAGAAGTCTTGAGCGTGTGCTTGCTAAGTTGATACGCAAGAGTATTCAAATGCTTCTGAAAGATAAGCAACTTAAAAAAGTTGCTATTACATCAGAGAAAATTGATGAATGGCTTGGAGTTCCACCATTCAAAAAAGAAGATAAAAAACGTGAAGATTCTGTTGGCGTAGCAACCGGTCTTGCCTGGACAGAAGTTGGTGGAGATATTCTAGAAATAGAAGTTACCATTTTACGTGGTAAAGGTGGTTTGACATTGACGGGCCAACTTGGTGAAGTGATGCAAGAGTCTGCACAAGCAGCAATGAGTTACATTCGTTCTCGTGCACAAGACTTTGGTCTCAAAGAGGGCTTCTACGCCGATGTTGATATTCATATTCACGTGCCAGAAGGAGCTATTCCTAAAGATGGTCCTTCTGCTGGTATCACCATGGCCGTTGCATTGACTTCGGCTCTGACTGGGATTCCTGTGCGACGTGATGTTGCAATGACCGGTGAAGTGACATTACGTGGAAGAGTTCTTGCGATAGGTGGCTTGAAAGAAAAACTCTTAGCTGCATGGCGATTTGGGATAACTAAAGCACTTGTTCCTCAGAGTAATAAGCGTGATGTTAAAGAATTCAGAGATGAGCTTGATAAGTCGCTGAACGTTGTTTTTGTTGAAAATATGGATGAAGTTCTTCAGGAAGCATTAGTTCGTTCTCCATTTGTTCAGGCAGCACAAATGAAGAAAAGCAAGAATGTTTTTGAAGAAATCAAAGAAGCGCCATCTAAGAAAAAAGTTGAAAAAAAAGCACCAAAGAAAAAGAAAACAAAATAAATTATTCCTGAATAATTAATAAAAAAGCCCCGAATTAATTTCGGGGCTTTTTTATTATAACTTGAGTTGTATTATTATTTGATCAAGAATTTCTATTACATTATCGGCTTGAATGTTGAGCCATTGCTGTCCATTTATATGCATAGTGTTCAAAAGGCTTTTGTTCTGGAGCAGTATTTTTGTTTGTTGAATAAGTTCTTGGTTATTTGAAACTTTTAATAAAGCTTGTGTTTGTTCTAAAGCATCTGCATGTTCTTGACAGCCCCAATGCATTGGTCCAACAATCATCGGAGTTCCCCAAACCGCTGGTTCAAGAAGATTGTGTCCTCCAATTGGAACAAAAGTACCGCCCAAGAAAAAAATATCGGCATAATTATAAAGCTTAAAGAGTTCGCCCAGAACGCAAATAACCAAAATATCATGCTTAATAAATACCTCAGCGAGTTGTTGATTAAGTGTTTGCTTTGCGGGAAGTGGATGCTGCGCCTACCAGATAATAAAAATAAAATTTTTGTTGTATAAATATTTTTAAAGATAAGCTTTACAGGTAAATTGCCGAGGTGCAAGGATAAGTTTAAGATCTGGATAAAGCGGCTTAAGCTCTTTGAAAAGTTCTATGTAATAATTCAACTCTCCGGGATGAATAGAGCCAGCAAGAAGTACCCGGTTGTTAAATGTTTTTTCTTCAAGTGAAGCCTTGCATTCAGCTTTTTTTATCGCAACATTGTATGCTTTAAGATTTCCCAAAACAACAATCTTTTCAGATGAAATTTTGAGATCTTGAAACTTTTTTTCATCGATATGGCTTTGCACAAAAATAGTATCAAAGCAGTTGAGAAGCATTCTATAAATACCACGATATATTTTGGTATTTGTTTTTGACCGATCGTTAATGCGAGCATTTAATCCGTAGAGTTTTGTTTTATGCGTGTGAGCAAGCATAAGGAGATTTGGCCAAATTTCAGCTTCAACAACAACTAAAGCATGTGGTTTAATGCGGTGATATGCAAGCAGCATGCAGGGGAGAAAATCATAAGGAATAAAACTAATACTATCGGCGCGAATATTTTTAAGTGCAAGATTTTTTGCGGCATTTGTTCCAACGGTTAAGTAGCAAAAACTATTTGGGATCTCTTTTTTAATAAGTGTAATAAAATATTCAAGCGAAAGCATTTCTCCTACCGAAACAGCATGAAGCCAAATAATTTTTTTATCAGGCGGTGCAACTGGTACAAACCCAAAGCGTTGTAATGTAAATACTGCTTGCTTATTTTGGTAGAACTTTCGAAACAAGAGGTATATAAAAATAAAAGGGATACCAAGCAATTGGAGCGCTTGGTACACAATGAAAATGATACATAGGGGCATAAACTATCTACTTTAAGTTATGGAGTGGAGATGTATGAATTACTGATGTCTTACACCGCAAAGTGGTTGTAAGTCATCAGAATCACTAAGAGAGCCAAAATAGAGATGTACATGAGTTCATTTGCATTTTCTAACGTGCGTTTCATATGCAGTTGTTCTACTTCGGTTTTCTTATCTGCTCGTTGAACTGATAATACAACATACGCTTGGAAAAACAGTATAAGAAGAGAGAGGAAAACGAGCAAGTAGTAAACAAAATCGATGTGAGTTGTATATCCCACAGCAGGAGAAAGTGCATCAATCAC
>CAYSDC010000020.1:0-897 GCA_964429765.1 uncultured Pseudomonadota bacterium
GGCGATGCAGAAGTAGCTGAAGGTTCCGTGTGGGAGGCTGCAGAACTGGCGTCATATTATCGATTAAATAACTTAGTGGGCGTTATCGATTGCAATCGGCTGGGCCAATCGGGTCAGACAATGCATGAGCATGAAACTAAACGCTATGCAGATAAGTTTGCCGCATTTGGCTGGCATACGCTATTGATTGATGGGCACAATTTTGATCAAATAGCCGATGCGTTTGCTCAAGCACAATTGATGACCGAAAAGCCGACTATGATTATTGCAAAAACATACAAGGGGCATGGGCTTGATAGCATTGAAAATCTTAATGGATTTCATGGAAAGCCGCTCACCAATGCAGAACTTGAGCCTGCTATTCAAAGCTTACAAATTCGATTCAAAGGAGCAACTAAGCTTGCTCAAAGCAAACCGTTTATTATGCCCCATCCTGAAGGAAATGATGAGCATGAACATCATCGCATGTCTGGGGGGGCGCTTAACATTATTCAAGATCCAAATGGAAGTCGTTTTGCTCAGGGCAATTCGATTTCTACACGTAAGGCTTTTGGATATGCGCTTACAGCACTCGGTCGAGCAAATAGTGCGGTGGTAGCGCTTGATGGCGATGTGAAAAATTCAACCTATACCGATATTTTTGAAGCGGAGTTTCCAGATCGCTTTATCCAATGTTTTGTTGCAGAACAAAATATGGTTGGCACGGCAGTTGGGTTGCAAGCTCGTGGAAAAGTGCCATTTGCTGTAACGTTTGGTGCATTTTTTACACGTGCACATGATCAAATTAGAATGGCGGGTATTGGTCGTAATGCGGTCCGGTTATGTGGCTCTCATTGCGGTGTTTCAATTGGGCAAGATGGTCCATCGCAAATGGCTTTGGAAGATATTGCTCTTATG
>CAYSDC010000020.1:907-4182 GCA_964429765.1 uncultured Pseudomonadota bacterium
CACTATCATGATGGTATTTCATACTTGCGTACGACGCGCGCAGATATGCCTATTTTGTATGGAAAACATGAAAACTTCTTTCTTGGCGAGTGCAAAGTATTAAGGCGTACTGGTAATGATCAAGTCTGTATTATTGCCGCAGGTATAACGTTGTATGAAGCGCTTAAGGCTCATGAAAGTTTATGGGCGCGAGATATCAGTATTTCTGTTGTAGACTTGTATTCCATTAAACCGCTTCCTGTTGAGCAAATTATCGATTTAGCGCGTGATGCAAACAATAAAATTATTACCGTTGAAGACCACTACGTGCAGGGTGGATTTGGCGAAGCAATTGCAAGCGCTTTAGTAAATACCGGTATTACCGTACAGACAATAGGAGTTACAGGATTATCCCGCTCTGGGACTCCTGAAGAATTACTTAATTTTGCCGGCATTGATGCACAAGCTATCGTAAAAGCGGTTGAGTTGATGCTGCGTTAAGCAGATTTTTTGGAGATTTTTCTTGCAAAAATCAATTTATCTGGCAGAATACTAGGTAATCCTGCCAATTGGTGGGATTTATATTCGGTTGGGGCTGTAGCTCAGTTTGGTTAGAGCGTCCGCCTGTCACGCGGAAGGTCGTGGGTTCGAGCCCCATCAGCCCCGCCATTAAGTTTCCCAACCGAATATGGATTTCAAATATCTCAAATTTAGAGTCCTTATCTTAGTCTTAAACTATCGTTGATAGTTTTATTGATTGACTTTTTTAGATCATTTTTTATAATTCAGCTCAAATTAAAAATTGTTTTTTCTATTTTACATTTTCTCCATGAGGTTTCTTATGCAAAAGATCAAATACTTTATTCTTTTAATGTTAGCGACGATGAATGTTTCTTCAATTGCCTATGGGGCTGATTATGAGTTTATTCAAAGTTCCGATAATAGTGCATACCAGGATACAATTGATGAGTTAAAAGCTCTGAAGACAACTCGTTCATACTATTCTTTAGTTAAAGATGGTGGGAAAAAAGATGCTATTGAATGGTATACGATGACTCTGCACGGACAATTATATCCTCTTTATGGTAAAAATATTTTTAAAGACCAGGGGTATATCCTATTTAAGGCGTTGAGAGTTTTTAGAAGTAGTAGTGTTAGACTTGATGATAATCAGAAGCGTGAATTGAGTTCTGTGATCATCGATGCTTATTATTCACTTGACCTATTTGGCAAGTATCGCTTTGCAATGTATTTTAACGAAATACTCGAAGTACCAGAAGAGCCTTTAAATTTTAATGAAGAAACGATGAAAGAATTTGATCGATTGATTGCAGAATATTCTGTTAGCACTCAAAACGCAGGAAATGCTTTAATTAAAGAAGTTAGCTCATATTAAAATAAGCTTTTGAGAAACGCTTTTTTTGGTGATAGACTCATACCATGAGTACCAAAAAAAGCGTTTTTTCACTTTTATCTCCGTTTGCCCCATCTGGTAACCAGCCTGAGGCAATTGAACAGCTGAACCAAGGCCGTCCTGGAAAATCTGTATTACTGGGTGTAACAGGTTCTGGTAAGACCTTTACGCTTGCAAATGTTATTGCTAAGCAAGGGCGACCAGTTTTGATCTTGTCTCCAAATAAAACATTGGCTGCTCAATTGTACGAAGAGTTCAGTCTTTTTTTCCCTAATAACAAAGTTTGCTACTTTGTGAGCTATTATGACTACTACCAGCCGGAATCATACTTGCCAGCGCAAGATATCTATGTCCCTAAAGAAACTAAAATTAATGCTGAAATAGAGCGGTTACGTGTTGAAGCAACCGCTTCAATTATCAATCGTGATGATGTCATTGTTATCGCATCGGTTTCAGCTATCTATTCTTTGGGTAACCCTTGGGATTATCGGGAGTTGACCTTTTCGCTCAAGGTTGGGCAAAAGATATCGCGCAAAGAGCTCATTGATAAACTTATTTTTATTCAATACAAGCGCAACGACGTAGAAGCCGGATCAGGGCTTTTTAAGGTTATGGGCAACACTATTACCATAAATTTGCCCTATTTTCGTGATAACTTACGGATAGAGCTTTTTGGCGATGAGATTGAGCTTTTAGAGCTTGTTAATAAGCGTGAAAATAAAGTACTTTCGACGCTTGATAATGTTCTCATTTTCCCAGCAAAACATTTTGTAACAACCGAAGAAAAACGTAATGCTGCCGTTGCACATATCAAGCGAGACTTAGAGCTTGAAGCGGCAAAAATTGAAAATCAGCTCTATAAAGAACGACTCATTACGCGCATTAAGCATGATCTTGATATGATACAAGAAACCGGTTATTGCTCTGGGATTGAAAATTATTCACGTTATTTTGATGGCCGTTTGCCAGGTGAAGCGCCGTATCCATTATTTGATTTCTTTGATCGAGACTTTTTGCTCATTATCGATGAATCGCATATTGCTTTGCCTCAACTGCATGGCATGTACAAAGGTGATCGAGCTCGAAAGCAGTCTCTGATCGAGTACGGCTTTAGACTTCAGGCGTCATACGATAATCGACCTTTAAAATTTGAAGAGGTCGAAAAGTACTTTAAAGATGTTATCTTTGTTTCTGCAACTCCAGGAGAGTATGAGCTTGAGCATACAGATCAGGTGGTTGAGCAGGTTGTTCGACCGACCGGTATTCTTGATCCGGAAATTGAAATTGTTGGCAGAGAAGGTCAACTGACTCACTTGATGGAACAAATTAACCAAACAACTGAACGAGGTTATCGCACGTTGGTTACGGTCTTAACTAAGAAGGCAGCAGAAGATTTATCACAATTTCTTGAAAATAAAAAAATAAAAGTCTGTTACATGCATAGCGAAATTAAAACACCACAGCGAACAGAAATTTTGCATAAACTTCGCTTGGGTGTTTTTGACTGTCTTGTGGGAATTAATCTGCTTCGTGAAGGTCTTGATTTGCCCGAAGTTGCATTGGTTGCAGTTATGGATGCCGACATTGAAGGATTTTTGCGTAACGCCAAGTCGCTTATTCAAACAATTGGTCGAGCTGCTCGTAATGCGGAAAGTAAGGTTATCTTTTATGCAGACAGGCTCACAGATTCAATTAAGCGAGCCATTTCAGAAACGGAGCGTCGTCGTGCGCTGCAGATAGAGTACAACAAAAAACATGGCATTACTCCACGCAATGTTGAACGTGAAGTGACCAAGAGTATTTCTAAACTTCAAGAAGATATCATGAAAGCATCTAAACTTGGTTCAGGTGCTAAGAATTTTAGACCAAAGAGTGAAGAAGA
>CAYSDC010000020.1:4192-7556 GCA_964429765.1 uncultured Pseudomonadota bacterium
GAAGCTGAAATGAGTCTTGCAGCAGAAAATCTTGATTTTGAGCGAGCTATTCAGCTGCGTGAAAAAATTCTTGAATTCAGAAAAAAATATCTAAAGATTGTCTAAAAAGTCAGTCGTTCTAACAAGTCATTTATGATATGATCGCATATGCAAAATAAGTAAAATTTTATGCTTAAGGAATGATTATGTTGCGTATTCGTTTTATCCTTTGTGCTGTGATGGTACTGTATTGCTCATCGTCTGTTTTTGCAATTACAGATGAAGAGTTTATGTGTAAAATTACCTGCTTTACGTTGCAAGAAAATACTGAAATTTTCAACACAATTAAATCTATTCTTGATCAAGCGAAGAAGCATAAAAATGGAGACTTAGATTTAAACCCTGAACCAAAATTACACATTTTCAGAGAATTTTCTTGCTTACGCGGTGACCTAAAAGAGGGAACCGTTGAATATAATACGGTCCAAGCTGCTTGGGCTTTGATTTTGCACTACACACTTGTTGATAAAAAGTTACGCAAAGAAAATCCAGAAACTAGCCAAGAGTGTTCGATTTGTGAAGAGGAAAAGGAAAGTGTTATTTCTTTACTTTGCCACCATCAGTTCTGTGTAGAATGTCTTTTGCAGTCTTTTGCAAAAAAGACTGCAGGAACGCAAGGGGCGCATAACCAGTGTGCTCTATGTCGATCTGATATCGGATCAAATTTAAAAAATTTTTTAAAGTTTCACCCTCAATATGACGGTATTATTGCGCGAAACATAGCCAGTGATGAGCTAGAAGATTACCAAAATCTTATGAGAGAACAACTTGAAGCTGACGAAGACTCTCTACGTGCTCTGGAAGACTATAATGCTCTTATGTTTGCGCAACAACAATTTGACGAGGAAAAGAGCCAATCAGTCTTAGAAGACAGCTTAACGTTATCGGTAAGTGACGGATCCGATTCGGATACTGATGATCAGGATAATAGTCAAGATGCAGATGGTGAAAATCAGGCTGAAGGCCAAGGTGATCAAGATATTTATTCCTCTTTAGGAGAATATTTGATACAAGTTTTGACTTCTTTTGTAAATGGAGATGCAGAGTAATAATACCCAAAAAGAGTTAAAAAGCCTTTTAAGGGTACTTAAACTTGAGATTTGCACTACTTGGGGTACCCTATACCGGTACCCTTTTTTTGATGGGGCGTGATATCGCAAAAGTGCTGGCTTGACGCAAAACGGTGGACAATATGAAACTTTCACTTGCATGGATCTTTGATCATATCAAAGCTGACTGGAAATCTCAGGATGTGCAGCTTATTTTTAAAAAATTTAATGCTATTACCGCAGAAATAGAACAAATTCATTCTATAGACTTTGACTTAACAAACTTTTTTATGGCTACATTAGTTGAACAATCAAACGATAGTATTGTTCTTGAAATACCAGAACTGGGCAATAAAGTTTCCTTGCCGCTACGCGCGCAAGCTCAAGACCTGCTGGCATTAAAACCGGGCCTTTGTTTTATGGTCAAGCGCATGGGAGCGGATTTTTCCTGGGCAACAGCAACTGACTTTGATCTTGAAAAAGGTGGACCATTACCCGCTTTTGATGTTGCACAAGCTGATCTTTCAGGGAACTGGCGAGCTCAGTTTGAAAGCACCGATGTCATGATAGAGGTTGATAATAAATCTATCACCCACAGACCAGATATGTGGGGGCATAGAGGCTTTGCGCGTGAAATTGCAGCATTTCTTGATTTACCGCTTAAACCGGAATCTGAATTTCTTAAGCCAATTTCAATTTCTACATTTGAAGAAACATCTCAATCTACGGCCACAACGCCATTTGTTGTGCACAACGATGCACCTGAATTGTGTGCAAAATTTACCGGACTCTATTTTTCCTCAATTGAACACAAGCCAAGCAACCTTCTCTTTGCGAGCAGGCTTTTAAAAGTTGGTCTTAAGCCTCATAGCGCCCTTGTGGATGCAACTAATTATCTTATGCAAGATTGGTCACAGCCAGTACATGCTTATGATGCACAAAAAATTGATGGCAAAAAAATTATCATTCGCACGGCAAAAAATGGTGAAAAACTTGAGCTGCTTGATGGGACTACTATTACGTTAACCGATCAAGATTTAGTAATTGCTGATGCACAAAAGCCTATGTGCCTTGCTGGCGTGAAGGGTGGTTTGCATTCCGGTGTTGGGCCAACCACTACGCAGCTTTTCTTTGAGTCAGCAAACTTTCAGGCTACAAGTGTTCGTAAAACTGCACAGCGTCATAAGCTGCGTACCGATTCGTCTGCACGATACGAAAAAACGCTTGATCCTGAGCAGGCTCTTCAAGGTGCGGCTCGCTTTGCAAAACTGCTTGAACAATGCGATATCAAGGCTGTGTATGCAGATGAAATTATCGCATTAGGTAAGCAAAAACCTGATGAAGTAATAGAAGTTGAGCATGCATTTTTACAAGCACGATCGGGTGTTGCTTTAACAGAACAAGATATTGTAAGTGCTTTGACATGCCGTGACTTTAAGGTGCAAGTACAGGCAAATGCTCAGGGTGAAAAAATTTACATCGTTACAGTTCCATCATTTCGAGCATCAAAAGATATAAAAATAAGAGAAGATATTTTAGAAGAAGTAATTCGTGCATATGGGTTTGAACGTATTCCACACGTTTTGCCTCACTTTGCACAAAGACCATTCAGTCTTACTTCTCTGATGCGCATGCGTGCAATCAAGCGCTTTTTGGCATTTTCAGCGCGTATGACTGAACAGCAAAATTATGCTTTTCACGATGAATCATTTCTCAATCAATTACATTTAAAACCTGGAAGAAGTGCCGATATCATTAATCCAGTTTCAGAAAATCATTATCGTATGATCGATTCATTGGTTCCTGGCCTTCTTAAAAATGTTAAAGAAAATTACGTTGGACGTGATCGCTTGGCATTTTTTGAGTGCGGCAAATATTGGAATCGGTTTGAACAGACTATTATTGAACGCAAATCGGTTGCAGGAATTATTTTTGACAAGCGGGCAAACGTCGATTTTTACGAATGTAAACAGTATTTACTGGATTTGCTTGGTGTTGTTGGGATACAGTCTCAGGCTGTACTATGTAAAAAAGCATCTTCAGCAGCTGTTTGGTATAATAAACAGCAAACATGTGAGCTTTTTTATAATGACATGTTAATTGGAACCGCGGGTAAAGCTGATGCTATTTTGCTTTCAAAGCTTGATATTATTCAAGGAGCGGATGCTTTTGTTTTTGAGCTTGACCTTGATTTCTTACTGGATACAGTGCTGCCTGTTAAGCGGATGGAAAAAATTTCTAAGTATCAGGAAACATCATTTGATATCAGTATTTTG
>CAYSDC010000020.1:7566-10712 GCA_964429765.1 uncultured Pseudomonadota bacterium
TAAATGTAGCTGTTGCAACGCTTGAACGCGAGTTCTCTGGTATAAATCCACTTGTTTATAAAGTTGAATTAGCAGACTTTTTTGAAAAAGAGGAATGGAAAGAGCAACGTTCGCTAACATTTAGGTTTTGGATAAGTCATCATGAACGTACGCTTGAAAAAGAAGATATTGATGCCATTTGGCAAGCCGCCATTGCCTGTGCACAAAAGCATGGTGCAACATTGCGCGCATAGGGATTTATATGAAAAAAAAACTGATATATCCACTTTTATTTTTCACGTTTATTAATTTAGCAACTCAAGACATCCATCTTGTTCCAGGAGTGAGTTTTGAGTTAGCGTGGAATCGCGGCATTTCTTATGGAATGCTTCAGTTTAGTTCAGATGTACACTACTGGATTTTGACTGCTGGTATTATGCTTGTTACGGCAGTACTGTTAGCTTATATGCTGCGCATGGCTCGTAATGGAGAGCAAATTTTTGGTGAGCTCCTCATTCTTTCAGGTGCATGTTCAAATTTGATTGATCGCTTTCTCTATGGGGCAGTACTTGACTTTATCGATCTGTATATGGGACCATGGCATTGGTACACATTCAATCTTGCGGACGCTTGGGTTGTTATCGGGGTTGGTGTGACGATGTATAAATACTTTGTTCAAGATAGGGGTCCATTAGGAGCGATGCGATTTGGTGGTTTACTTGCATCACTGCTTGCTATTCCGGTTGTTTTTTTGGGTTTTATGCTTCACTGGTTTAGTCCAACGTTGTACTTTGCCTTTTTAGGTATAGCATTAATTGTAGCCCTATTATCAATCTACATCACGCTTACAATGCCAAGTGAGCACGATTCATCAGTGATTGTGCTTGATAAAGTTATTGGCCTTGCTCTTGTTTACTTTTCTCTTGCTTTGACAATTAAGCTCTACGCAGTTGGATTTGTTTTATTTCATATGACAAGTTTTATTTTGCCATGGGCGCTTTCAAAAATTTGGGATATTCATCTTAACCAGTTGCCCAATGTAATCGGTATTATTGCCGGTGATGTTCTTGCAGGAATAATTGTTCACATTTTATTGAAAATGACAATATGGCTGGCTCATTAAAGCAGGTGAGGCAGTTTATAAATTCTGCATTACAGGTCATTTATCCATCTCTTTGTCGGACATGTGACCGGATTATATTGCCGCAATCAGTTTTCTGTACAGCCTGTATTCAAGAAATTAAACCAATTGTTTCCATTTTTTTACCACTGACTTCGGGTATGAGTATGCCAGTCTTTGCAGCAGGTGCGTATCAAGGACCACTTAAGGCACTTGTATTAAGAAAATTTGGGGGTGATATGCTTGCAAGTAAACAGCTAGCTCATGTCATGCTTGCAACAATGCCGTTTGATAGTATCAGTGCTGATCTGGTAATTCCTATTCCGCTTCATTGGTGGCGTTATACTCAGCGCGGGTATAATCAGGCGGTTATTATGGCAAGAGAGATTGGCAAAGAGTTACAAGTACCTGCGAGCTCCATGCTTGTTAGAAGTAAGCGCACATCTTTTCAATCGCGTTTAGATCCGGAAGAACGTCGGCAAAATGTTTTTGATGCGTTTGCGTTTCACCCTTGGTATCGCATTAAAAGCATGCCTAATCTACAAGGTAAGCATGTGGTGTTGGTTGATGATTTGTGTACGACCGGAGCAACGCTTATTAGTGCTGGAAAAACGTTGCTTCCACTTAAGCCTGCTTCAATTACGGCCGTGGTTGCTTGCCGGGCAGTGTGATAACTGTGGAAACTTCACCTTCTAAAGTTCCTTCATAATTCATAAGATTCACAGTGCCACTTGCAGCCTGAAATGTCATAATTGGATGATCAAGCTTAAAAGCTTCAGTACTTGAAAGTTCTTGTTTATCGAGATGATACGTTATTTTATTTCCCTGAAATGTCCCCTCATTACATGTTCCATGAAAATCTCGTGGAAAATAAAGCGTTTTTTCATCTTGAGCAATAACCCCCTCTGGGGCTGTAAAATGCATCTTTTTTCGCTCTTTATCAAAAATTACACCCTTAATTTCTGAACATAAAATGCGTGATGAGTTGCGCATAATGTCGGTATAAAGAGCTTGGATGTTTAATTCATATCGATTATTAGGCTCAACTTCGTGTAACACTCCGTTAATAATATGGAGTAAAGGAGTTTGTTTTTTTTCCGTTGTTTTGAATTGAGCGTCGATTAAGTGCTGTTGTTCACGATAAAAACTGTGTGTTAAAAAAAGAGTAATGCCAATTGGTATAGAGGTAAGAAGCATCAGTAAAAATGAAAAAATAAGAGCATTTGTTCGCACAGGTTTAATCATCATCGTGAATACTAAAGCTTTCAAGTAGTTTTTTGTATGCAGTTTTGAATAAGCTCTTGAGCAAAGTGCTTGCTTTGAACAAACAATAACAAATCTAAAAATAAACGGAATGCACTCTGACCACCGGCAAGAGGAAGTTGTAGGTCCGCATGTGGAGTAAGATAGAAGGGCGTATTGGCGGGTGCTATGAACAGTATGTCAGAAAGTTCAAGCTTTACTTGAGCATCCAAAAAATCATCGCCAAAAATTGCTATGTGCTTAAGCTCTAAGTTGTAGCGTTGTGCAAGCTCTTTAATAATTGATGGCTTATGTTTAACACCAACGATACACAACTCTTCGGGAATTCCTAGTGGCATGCCACGTAGCATTGTTGTTTTGTTGCTTTTACCACTCATTAGGCTGAGCAGAAGCCCGGCTTTAACTGCCTTTTCCATGGCAAAACCGTCTTGTACCGAAAAAGAACGTCCATCTTCTCCTTCAAGAGAAAAATAAACATTCGCATCAGTTAATGAACCATCGACATCACAAACGAGGAGTTTAATATTTTTGAGTTGATCAATGAGTGCCTTATTACTCAGCGCTTGGTAAAACCAGGTACGGTTGTCCATAGAAGATAGTCCCGTTGATATTGTTAAAAATCTCTTTATAATCCAATTTTTTCAAGTATAAGACTTTTTTTAAACCTGTCTAATGAGGTTGATAGAGAGTTTTTGTATTGTTTATTTAAAGAATGTAAAAACTGTTATTTATCTTTAAATGTAGAGGTCTTGGTATGATGAGAAAAATTTTTGATACGTAATTA
>CAYSDC010000020.1:10722-16273 GCA_964429765.1 uncultured Pseudomonadota bacterium
AATGCTTCTTCTGCATCATGATAGGTATCAATTGCGGAATGTATATCGATAAGATGATTTTGATTAAGATCGTTTTTGATTGCTATACATTTCATTCCTGCAGCTTTTGCAGCTTGAAAACCATATACAGAATCTTCGAACACAACGCAATCTGCAGGTTCAACACCAAGCATTTGAGCTGCATGTAAAAATAGTGCTGGATCTGGCTTTGCTTTGCCAACATGATCAACGCAGTAAAGATTTTGACCAAAAAATTTAGAGAAGTTCATTTTTGTTGAGAGCTTTTCCAAATTTGAAAGTGTTGAATTGGTTGCAATACTTGTTGGAATTTCATGATCGGTGAGTCTATTATGAAATAATTCAAACCCATCAATAAAATCAATTGCTTGCTCAAAGTGAATGTTGGCAAGATCAATTTTCTGGGCAATGATCACTTCTAGTGGGATATTTAGATTGAAGTAACGTTTGAGTTCTTGAGCTGCATGAGTCATGCCTATTCCTGAAAATGAACGCAAAAATTTTAGTGCGTTATCATCAAGCTCTGCAAAACCATGCTTGTTTAAGAAGTCAAAGGTGACTTTCTTCCAAATATGTTCGGTATTAATAATGGTACCATCCATATCAAAGATAACAGCTTTTACCCTGTTTTTGATGTTTTCCATGGTGTCCTCCTTAAGATATTGCAAAACAGACATGCATTTAATTGCCTAGACCCCCTCCTTTTTTTCAGGACGAATATTAGTTTATGTTAAAAAACGAGAGAATGTAAACATATTACCAGCATACATCTTTTATTATTTATGTCAAATTGAAATGTTTATCGAGATGTGTCTTTTCTAAACGGTGTGAACTTGCGATTGATTTTATGGCAAGACGGCTTCTGAGCAAGCTGGATTCAGATAGATTGAAAGTTGTTCAAATTCAGGTAGTATGTGTGTAATTTGAAATGCTACACATCGATGCGTTGCTTGCAAAGAAGGGAGAACATGCAGCATCTTGCAATTATTCCTGATGGAAACCGCCGTTGGGCACGACAAAACAAGCTACAATCACTTTTTGGGCATCGACGAGGAATGGATGCTGTTCTATCTGCTATTGAAGTTTGTTTGAAAAATGATATTAAATATCTTTCAATTTATACCTTTTCGCTTGAAAATTTTAGGCGAACAGAAGAGGAAAGATCTTATTTATTCGAGCTTTTATCTGATGGTCTTGTACAAGAGCTTTCTCGGTTAGTTCAACAAGGGATTAATATTAAATTTCTTGGTGATACAAGTTTATTTCCAGAAAAGGTGCAACAATCAATCAATCAGGTTCAGTCTGCAACACAAGGCTTGGACTGTCTGTATTTAAATCTTTTATTCTGTTACGGTGCTCAGCAAGAAATTGCTTATGCAGCACGTAGATTGGCTCAAAAAGTTACTCAAGGCATTCTAAGTCTTGAACAAATTACCGAAGAAGCGGTTGGGCGTGAACTTTGGACATCAGGTATTCCTAATCCAGATCTCATTATTAGAACTGGTGGTGTTGTGCGGTTAAGTAATTTTTTACTTTTTCAAGCAGCATATAGTGAATTTAAATTTGTAGATGCTTTTTGGCCCGATATGACCTTTGAAAAAATTCAGGAATGTATTGATGAATTCAAGAGCGTTAAAAGAAATTTTGGTTGGTAAACAATGCATACATCTATAACAATACTAGGGGCGGGTGCCTGGGGAACTGCAATTGCGCATCTGCTTGCAACCAATGGTCATCAGGTGATGATGTGGTGTCATGAGCCAGAATTAGCTCAAGAGATTAATCAAAATCATACCAACAGTTTCTATCTTCCTGATGTTAATCTTCCGCACAGTATTCGTGCTACTGCAAGCATACAAGAAGCGTTACAGGATGCTTCGATTATCTTTGAAGCAATCCCCGTCAAATATCTGCGTGTCGTTCTTGCACATGCCCAGCCATTTGTTAATAAAGATGAAATGTGGGTTGTTTTAAGTAAAGGGATTGAACAAGAATCATTCTTTGTTCCCTCACAAATTATTGATGAGGTTTTAGGATATGCAGTAAATAAAGTTATTGTTGTCGGTCCCAGCTTTGCCCGCGATTTAGTTGAATCTGTTCCAACCGGTGTTATGGTTGCATCTGATCATAAAAGATTAGCACAAGAAGTTTCTTCACTGCTTACGAATAGTTACCTTTCCTGCACGCTATCACATGATGTACTTGGCGTACAATTGTGTGCAGCACTTAAAAATGTTTTTGCTCTAACTATAGGTATCGCTTTTGGAGCTCAAGCGCGTGATAATACCATTGCATTATTGCTTACTCGAGCTTTGGCAGAAATGAGTCTGATTGTACAAGTTTTTGGTGGGCATCAAGAAACGGTTTACAGCCTTGCAGGCATTGGTGACTTAGTACTGACGTGCTATGGCTCATTGAGTAAAAATTTTACACTGGGCAAGCTGCTGGGCCAAGGTAATTTATTACCAGATATCAGTAGCGAAGGAGTTTTTCCTGAAGGGATCAATACCATTCAGTCTCTTATTCAGTTAGCAGAAAATAAATCACTTAAGCTACCTGTGGTTCAGGGAACGCATAGTTTTATTTTTGAAGATCAATCGTTTACCAATTTACTTACTGGGGTGATAAAGAGCGAATTATAGGAACTCCATGTTCCTGTGCTGCTGTGCGCATCTTAAAAAATTCAGCCCACGCAGCCTTGGAAGTTAACGGTTCAAAGTAGGGGAGTGCGATAGCTTTAACAAGTTTGTTGTTGCACAAGTTGGCAGCTGTTGCAAAACTTCCACTTCCCGGATTTTTGAGCTCTATTCGGTCAATAATTGGCGTTCCAAATGAGGTAATCATTGCCGGCTTGAGTTCATATTCAATAAATTTATCAACAGATTTACGTCGATTCAAATAACCACAATCGGTAACAATAATTTTTTTGCCGTTGTTATGAATTACGAGCTTCTTAAAAAGATTGAGACTTTTAGGTGTTTGTTTTGCATGCAATGTAAAGCAATGAAAAGCTCCCAGCCCCAGCAGTAAAAGTCCACAGCACCAAATAAACCTCTGTGGGAGTGAAGGAATTCGTTTTGTGCGAATAATAAAAAGCGTGAGGCAGGGAATGATAAAAAGCGTCCATGTTGGCGGCTTTGCAAAGTAGATAATCCATGAGATTTTTCCAAGGCTGAGAAGCCAATACCACCATGTGGTGATGTGCTCTAAGCAGATAATTAAATAACCATTGGGAATACTCAACAACTCTGAGCAAAAAATTAAAGAGCTCGTGAGCAGGAATGCTGACAAGAGTGGTGTAAAAACAAGGTTGCCAACAAATGTCATAGTGGACATACCAAGCCCCCAGCTGACGAGCACCGGCAATGCAACAAGGGTGACTACTGCCTGCGTGTATGCAAAGTAAAGCAGCCATTTTTTTGTTTTAGAGATAATTTTTAATGATTTCTGTTTCATAAGTTCTTACGGCCGTGGGAACCAGATGAAAAAGTATTTCCAAAAAATCTCAGAACTTCCCGGTTGGGGTGGGCGTTTGAGCGCTTGCGTAATAAATGCAATTGAATGTTCAAGTCGTTCTTGAGCTTGAAGTTCCTCAGAACTAAGCTCAAGTTGTGAGCAGAGCTCTTTGAGTTTACCTACGCAATGGTTCAATAAATTATTGAGCAACTCAAAACTTTGTTGATCGCTTAAGTGCTCTTTTTTTAACAGCGCTTCAAAACTCAGCGGGTCATCAACTTTTCTCTGATCGCATATAAAATTTAAAAGCGGGTGCAGAAATTCCGCTTGTTGATTAAACGCACAATTAACTCTGACTGATCTTGAAAGAATTGTTGGCAAGACCGCTTGAGCATTATGGGTGTACAATAAAAATCGGTATCCTGTTGGTGGTTCTTCCAGGACTTTGAGTAGTCTATTTGCTGTTGCCACATTGAGCGTGTGAGCATCGGGTATAACAAAAAAGAATTTTGCATTGAGCTCAAGGGCAAATTGAGTTTTTTGAAAAATGACATCAACATCTTTTACTGTGTAGCCAGATTCAGGTGCAAGCCAGACAAGCGATGGATGTTGTCGTTGTTTAATGAGCCTGCAAGTTCTGCAATAGCAATCAATTGCCTTGCCTTGCGCTGCAGCCTCCTGTGCTAGAACGCAAAACTCTTTTTGCAGCTCTTCTTCTATAAAAAGAACAGCATGCTCTTGAGAGCCTACAATTAAAATTACTGGTGCAGGGGGGAATCTGTTCATAATCGCATCATAATTTTATCAAATGCCTGCTGTGCCAGTATCATCTGATCCAGTGTTCCATCAAGTGTTATAACATTTTCACGATTTGCAAAAATGGTTGCAAACCCACTCTGGACACGCTGCCAAAAATCAATTTTTTCTTGTTCGAAGCTCGTCAGTTCAGCTCTGCTTGCACGTAAGCGCTCAAATGCCGTTTTGATATCAATAGTTACATAGATCGTCAAATCAGGCGTGCGCTCATTCATAGCCCATTTGCTGACTGTGCTAATGATTGTCTTATCAAGTCCTCGTCCAAACCCTTGGTATGCAAGCGAAGAGTCATGCATGCGGTCGGAAACAACAAGTGTCCCTTGGTCTAGTGCGGGTTGCACAACGGTTGCAAAATGTTGAGCGCGGTCAGCGGCAAAAAGCAAAAATTCAGCCTTATCGCAGACAAACGCTTTTTGTGTGTGCAAAATTTCACGTAGTGCAAGTCCAAGTGGCGTAGCACCTGGTTCTTTAGTAAGTAATACGTTCTGTGTATGTTTAAGCAATAATTGATAGAGGTTACGGGCAAGAGTACTCTTGCCCGAACCATCTATTCCTTCAACAGAAATTAAAAAACCTTTTTTCATAAATATCTTATTAGCATGCACATTGATGTGAGCTGCTGGCAGTTTGTACTTTTTGAACAAGTTGAATTGGTGCAGTCTTAATATGATGTACAACATACTCAACTTCTTCATCGGTCATTTCAGGCCAGATAGGAAGAGCCAAAATTGTTTGTGTTAATTGATGTGTAACCGGACATTCTGTTTTAAGGCGTGGATCCATATTTAAAAACGCGATGTCGGTAAATGATTTTTCATAAAAAATCCGTGTAGCGATACCATGGCGTGTTAGATGTTCGATTAATTGATCGCGATATCCTGTTCCTTGAGCATCAACAACTTGAAGGCTGTACTGATGATAAATATGAGTACCGTGTGTTGTCGCAGGAGTTTTAATAAATGGAATATGAGCAAGTTCTTGATTGTACACTTGAGCAATTTGTCGACGTCGTGCGTTCCATGTTTCAAGATATTCAAGTTTAAGACTTAAAACAGCTGCTTGCATGGCGTCAAGTCTGCTGTTAATCCCAAGACCCAAATAATTGTACATGGTTTTTCTGCCATGGTTACGGAGCGTTAATAACTTTTCAGCAAGTTCAGGATTATTTGTTGTGCAGCATCCTGCATCACCAAATGCGCCCAAATTTTTTGTTGGGTAAAATGAAAATGCCGCTATGTCTCCAAAGCTTCCAGCTTTTTTT
>CAYSDC010000020.1:16283-18826 GCA_964429765.1 uncultured Pseudomonadota bacterium
CCAATTGCTTGGCATGCATCTTCAACGATCCATAATTTCCAAGCATCAGCAAGAGCTCTGATTTCTTGGTAGTCGGCAAGTTGACCAAAAAGATCAACAGTAACAATACCAACAACCGGTTGGCCGGTTATCTTGTGAAATGTTTTTCCATCTTTCATCACCGCATTTTCTTCAAGCCAAGCTTTTAATAAAACGGGGTTTATGTTATAGCTCGCGGCATCAACATCGATAAACACAGGATGAGCCTCGAGCATTGAAACTTCACTGCTTGAAGCGATAAATGAAAACGGTGTTGTTAATCCATAGCGCATCGGTTCCCGAGTTACATGCAATCACATGATTTACTTGAAAATAGTTGGCAACTTTTTGTTCAAATTGTTCTACAAAAGGACCACCAATAAATTGTTGGCTGTCGATGACGTACTCAATGGTAGACATGAGTTTGCCGCGCAATTTGCTTGTTTGTCGTTCAAGAGAAAAGAAGGGAATCGAACGCATGGTCATAAGGAACTCCAGGATTTTTTGATTAAACTCTTTACTTTAGTGCTAGGGGACCGATTAGACTATAACAGCCGTCCAAAGCAGCACGCTCAAATATACGCACAAGTATATACCCACATAAGAGCAATGTTCAAACGGTTGCAGCATTGTGTATTTTTTTGATACCAAAATTATACTCGAAGCGGCAGATAAATATAGCATGGATGTTAGGTTTATAAAGTCATAATTTGCAAGGATGTTTAGTAAAGTTGTTAGGTGTTAAGGGTCATGTTTTGTAGGAAATTTCCTACCCTAGTTATGCATTGAGTCAGGGTTAACGACAGCGCTAGAGTCCAAAAAATAAGGCCTTGACATTTAGATAACAAGAGCTAAGGTTAATTTGAAACGGAGAAACGTGACAAGGTAGTTATGAAGCGTGTCAGGGAGAGTGCTATGAATCATTCGTTGAATCATTCAACCAACGATAATCTCTTTTCTCTATCATTAAATCATCTTCTGACGAACAACAACTTCACGCGTTTCATATCTCATCCAACTCAATATCAATCGATCGTCTCGTTGATGTTGGGTCAATCCTAGAAACACTCTACAGGTGCGAGGTGGATGTCTTTCTGATCCTTGTAATCCAGAGAAAGGAGGGCCGGGCCGAAGAAACAATAAGAATGATCTAATCTTAAAAACAGAAGAGATAGTGTGTGTTGTTCAAGTTTATCCTAAAAAGGGAGAAACGATGATAAATAGAAAGCTTCGCGCAATGCTTCTCACCCTCTCGTTTTTAGGTGCGCCATTCATGAAGGCCAAGCCTTTTACATGGGCGCCTGTGGGTGTAGATGTCGACGCAGAGGGTTATGCGCTTTCTTCAGTAAGCCCTGACCTGTACAATTATGGGGATCTGATTGATGAGACTCCCGGAGATTTTAACTCAAGTTTTGCTTCGACATCAGAAGATTGCATTTTAAATATTTATGGTACGCTTCGCGATCCAGCAGCAGAAATTGGTGCAGATGGATTGCCGGTAGATGAGATCCTTGATGGTGACGGAAATCCAATTTTCGCCAGCTTGAAGATCGACGGTGACGTGAGACTTGATGCTCGTAATTGTGGTGGTTGCGATATGACCATCAATATTCTTACCGATGTTGCCCTTGAGCCTTACTCCAACAGTGCTGGTGTAACTCAAATTGAAGGTGCAACAACCGGTGTGTTTGCAGGTAGCGATGGTTTGTGCTATTCCCAAGTGTATTTTAACGCTGAAGAAGGTCGAACCATTTCTGTTAATGTTGACAATAACCTAGAGTTCCGTGGTCGTACAGTCGATCCAGCAACTGAAGATTTTACCGATATGATCGTTACCTTTAATGGTCAAGGTCGTGTATTCTTCAAGCTTGCTGATGGCACCGGTGTGTTCTTTAATGGACAAATCGATGATACAACTCCAATTTTGGTTGATATCAACGGCAACGAAACCTTGCCACTTGCGCTCAATGAGACAGGTGAAGAGGTTGAGTCTTGCGTGTTCAATGCAAGTGCTGCAGGAACCAAGGTGTATATCACCATGGATTACACTGTAGACCAAATAGCATGTGGGCAAAACAAAGTTACTTTCATGAGAAAACGTCGTTCAGACGAAGTAACACTTGTTGATTGTGCATGTCCTACTTGACCACTAGTAAAATCACCAGCTGCAGCAAAAACAGCTAAAGCTGCTGATGTGAAAAAGCATGCACGTAATGCAGAAACACGTGCTTGCCCAACACCTTGCCCAGATTGTCCATGTGAATGTATTGCTCAGCCATGCTGCCCAACAACAGACCCATGTGACATCGCTCCAGAACAACGTGTATTAATTTATGTTGGTCATAACTCGTTAATTACTTACCTTTCAGATAATATCACAGGTCTTCAAGACACAAGTGGTTGTTTCTGTACAGGTGGTTATGGTTCAATAGGATTTGATCCTTCAAACACTGGTGAAAATGGAACAGGCCGTATGGTGCTCATGATTAAGGGTGCTTACGACATTTCATTTGCACCAAACGGCC